>JBKPTS010000057.1:0-16601 GCA_046735575.1 Actinomycetota bacterium
GCGGCCTCGCCCAGGCGCTGCGAGAGCTGACGCGCCCGGTCGGGCCTGAAGTTGAAGAAGATCGCGGTATCCCGCTCGGGGTCGAGCAGCGGGCGGCCGTCGAGGACGACTGGCTCCACGAACTCGTCCGTGACCCCGCTCGCATAGCTGTCGCGGACGGCGGTGAGGGGGCTCTCGGCGTGCCCTCCCCCGCCGCCGAGGATCGCGGTGAGCGCCCGGTCGGTCCTCTCCCAGCGCTGGTCGCGATCCATGGCGTAGTAGCGGCCGCAGACGGTCGCGATGCGATCCTGCGGGAGCTCCGCGAGATCCGACTCGGCCGCATGCGGGGATACGTCGCGACCGTCGGTGAAGGCGTGGATCCAGGTCCGCTCGGTCAGCTCCGCGCGTTTCCCGAGCTCGAGCAGGGCGCGAAGATGGTCGATGTGCGAGTGGACGCCTCCGTACGAGACGAGCCCGAGTAGGTGCACCGCGCCCCCGCGCTCCTTCGCCCGGGCGAACGCCGAGACGAGCCCCTCGTTCTCGAAGAAGGACCCGTCCTCGATCGCCTGGTTCACGCGCACGAGGTCCTGGAAGAGGACTCGGCCCGAGCCGATCGTGAGGTGGCCGACCTCCGAGTTCCCCATCTGGCCGGGCGGCAGCCCGACCGCTTCCCCGGACGCCTGGAGGGTCGTGTGCGGGTAGCGGGCCCAGAGCGAGTCGAAGACGGGAGTCTCGGCCAGCGCGATCGCGTTCCCGGGCCCGGGCGGCGCGAGCCCCCAGCCGTCGAGGATCACGAGCGCGACGAGAGCGGTGTCTGACACCGGTCCTACCGCCCCGGCGCGAAACGCCTGCAAGCGCGCGTGGCGCTCAAAGAGCGGTGTCAGACAATGGTGTCATTTGCAACGTTCGCGGCCGCGAGGCAGATCGCCTCGAACGCCGTCGGATCGAGCGACGCGCCCCCCACGAGCGCGCCGTCGACGTCCGGCTGGGCGAGCAGGGTGGTCGCGTTCTCTGGGTTCACGGACCCGCCGTAGAGGACGGCCGTCGGGTGCAGCGACTTGATGAACGCATGCGCCTCCTGCGCCGTCTCGGGGCTCGCCGTCCTGCCGGTCCCGATCGCCCACACCGGCTCGTAGGCGATGACCAGCCGCTCGTGCTCGGGGAGGACCTCGACCTGCCGTCGCAGCACCGCTTCCGTCTCCCCCGCCTCGCGCTCGGCCTCCGTCTCGCCGACGCAGGCGATGACGTTCAGCCCCGCCTCGACCGCCGCGCTTGCACGCTTCGCGACCGTCTCGTCCGTCTCCCCGAAGTGCTGCCGCCGCTCGGAGTGGCCGACGATCGTCCCCTTCACCGCGAGCTCGAGCACCATCGGCGCCGAGACCTCTCCCGTGAACGCGCCCTCGAGCTCCCAGTGGACGTTCTGCGCGTAGACCTGGACCCGGCTCTCCTGGCCCAGCCCCTGCAGCGCCGCCGCGAGCGAGACATAGGGCGGGCAGAGCACGATGTCGACGTCCTTCGCGCGCTCGGGAAGGTGCCGGAGCCGGGCGGCGAAGGTCCGTGCCTCGTGAGCGCCCTTGTGCATCTTCCAGTTGCCCGCGATCAGCATCGCGGCGATCTTAGGACAGGGTCAGGCTTCGGGGATCGCCGCCACACCCGGCAGGTCCTTGCCCTCGAGCAGCTCGAGCGACGCTCCGCCTCCCGTCGAGACCCACGACACGTGCTCCGCCAGCCCGTCCTCCTGCAGCGCGCGGACCGAGTCCCCGCCGCCGACGACCGTGTAGCCGTCGAGACCTGCGATCGCCCGGGCTACCGCCCGCGTGCCCTCCGCGAAGCGCGGCCACTCGAATACGCCCATCGGGCCGTTCCAGAAGACGGTGCGGGCCTCGGCGATCTCGGCCGTGAACCGCTCCCGCGTCTGGGGCCCGATGTCGAGGCCGAGCCAGCCCTCCGGGAGCGCTTCGAACGGCGTCACGCTCGTCTCCGTGTCCTCCTCGAACGCCTCGGCCGCGACGACGTCGACCGGGAGCACCGCGTCGTACGCGAGCGGGTTCTCCTCGCGCAGCTCCTCCGCCATCTTCCCCCCCACGAGAACGGCGTCCGCGCGGCCGCCCAGGTTCCGGAGCACGCCCAGCTTGTCCTCGACCTTCGCTCCCCCGGCGACGAGCAGGAAGGGCCGCTCGACGTCCCCGAGCAGCCGGCCGAGGTGCTCGAGCTCCTGCTCGAGGAGGAGCCCTGCATACGCGGGCAGCAGGTGGGCGACGCCCTGGGTGGAGGCGTGCGCCCGGTGCGCAGAGCCGAACGCGTCGTTCACGTAGAGGTCGTGGCCGTCCGCGAGCCGGCGGGCGGTCTCCGGGTCGTTCTTCGTCTCGCCGCGATCGAAGCGCGTGTTCTCGAGCACCGCCAGGCGCTCGTCCGGGAGCAGCTCGCGCAAGCGGGCCTCGACGGGCGCGATCGCGAAGTCCGGGTCCGGCCCCTTCGGCCGCCCCAGGTGGGAGCAGACGCTGATTTCTGCCGCGCCGCGCTCGAGCAGATGCCGGAGCGTCGGGAGCGAGGCCCTGATCCGCGTGTCGTCGGCGACGCGCCCGTCCTCGAGCGGGACGTTCAGGTCGGAGCGCACGAGGACGCGCTTGCCCGCGACGTCCGCGTCACGGACCGAGCGGGGCCTCCTCATCGGGCGATCAGGCGAGGAGCTTCGAGATGACGTCGACCAGCCGGCACGAGTAGCCCCACTCGTTGTCGTACCAGCCGAAGACCTTGACCGTCTCGCCGCGGGCCATCGTCAGCCCGCTGTCGAAGATGCAGGAGTAGGGGTTGCCGTTGATGTCCGTCGAGACGAGTGGGTCCTCCGAGTACTGGAGGATGTCCTGCAGCGCACCCTCCGCGGCCGACCTGTAGGCGCCGTTCACCTCGTCGACGCCGGTCTCCCTGCCGAGCCGCACGACGAGATCGGTCAACGAGCCGGTCGCCACCGGGGCGCGCACCGCGATCCCGTCCACGCGCCCCTGCAGCTCCGGCAGCACGAGCCCGATCGCCTTCGCGGCGCCCGTCGAGGTCGGGATCAGGTTGATCGCCGCGGCGCGGGCCCGGCGCAGGTCCTTGTGCGGGAAATCGAGGATGACCTGGTCGTTCGTGTACGCGTGGATCGTGGTCATGAAGCCGCTCTGGATCTCGCCCAGCTCGTGCAGCACCTTGGCCAGCGGCGCCACGCAGTTCGTCGTGCACGAGGCGTTCGAGACGATGTGGTGCTGCTCCGGGTCGTAGGCGTCGTCGTTCACGCCGAGCACGAGCGTGATGTCGGGGTCGCTCGCCGGCGCCGAGATGAGAACCTTCTTCGCCCCCGCGTCCAGGTGCTTCTGCGCTCCCTCGCGGTCGGTGAAGAACCCGGTGGACTCGAGGACGACGTCCACGCCGAGGTCGCCCCAGGGGAGCGCCGCCGGGTCGCGCTCGGAGAGCATGCGGATCTCCTCTCCTGCGGCCTGCAGCACGCCGTCCGCGAGCTCCACCTCGCCCTGGAACGGGCCCAGGTTCGAGTCGTACCGCAGGAGATGGGCCATCGTCTTCGCGTCCCCGAGGTCGTTCAGCGCGACGACGTCGATGTCGGCCCCGCGCGCCGCCTGCGCACGGAAGAAGTTGCGGCCGATGCGCCCGAATCCGTTGATGCCCACCCGAACGGCCATCGCGGCGAGTCTAACCCGCGAGCTCTTCGATCCGGCGCAGCCGCCGGTGCATCGCGGCCTTGCTCACCGGCGGCTCGGCCCGCGCCGCGAGCTCGCGCAGCGAGTGCGCGGGATTCCGCAGGCGCAGCTCGGCCGCCTCGCGGACCGTGGGCGGCAGCCGCTCGAGCCTCCCCTCCGCCTGCAGGCGGCGGGCGGCCTCGAGCTGGGGACGGGCGGCGCGGCTCGTCCGCACCACGTTGGCGTGGTCGGCGTTCGCGAGCCGGTTCGCCTTCCCTCGAGCCGACGCGAGGACGGCACGCTCCTCGAGCGCGAGCACCGTCTCCGCGGCGCCCGCGAGCGCGAGAACGGACTCGATCGCGTCCCAGCTCTTCGCGTACGCGGCGGCGTGCGTCTCGCGCTCGGCGAGCCCGAGCTCCACTCCCGAACGAGCGGCGACGTCGACGAGCAGCTCGGCGGCCGAGCGCGAGGCGGCCCGCAGCTCGAGGTGCGGCGACCGCGGCCCGGACAGCGAGCCGCCGCCGAGGAACGCTCCGCGCAGGTATGCGCCGCGGCAGCAGGCGCGGCCGACTACGCGGAGCGGCGGACGCTCCAGCGGGGCGTGCCGTGTGTCGAGGACGCCCGCCGCGAAGAGGACCTCGAGCGTCTGCCCGCCTCCCTCCACGTGGAGCTGGTAGCGCGTCGCGCGGTCGAAGGCGTGCCGCTGGTACGTCCTGATCTCGGAGCGGATGCCCTCCTCGCGCAGGAGCGCGAAGGCGCGCCGCGCGGCCGCGCCGCTCGCCAGGTCGAGATGGAGCGCCCACTCGCCGCGCCCCCTGAGGTGCAGGCTCCCCGCGGAATGGAAGAGCGCGGAGAGCTCCGCGCGCCGGTCGCACTCGCGCACGGGCGCGATCCGCGCGAGCTCGTCCCGCACGTCCTCGGAGGTCTTCACGGATCGAGGTTCTCCCGAATCATCCCGGCCGATGCCTCGACAACTCTAGAATCGCGGTCATGAGCGTAGTCTCGAAGGAGCTCATCGAGAGCGGAGTCGCCGGCTTCGCCGGCGCCGGGAGCGGGAAATGACTGCCCCGGGGATCTTCACGCCGCCGAAGCCGCAGAACGAGCCGATCAAGTCGTACGCGCCCGGAAGCCCGGAGCGGGCGGAGCTCCAGCTCCGCCTCAAGGAGCTCGAGACGGAGCGCATCACGATCCCGCACGTCATCGGTGGCAAGGACGTCTACTCCGACGAGACCTTCGAGGCCGTGGAGCCGCACGACAAGAAGCACGTGCTCGCGGACGTGAGCAAGGGAGGCCCCGAGCACGTCGAGCAGGCGATCGCGGCCGCGCGGGCGGCGCACGAGGAGTGGTCGACGATGCCGTGGCACGAGCGGGCGGCGATCTTCCTGCGCGCGGCCGAGCTCCTCTCCGGGCCCTGGCGCGCGACGCTCAATGCGGCCACGATGCTCAACCAGTCGAAGACCGTGCACCAGGCCGAGATCGACGCAGTCGCGGAGATGATCGACTTCTGGCGCTACAACGCCGAGTTCATCGTCCGCATCTACTCGGAGCAGCCGTACTCGCCGACCGGGACGTGGAACCGGATGGAGTACCGCCCGCTCGAGGGCTTCGTCTTCGCGGTCAGCCCCTTCAACTTCACCTGCATCGGGGGGAACCTCTCCTCGTCGCCGGCGCTCATGGGCAACACGGTCGTCTGGAAGCCGGCCTCGACCGCCGCCTTCTCCGCCTACTACCTGATGCGGCTCATGCAGGCGGCGGGCCTGCCGGACGGCGTGATCAACCTCGTCTACGGCTCGGGCTCGACCATCGGAAGCGCCGCGCTCGCGAGCCCCGAGCTCGCCGGCATCCACTTCACGGGCTCGACCGGGGTCTTCAACGACATGTGGCACACGGTCGGC
Source organism: Actinomycetota bacterium (assembly GCA_046735575.1). GTDB lineage: Bacteria > Actinomycetota > Thermoleophilia > Gaiellales > Gaiellaceae > GMQP-bins7. Next base: position 5,549 of record JBKPTS010000057.1, read on the forward strand.
GCGAACATCGGCAACTACCGGAACTACCCGCGCATCGTCGGCGAGACGGGGGGCAAGGACTTCATCCTCGCGCACCCCTCCGCGGACGCCGAGGCGGTCGCGACCGCGGTCGTTCGCGGCTCCTTCGAGTACCAGGGCCAGAAGTGCTCGGCGGCCTCGCGTCTCTACATCCCCTCGAACATCTGGCCGGAGGTGAAGGAGCGCCTCGTAGCCGACGTCTCCTCGATCAAGATGGGCGACGTCTCCGACTTCGAGAACTTCATGGGTGCAGTCATCGACGAGAACGCCTATGCGACGCACGCGCAGGCGATCGCGGAGGCCAAGTCCGCAGGCGCCGAGGTCGTCGCCGGAGGCTCGACCGACGACTCGGAGGGCTTCTTCGTCCAGCCGACCGTGATCGAGACGGACGACAAGGGCTTCAGGCTCCTGCGCGACGAGCTCTTCGGGCCGATCGTCACGACCTACGTGTACGACGAGAAGCGCTGGGACGAAACGCTGCGGCTCGTCGACGACACGGCGCCGTACGCGCTCACGGGCGCGGTGTTCGCGAACGAGCGCTCGGCGATCGAGGAGGCGCACGACGCGCTGCGCTACGCCGCCGGCAACTTCTACGTGAACGACAAGCCGACGGGAGCCGTCGTCGGCCAGCAGCCGTTCGGCGGCGCGCGTGCGAGCGGGACGAACGACAAGGCCGGCTCGCCCTGGAACCTCATCCGCTGGGTGTCGCCGCGCACCGTCAAGGAGACCTTCCTCCCGGCCACCGACTACCGGTATCCCTTCCTCGCCGCCGACGGGGACGGGCGAGTCACGTAGCGATCCGCAGGTAAGGAGCAGAGCGCGTGGTCCGCGTCCTCGACGGGATCGACGCGTTCTTCCATCAGCTCACCTCGGTCCACGCGCTTCCGCTCTTCCTCGCGGTCCTTGCGCACCTCGTTCGGCTCACGTGCACGAGCACCGCCTGGCGGAACGTGCTCGCGGCCGCGTATCCGGAGACGAGAGTCCGCCGGCTCCCGATCTTCGGCGCCTACGTCGCGGGCGTCGGCGTGAACGCGGTCATTCCGATCCGGGCGGGCGATGCCGTCCGCGTCGTGCTCGCGCACCGCACGATCCCGGGGAGCACGTACACGACGGTGGTCTCGAGCAGCTTCGTCCTCATGCTCTTCGACCTCGTCGCCGCGACGTCGCTCCTCGTCTGGGCCGTCACCACCCAGCGGGCGCTCCCCCCGGTCGGCAGCATCCCGGACCTCCCGAGCTTCGACTTCGGCTGGCTCTTCAACCGGCCGAAGGTCGCGGAGGCCGTCATCGGGCTCCTCATCCTCGCGATCCTCCTGTTCCTCTACTGGGCGAAGGACCACATCGCGAACTTCTGGGGCCGCGTCCGGCAGGCCTTCACGGTGCTCGGGCGGCCGAGGCGGTACCTGCAGACGGTCGCCCTCTGGCAGTTCCTCGACTGGACGTTCCGGATCGTGACGATCTGGTTCCTCCTCGCGGCCTTCGGGATCCCGCAGACCGTCCGCAACGCGCTCCTCGTGCAGGTGTCTGCGAGTCTCGCCACCACCCTGCCGCTCACGCCTGCGGGCATCGGCACGGAGCAGGCGTTCCTGCTCTACGTCCTCCGCGGCGCAGTCGCGAGCTCGAAGCTGCTCGCCTTCAGCGTGGGCATGAAGCTGACGCTGATCACGACCAACGTCGTCGTGGGGTTCGTCGCGATCTTCCTGATGATGCGCACCGTGCGCATCTCGAAGACCCTGGAGACCGCGCCGCAGAAGCCGGCACGCTGAACTACTCCCGGCCGCGGAAGCGCCAGCGGGTCGCGGTGGGCATGTCGCGCCAGGCGAAGACGACGCTCGGCTCGACGCGGTAGAGGGAGCCCTGCTCCGCCCACTCGGCCGGGTCGGGCCGGTATCCCTCGTACTTGCCCGCGAAGGCGCGGGCGATCTCCGCGCCGAGCTCGGCAGCGGCACGGAACGGGGCGGCCGCGCCCTCCACGATGACCACGTCGTCCCCGCTCTCCGTGTGCACGACCACCGCGGGGTTGCGGGCCAGATTGCGCCCCTTGCGAGTGCTCGGCGACGTCTCGAGGAAGAGGTCGTCGGCGACGAAGACGCCCCACACCGGCGCCGAGTGCGGTCGGCTCTGGCGTCCCACCGTCACCACCCAGTAGTTCCGCGCCTTCGCCAGCTCCTCCACGACGAACGACCACGGCATCAGCTCGCCGCCCTCCGTCGGGACGCCGTAGCTCGGGGGAGGCGAGAGCGGACGCTCCGCCCCGTGCGGGTCGGCGAACGCACCCCGGCGCGAGCCCGTCACGAGGGGCCGGCCTTGTGCAGCTGGGCGTAGATCGCGCGCGCCGTCTTCTGCGGCAGGCCGGGGACGCCCTCGAGCTCCTCCTGCGACGCGGCGAGAAAGCGTTCGACCGAGCCGAAGTGGCGCAGGATCGCGCGCCGTCGCGCCGGACCGATCCCCGGAAGCCCCTCGAAGATCGTCTCCAGCGCCCGCGTGCCCCGCTTCTGCCGGTGGTAGCGGAGGGCGACGCGGTGCGCCTCGTCGCGGATCCGCTGCAGGAGCTGGAGGCCCGCGCCGTGCGGGTCGAGCCTGACGGCACCGGCCACCCCGGGGACGAACACCTCCTCCTCCCGCTTCGCGAGCGCGATCACGGCGACGCGCGGGAGGTCGAGCTCGTCCATCGCAGCGAGGGCGGCGCCGAGCTGGCCCTTGCCCCCGTCGACCACGACGAGGTTCGGCGTCGAGCCGAAGCTCTCGTCCAGGTCGCCGCGGGCCACGCGAGTGAAGCGGCGGCTGATGACCTCGCGCATCGCCCCGACGTCGTCCTGCCCCGCGAGGCCGCGGATGGCGAACGTGCGGTAGTGGGCGTTCTTCGGCTTTCCGTCCTGGAACACGACCATCGACGCCACGATCGACTCGCCCTGGATGTTCGAGATGTCGAAGCACTCGATCCGGAGCGGCAGGCTCTCGAGGTTCAGGCACTCGCGGAGCTCCTCGAGCGCCGCGATCCGCCGCTGCCGCTTCTCCTCGCGCTGGACCGTGTCCGACTCGAGCGCGAGACGCGCGTTCTCCGCGGCGAGGTCGGCGAGCCGCTTCTTCTCCCCCCGCGCGGGCGACCGGACCTCGACGCGTCCGCCGCGGCGCTCGCTCAGGAAGTCGCGGATCGCGTCCGTGTCCGCGACTCCCGGCGGGACGACGACCTCGGGGGGGACGCTCGGCGCAGAGCCGTAGTACTCCGTGACGAAGGCCTCGAGCACCGCCTGTTCGTCCTCGCCCTCGACGTTCTCGAGGTGGAAGCCGTAGCGGTCGATCAGCTTGCCGTCGCGCAGCGGGAAGACCTGGACGGCCGCGCGGTCCGCGTCGAGCGCGAGGCCTAGCACGTCGACCGTTCCGACAGCGCGCCTGTCGGCCGCCTGCCGCTCGACGAGGTGCCGCACGGCGAAGAGCCGGTTCCGGTAGCGCGCCGCCTCCTCGAAGCGCTCGTCCTCGGCCGCCTCGCGCATCCGCTCCTCCAGCTGCCGCTGGATGGTCCGCGTGTCGCCCGAGAGGAAGCCGACGACGCCGTCGACGATCTCGCCGTAGTCCTCGCGGCTGATGTTCCCGATGCAGGGGGCGAAGCAGCGGTCGATGTGGAAGTCGAGGCACGGGATCCCCGAGTGCCGCCCGGGCCGCGGGCCCTCGCAGGGCCGGAAGCGGAAGGCGCGGTTCAGGACGTCGAGCGTTTCGCGCACCTTCTTCGCGTTCGCGTACGGCCCGAAGTAGACCGTTCCCCGGCGGTGGCGCTCGCGGGTGAACATGACCCGTGGGTACTCGTCCGCGACCGTCACGGCGATGTACGGGAACGACTTGTCGTCGCGGAGGCGGATGTTGAACGGCGGCCGGTGCCGCTTCACGAGGTTCTGCTCCAGGTGCAGCGCCTCCGCCTCGTTGCGCGTGACGATCACCTCGACGTCGGCGATCCGGCTCGCGAGCTGCGCCGCCCCGGGTCGCCCGTCGCCGCGCTGGAAGTAGCTGCGCACGCGGGAGCGCAGCGACTTCGCCTTGCCCACGTAGAGGACCTCGCCCCGCTCGTCGCGAAAGAGGTAGACGCCGGGGCGGCGTGGGAGCCGCCTCACCTCGTCTTCAAGGGTTCCAGACAATTCCGAGCTAGCGTACCGCCGTGCAAATGCGCCACTTTGCGTGTCTCCTGTGCTTCGTCGCGCTCTTCGCCCTGCTCGGGAGCGCGCGTCCGGCAAACGCTGCTCCGGGCCTCCTGCTGGGGGCGGTGGAGGATCAGGTGCGCGCCCCGACCCTCGTGGAAGCGCAGTCGAAGATCGCGCAGCTCCGCCTCGCCGGGCTCCACGCAGTCCGTATCGAGAGCATCTGGACGCCGGGCGCCACCGAGCCGACGCCCGACGAGCTGGCGGTCCTCCAGAGCGTGTCCGAGGCCGGCCGGATGGAGGGCGTGCGGGTCCTCGTCACGGTCATGCCGTTCGGGTCGCGGACGACGCCGCTGACGGACGAGGCCCAGGGCCAGTTCGCCTCCTACGCCGCCGCCATCGTCCGCGAGACGGGCGTCCCCGCCATCATCGTCGGCAACGAGCCGAACCTGAACCGTTTCTGGCTCCCGCAGTTCGGCCCCGACGGCTCGGACGCGGCTGCCGCCTCGTACTACACGCTCCTCGCCCGGACGTACGACGCGATCAAGGCCGCGAACCCGGATACGACCGTCTACGGGCTCGCCGTCTCGCCGCGGGGCTCCGACAACCCGGACGGTATCCGGCCGACGCACTCCCCCACGGCGTTCATCCGCGACGTCGGCGCCGCCTACCGCGCCTCGGGCCGGACGACGCCGATCATGGACGCGCTCTCCATCCACGTCTACGAGGACACGTCGAGCCTGCCCCCGACCTTCGCCCACCCGCTGACGACGGCCGTCGCGATCGCGGACTACGACAAGCTCGTGGGGATCCTCGGACAGGCGTTCGACGGCACCGCGCAGGCCGGATCCACGCTGCCGATCCTGTACGGGGAGTACGGCGTGGAGACCCAGATCCCGGCTGGGAAGGCGTCCCTCTACTCGGGGACCGAGCCGACGACGACCAAGCCCACGACCGAGGCGACGCAGGCGGCCTACTACCAGCAGGCGCTCGCGATGGCCTTCTGCCAGCCGACCGTCGAGGGGATCCTGCTCCTGCACACGATCGACGAGGGCCCGCTCGACCGCTGGCAGTCCGGCCTCTTCTACGCGGACGGAACGCCGAAGCGGAGCCTCGCCCCGGTGCGCGCGGCGCTGAACCGCACGGCCGGAGGCTCCATCGCCCACTGCCCGGGCATCGAGCTCCCCGTGCGGGCGACGAAGATCCGCTTCGCGGGTCGCGCGGCGGCGCGGCAGGGGCAGTTCCGCGCCAGCTTCACGTGCCTCCTCGACTGCCTCTACCAGGTGCGGGTGATCAAGGCCTCGACGGGCGTCACGAAGATGGTCAAGAGCGGGCGCGCGAGCATCGGCCAGCGCGTGCAGGTCCAGTTCGCTCCCCGCCACCTCGGCCGCGGCGAGTACCGCTACCGGCTCCGGCTCGTCCATCCGGTCAACCCGGCGCCGCCGACGATCCGCGACGGGCCGATCTTCCGGCTGCCGTAGCGCGCCCGCCGGCTCAGAGCCGGTGCTCGGCGCGCCAGACGCGCACGACGGCCCAGGCGCAGCCCCCGAGCACGAGGAAGAACGCGAGCGCGTTGGGGCCGGATGCCCCGAGCCCGATCAGCATCCCGATGTCGACCACCGCGAGCACGATGGCCGCGTAGAAGACGCGGCGGTTCCAGTCCGTCCACACCTCGAGATCGCCACGGCGCTCGCGCCAGAGCAGGAAGAGAAAGAACGCGATCGCGAGGAAGAAGGCGATCCGGACGAGCCCGCCCACCGTCGCCAGGACCGGCTGGAGAGAGAGGACGACGACGACGAGCGCGACGAGGGCGACCAGCGCGAGCCCGCGGACGAGCGGCGGGACGCTGTCCCAGAGCCTTCTCACGGAGCGTCTCGCAGAATGATCGCCCGTTGAGAGGCGGATGGCGGAGGGCGCGAGGCAAGGACGCAGGGAGCACCCATATCGAACGAGATATGGGTGCGACTGAGGACGCCGCCTCGCGTCATCCGACGTCCGCCTATCGACATGGCCGCTCGTTCTGCGAGGCGCTCATAGCCCCGTCATGAAAGCGCGGACCGCGAGAGCGCCGGCGAGGAACGTCGTCGCGGCGAACCAGAGCAGCCTCTTCGGCCCTTCGCTCGGCGCGTAGAACCACGGCGAGAGCGCCGCTCCGAGCGCGAACGCGCCGTATGCGTAGTGGAGCCTGTCGGGCGCCCTCCTCCCGTCGGAGAGCAGCAGGAGGCCGAGCCCCGCCTGCGCGATGAGCAGCGTCTGGGCGAGTGCCAGCGAGTGGGCGACGAGCGAGCCGCCGGCCCTTCGCCTGTAGGCGACGACGCCCACGAGCGCCGCCCCGAAGCACACGACGAGCACCGCGATCCCCAGTGCCTCGTGGATCGACGCCATCGCGCGGCACAGTAGCGGCCGCTTCTCGAGCCCCCGCCTACGCCGGCTGCGAGCGGGTGTTGCGCGCGAAGCGTTCCCAGGACTTGTCGCCGCGCAGGTAGCGCCAGGTGCCCTTGAAGCGGGACCAGAAGATGATCGGGCGGTAGAGGACGAGGTCGAACGGCGCGAGCAGAAGGAGCCACGCCAGGTCGCGGAGGCGGTACATCCTCGAGTGGACGTCGTCGAGCAGGATCGCGACGGCGGTGAGGGACGCCGTGAGGAAAGCGACGGCCGCGATCATGACGAGGAACGCGGGCAGGTCGAAGACGCCGAGGACGAACGCGAGCGGCAGCGAGACGAGCGCGAGGAGCTCCACCGCGGGCGCGAGCACCTCGGTCACGAGATAGAAGGGCACCCCGAGCAGCCCGACGGCCCGGTAGCTCGGGTTGAAGCACATCCGGCGGTAATGCCACACCGTCTCGTTGATCACCCGCTGCCATCGCTCCCGCTGCGAGACGAGCTTGCGCACCGTGTCCGGCGCTTCGGTCGTGCCGATGTTGTCGGGAAGGCTCAGGACTGCGTACTCTCTGCCCTCGCGCAGGAGGTGCTCGTGCGCCCTGAACGTGAGCTCGATGTCCTCGCAGGTGAAGCCGAGCGAGTAGCCGCCGATCTCCTCGAGCAGGTCCCTCCGCCAGATGTGGAAGCCGCCGGAGGCGCAGAGCATGAAGCCGAGACGCGACCAGGCGAGGCGGTTGACGAGGAAGGCACGAAGGAAATCGAGGTGCTGGTACGCGAAGAGGGGCCGCCGCTCGACTGGGCGGCCGCCGGGCGGTGCTGCCATCGCGCGCCCCGGGTCGAGCGCCAGCCCGAGCTGGCTGGCGACGCCGACCACACGCCCCGGGTCCTGGATGACGAGGCGCATGCCCTTGAGCAGGGCGTCGGGCGCGATGACCATGTCCGCGTCCATGCCGCAGACGAAGCGGTAGCGGGCGGCATTGAAGCCGGCGTTCATCGCGTCCGCCTTGCCACCGTTCTCCTTGTCGATGACGAGGAGCTTCTCGTGCGTGCGGCTCCTGTAGACGGCGCGCACCTCCGCCGAGGGGAACACCGCGCGGACGAAGGTCTCGAACGGCTCGAGCTCGAACACCTCGTTCAGGATTGCCAGCGTGTCGTCCGTGGAGCCGTCGTTCACGACGATGACCTCGTGCTCCGGGTACTCGAGGTCGAGCATGGAGCGGATCGCGGGCACGAGCGACGTCTCCTCGTTGAACGCGGGCACGATCACGCTCACCGGGATCGTGAAGCGCGAGGACGCGAGCGTCTCGTAGTCCTCGGCCGCGCTCTCCTTCCGGCGCACGCTGTTCTCGAAGGCCGACACGACCGCGAGCGCCACGTAGATCAGGTTCAGCAGCAGGAGGTACGCAAGGCAGACGGCGACGACCACCGTGAGCAGCTCGTTCATGCCGCCCGTTCCCGTCTCGCCGCGCGGGCCTGGGCCGCGCGCGCCTCTGCCGCCGCACGCAGGCGCGGGCCGCCGGCCTTGTAGATGCTCCTGAGCAGCGAGCTCCCGGGATCCTCGAGCGCGAGGTGATCGACGAGCCCGATGTCCTGCAGCACCTCGGCGGCGCCGTTGCGGGCGAACCGATCGGAGGAGGAGAGGACGGGGACGAGAGCCGGCACCGCGTCCTTGCCGATCGCCTCGAGGGCGTCCTTCGCCGCGGTCCGCACCCACCACCGCTCGTCCGCGAGCAGGCGGGCGATCGCGGGGGCGGCTTCGGCGCCCGCGGCGTGGCCGGCGGCCCGCGCCGCATGGACGCGGACGAACCACGCCGGGTCGTCGAGGAGCGCGACGGCCGCCTCGGCCGCGTACGACCCGTGCCGGTGACCGAGGGCCTCGACCGCCGCCGCCCGCACGTTCGCGTCCTCGTCGCGGGTGAGGTTCACGAGCTCCACCTCGGCGAGGGAGCCGTAGGGCGTGAGCAGGGTCGCTCCCCAGAAGCGAACTGCCGGATCTGGGTCGCGGAGGAGCGGCAGCAGAAGGAAGCCCGGCTCCGGATAGAGACGCTCGAGCTGGGACGCCACGCGCGAGCGCGGCACCCGGCCCCCACGGAGTGCCGCGACGAGGAGCTCGATGGCCCACAGGTCGCCGAGCATGCCGAGGGAGCGGATCGCGGCTCCGGCTGCCTTGTCGTCGGGCCCCCAGAGCGCGTGGTAGAGGACGTGCGGGGTCGCAGGGTGTCGCATGCGCGCGAGCCGGTTGATCGCCGTGATCTTCCGCCATTCGCCCCACTCCGTCCGCGGGCTCCCGAGCGCGCGGCGGAGGAGCCGGTCGGCCTGCCGCGGCGACGGCGACCTCGCGCCCGTCCGCTGCCTGCGGTCGTAGCGCGCACGACCGATGAGGACGGTGAGCGACAGCAGCAGCCAGAGCGGGAAGGCGGCAGCGAGCACGAGAACCGCCGCGCGGAGAACGAGCGCGTGCACATCAGGTTCGTCGTCCCCGTGCTGCCCTCGGGCCTCCCTCGAACGGGGTAAAGGTCGCGTCCCGGGCGACGCCCTCCGCCCGCCTCCCTAGGCTTGACGTCGGCGGATGGAAGGGTGGCAGGAGTCGCTGTACGGCGCGCGGATCGCCGCGATCTACGACGAGACCGTCTTCGGGGCGCCTTCGGCGGAGTCGACCGAGGAGGCGGTGTCGTTCCTCGTCGAGCTGCTCGAGGGCACGGAAGGGCGGCTGCTCGAGCTCGGCAGCGGCACGGGCAGGCTCCTCGTTCCACTCGCGGCGAAGGGGCTCTCGGTGCAGGGCATCGAGCTCTCGCCGGAGATGGTCGAGCGCATGCGCGACAAGCCTGGCGGCGATGCGATCGCCGCGCACGTCGAGGACATGGCCGCGTTCGACCTCGAGGAGCGGTTCGACGTCGTCCTCCTCGCCTACAACACCCTCTTCAGCCTCACGAACCAGGAGCGGCAGGTGCAGTGCGTCGAGCGCGCCGCCGCTCACCTGGCCCCCGGGGGACGCTTGGTCCTCGAGTGCTACGCCCCCTACCCGATGACCAAGCTTCCGGCGAAGAACGTCCTCACGTACGCGCTGCGGCCGGACGAGGTCACCCTCATGCCGACCCACCACGACGAGGTCGAGCAGCGGCTCGAGGTCAACATCGTCGTGCTCCGCGAGGACGGCATCCGGCTCTATCCGTCGAGCGTCCGCTACGCATGGCCGCCCGAGATCGACCTGATGGCCCGCGTCGCCGGCCTGCGGCTGGTGGAGCGGTGGGCCGACTGGACGCGGGAGCCGTTCGGCCCCGGCGCCGACGGGCACGTCTCCGTGTACGGCTGACGCCGGCGAGTAGCATCGCCAGCGGTGGACGAGCTGGCCCCTGGCCTGTGGCACTGGAAGGCACGTCATCCGGAGTGGCGGGAGAGCGAGCCGTGGGATCCCGAGGTCTCCTCGTACGCGGTCGACGACGGTGAGCGCCTGCTGCTCTTCGACCCGATCTCGCCGCCCGGCGAGATCGAGCAGCTCACGGGCGAGCGCGAGACGGCGATCGTTCTGACCGCGCCATGGCACGAGCGCGACTCGGAGAGCCTCGTGGAACGGCTCGGCGTGCCCGTGTACACGCCGCTGCCCGACAGCGCGGAATACCTCATGCAGAAGTACGGGATCACCGCCGAGCAGGCGGGCGACGGCAGCCCGGACGTGGTCTGGCTCCTCAAGGAAGGAAAGGGCGAGGCCCACCCGTACGCAGCGGGCGACCGGCTCGATGTCGGGGTCGAGGCGTTTCCCGGTCAGAAGCCGAACGACATGCTGCTCTGGGTCGGGAGCAAGCGCGCGGTCGTCGTCGGCGACACGCTGCCCGACTTCGGCGACGGGCTGCACATCAACCCGCGCTGGCTCGATCCCGACATGACCCGGGAGCAGGTCGTCGAAGGCCTGCGGCCCCTGCTCGAGAAGCCGGTCGAGCACGTGCTCGCCACGCACGGCGGCCCGTACGGTCGGGCCGCCCTCGAGCGCGCGCTCTCCTGACGGGCCATTCTGCTCCGGTCCGGATGACGGGCGGACCCGCACGACACGCGGTCGAGCCATCGAGGTGAGCGCGGCTGGACGGCCGCTCCCTGCTGATCGAGAATGGCGAGATGGAGATGCTCCGGCTGTTCGCAGCAGCGGGAGGCGCCGTGTTCGCGATTCTCGTGGTGATTGCGTTCGCGATTGCTCCGGGCCCGTCGTCCGCACGCGGCGACACCGTCGTCGAGTACTACTCGGCGCACGGCACCGCAGTTGCCTGGCAAGCCGGCCTCGTCGCCGTCTCCGTCGTCCTCTTCATCTGGTTCGCGGAAACGTTTGCCGGGGCTCTCTCGTCGGGCCCGGCGGCAATCGTGGGCGCTGCCGTCACGGCCGCCCTCTATCTCGTCGCGATCGGCTGCTGGGAGACGCTGGGCGAGACGTACAACGGCGTGAATCTCGTCGACGTGCAGAGCGAGAGCTTCGGAGACGCCCATGCGCTGTACGACGCGGGTGTGGGTGCAGCGCATCTCGCGCACATCACGACCGC
>JBKPTS010000058.1:0-5536 GCA_046735575.1 Actinomycetota bacterium
ACGTGGAGGGGATGAAGATGCTGCTGGCGGCCCGCATCGACCCGGCGGGGATGATCGCCTTCTTCGACAAGCTCCGTCAGGAGGAGGGCGCCACGCCCAAGCCCTTGACCTACCTCTCGACCCACCCCGAGCCCGCCGAGCGCATCGCGCACCTGCGCGCCATGGCCCAGGCCTGGAAGGGCACGCCGGAGCCACTCCTGCCCGGCGAGGAGTGGACGACCCTGATCCGCCGCTGCTAGCTTGGCGCCAGCTAGTGTTCCGTCCGTGAAGTCATGTTAACGACCACGGCGGACGGCCTTCTTGACGATGGCAGCCGGATCTTTGGTCCACACGAACGGGGTCGGATGGCTGTTCCATTCGGCGATATAGGCCTCGATGTGACGGATCAACGCGCGGACGGTATCGAACGAACCCCGCCGGACCGACTTGCGAGTGAGGATGCCGAACCATGCCTCGACCATGTTGAGCCAGGACGCGCCCTTCGGCGTGAAGTGGAATCGGACCTCCGGATGCTCGCTGAGCCACCGCTGCACCGCGGGCGTCGAATGAGTCGACGAGTTGTCGAGGACGACGTGCAGTTCACGGCCGCGGTACCGGCGCACCACACGTCGCATGAAGCGCAGGAAGTCGGCGCCGGTGTGCCGCGGCGCGCACTCGCCCAGGACGCGGCCGCTCGTGATCTCCAACGCCGCATACAGACTCGTCAGACCATTGCGCCGGTAGTCGTGCGTCTGGCGGGCCGCCAGCCCCGGACGCAAGGGCAGCAGCGGCTGGGTGCGGCTCAGGGCTTGGATTTGCGTCTTCTCGTCGAGGCTGACCACCACGGCGTTCGTCGGCGGATTCAAGTACAGGCCGACCACGTCGTAGATCTTGTCCTCCGCGGCGGGATCGGTCGTGAACTTGAACGTCGACACCCGATGCGGTTTGAGGGCGTGGGCGCGCCAGAGACGATGCACCGTACCATGGGACACGCCGGCTTTCCGCGCGAGGTCCCGGGTCGACCAATGGGTGAGGCCCGGAGCGGGGGACTTCAGGGTCAAGGCGACAATCTGCGCCCGCTTCCGGGCCGTAATCGTCGGCGGCCGGCCCGACCGCGGCCGGTCCTGCAGGCCCGCGACGCCCTGCTCCGCGAACCGACGACGGAGCCGGCTGACTTGCACCACGGTGTAGCCCGTTCGCGCGGCGATCTCCACCCCGGCCAGGCCTTGAGCCATCAGCAACACCGTGCGGGCGCGGCGACTGAGCCCCGCGGCGGCCGAGGGCGATCGCTGCAGCCGCTCCAGCTCACGCCGAGCCGCCTCGCTGACCACGATGGGGCGAACACGATTGGCCATGGATTCCCTCCCGGAGAATGCCATGGCATATATTAACCTGACTTCCTATACGGAACACTAGGCGGCGCAGCGGGCGACGCGCACCATCCCGATCGTCATGATCGCGAGCGGCGATCCGGTCCGCACCGGTCTCGTGGCGAGCCTCGGCCGGCGGGCCGGCAACGTGACCGGGTTGACGTACTACGCGGCGGATCTGGTCGAGAAGCGGCTCCAGCTCCTCAAGGAGATCGTCCCGCGCGTCACCCGGATCGGCGTGCTCGAGAATCCCGAATTCGATCACGTGTTCGGCCTGTATCGCGAGGACACGGAGCGAGCCGCGCGGACGATCGGCTTCCAGCTCGTCAAGGCCGAGGTTCGCCGTCCCCAGGATCTGGACCGGGGGTTCGAGCGGGTGATCAGCGGCGGAGGGCAGGGGCTTCTCGTCCTCACCGATCCCATGCTCAGCGCCAACGGTCGCCGGATCGCCGAGCTCGCCGCGCAGCATCGCCTTCCCGCCATGTACTGGGCGTCGTGGTTCGTGGAAGCGGTGGACTCGTGGCCTACTCGCCCGACTACGACGCGATGATGCGTCGCGCCGCCGATTCCGGAGTCCTGGCTGCCCCGCGCCGGTCAGATCATCGAGTAGCGGGAAGGCCAGGTAGCGCTTTCGCGCGGGCGCCTCCTGTGGCAGACTCTGCGGCGTTCGAGCGGGCCGACCGCTCGCTCAAGGAGGAAGCCGCGATGCCCGAATCCGTTCCGTCCTCGCTGATCATCGATGCCTTCAAGGAGATCTTTCAGGCCGAGCGCGGCGCGGGGAAGCGCCACGAGCCGCTCGGCTGGGTGATCAGCGTGCCCGATACCCACCAGAAGAGCGTGCTGGCCGCGCTGGACAAGGAGCGGAGCCTGCGCGTGATCACCTGCTCCACCGAGGACGACGCCAACGCGGTGGCGGCCGGCCTCTACATGACCGGGGAGCCGGTCATCGTGATGATCCAGCACGCGGGCCTCTACGCGAGCGTGAACACGATCCGGGGCATCTCGATGGACGGCAAGGTGCCGATCTTCTACATGATCGGGCTCCTGAGCCGCGAGAAGGACAAGGACCCCAAGGACTCGCGCCACTCGATGGTGCGCTTCGCGGAGCCGCTGCTCGACGTGTTCGGCATCCCGCACGCGCGCATGGAGGGGCCGGACGACGTGAAGCTCATCCCCGAGTACTACCGCAAGAGCCGCGAGCGGAAGGGGCCCGCCGCGGTGCTCGTGGGCCTGGAGACCGCGTGATGATGAAGCCGGAGGAGATCCTCGAGCTGATCGCGGCCGCGCGGGGCACCGCCATCTGCGTGCCCACCATGACCACCGGGCCCGCGTGGCGGACGCTCGCCCCCGACGACCTCTCGGTGGGCTGCGTGGGGTTCATGGGCGGCGCCTCCGCGCTGGGGCTCGGGCTGGCCCTGGGCGCGCCGGACCGTCGGGTGATCGTCTTCGACGGCGACGGCTCGCTGCTCATGCAGCTGGGCTCGCTCGCCACCATCGCGGGCGCGGCCCCCCGCAACCTCACGCACCTGCTCTTCAAGAACGGGGTGTACCACACCTCGGGCTCGCAGGAGACGCCGGGCGGGCAGGGGGTGGACTTCGCGGCGATGGCGAAGGCGGCGGGCTACCGCTCGACCTGCACCATCAGCACGCTGGACGACCTCAAGAAGCGCCTGCCCGCGCTGCTGAGCGACGAGGGTCCGATCATGGCCCAGCTCATGACCGGGCTCGCCGACAGCACGCCGATGAACTCGCCGCCGGGCACGCCGTTCCACCAGCAGGTGGCCAACGTGCGCGCCAAGGTCAGCGCCGCGGGGTAGCCGGCCCCCCGATCGACGGCCCCTCACCCTGCCCTCTCCCCGGAGGGGAGAGGGGGAGGCTGGGCCGCAGGGCCCCCCTCGATGACTACCCGTAGACGATGCTGAGCGTCTCCGCGACCATGGCCGGACGCGTGTTGCCCTCGACCTCCATGGTCATCTCGCTGGTGATGCGCAAGCCGTTGTCCTCCACCGGCTCCACCTTCACCAGCCTCTGCTTCAGGCGGATGCGCGCGCCCGCCGGCACCGGCGCCGTGAACCGCACGCGATTGGACCCGTAGTTGACGCCGCGGCGGCGCTTCTCCACCTTCATGAGGGTCGGGGCCAGGCGGGGCAGGAGCGACAGCGTGAGGTAGCCGTGGGCGATGGTCTTGCCCCCCGGCAGCTCCTTCTTGGCCCGCTCCACGTCCACGTGGATCCACTGGTGGTCGCCGGTGGCGTCGGCGAACTTGTCGATCACCTCCTGGGTCACGGTGAGCCACTCGGATGGGCCGAGCGTCTCGCCCACGTGCTGGAGCAGGTCGGATGGCTTCTCCACCTTGAGCATGGCGTCCCTCCGTCGGGTATGATCTGCGGGCGTCATTATCGCCCAGTCCCGGAGGAACGCACCCGATGAGTTACGACGCGCCCTTCGCCGGCCTCAAGGTGGTGGACCTGAGTCAGGGAGTGGCCGGCCCCTACGCGGCCATGCTGCTGGCGCAGTACGGCGCCGACGTGATCAAGGTGGAGCCGCCGGAGGGCGACTGGGCGCGCGCGCTCGGCAAGCGCTACGGCGACCTCACCGCGTTCTCCATCGCGGCCAACCTGGGCAAGCGCGCGATCGTGCTCGATCTCAAGACCGACGAGGGCCGCGCGACGGTTCGCAAGCTGGCGGCCGGTGCCGACGTGTTCCTGGAGAGCTTCCGCCCCGGCGTGGCCGCCCGGCTCGGGGTGGGCTACCCGGACGTCGCGGCGCTCAGCCCGCGCGTGATCTACCTCTCGGTCTCGGGCTTCGGCCAGACCGGCCCCGACGCGGAGCGGCCCGCGGTGGACACCGTGTTCCAGGCCTTCACCGGCATCATGTCGGTGAACCGCGGCGGCGACGGCATCCCGCACCGGGTGGGGGTGATCGTGATGGACATGGCGACCGCGCTGGCCTCGTTCCAGGCGGTGGCGGTGTCGCTCTACGCCCGCCGCGACGAGCCGCGCGGCCGCTACATCGAGTCGAGCCTGCTGCGCGGCGGCTCCACCGTGCAGGCGGTCTCGATGATCCAGCACCACCTGGAAGGCGGAAAGCCCCAGCCCGGCCTCACGCCGTCCGGCACCTTCAAGGCTCGTGACGGCTGGATCAACCTGACGATCCTGCGCGACGGCGAGTTCCGCACCCTCTGCGACGCGCTCGATCTGCCCGCGGTCAAGGCGGACCCGCGCTTCGCCACCAACGACTCGCGCTTCGCGCACGTGGCGGACCTCAACGCGGCGCTCGAGGCCGTGTTCGCGGCACGCACCGTCGAGGATCTGTCCGCCCGGCTCCGGAGCGCGCGGCTCATGCACCAGCGGGTGAACACCTACCTCGAGTTCCTCGACGACCCGCACGTGAAGGCCACCGGCGCGGTGAGCTGGATCGAGCAGCCGGGGCTCGGGCGCCTGCCGGTGCCGAGCGTCCCGGGGCTGCCGCCGCTCGTCTCCGGCACGCCGCGCGCGGTCGCTCCGTCGCTCGACCAGCATCGCAAGGAGATCCTGGCCGAGCTGGACCGCGGCTAGCATGGACGACGCGCTCGACCGCCTGGCCGACCGGACGCTCCATGGTGCCGGACCGCTGACCCGCCGCTTCCGGGAGCTTGGCGCCTCCGACTTCGCGGCGGCCGCGCGCCACGTGCTGCGGCTGCCCTACGGCCGCATCACCGAGCGGACCCGTTTCTGGCTGGTCCTCGACGAGGGCCGCGGGACCTGCACCACCAAGCACGCCCTGCTCGCGGAGCTGGCGCGCGAGCAGTCCATCGACGTCCAGCTCACGCTCGCGATCTACGAGATGAGCGAGCGCAACACCCCGGGGGTGGGCGCGGTGCTGGCCCGGCACGGCCTCGACTGCATCCCGGAAGCGCACTGCTTCCTGCGTCACGAGGGCGCGCGCATCGACGTCACCGGCGTGCCCGCGGGCGCGGAGCCGATCGAGCGCTTCCTCTACCAGGAGCCGATCACGATCGCCCAGATCGGTGAGTACAAGAGCGCGCGCCATCGACGGTTCCTGGCCGAGTGGCTCGCGGGGCGTCCGGAGGGGGCGCGCCTGGATCTGGAGGAGGCCTGGCGCATCCGCGAGGCATGCATCGCGGCGCTCGGCGCCGGGACGTACGCCCGGCCGGGCTGATCGAGCGAGGATCAGCCGCGCTACGA
>JBKPTS010000059.1:0-4011 GCA_046735575.1 Actinomycetota bacterium
ACGGCATACGAGATCAGGCGCCATGTCTCGTGGGCTCGGAGATGTGTATAAGAGACAGGCGCCGAACCGTCCCGTACGCGGACGGAGCGCTCTTGCCGCTCGCAGCGCTCATGACGGCGATCGGGCTCACGACGATCACCCGGCTGGACCCCGCCGATGGAGGCCGACAGGCGCTCTGGGTCGTCATCGGCGTCGCGGTCTTCGCGGCGGCTCTGATCCTCCTGCACGACGACTACCGAGTCCTCGAGTCCTATCGCTACCTCTTCGGGGTCGCGGCGGTCGTGCTCCTCCTCCTGCCCTCCGCGCCCGGGATCGGCGAGCGCGTCAACGGCGCCAGGCTCTGGCTGCACGTGGGGCCGCTTCAGGTCCAGCCCGGAGAGCTCGCGAAGATCTTCCTGATCATCTTCCTCGCCGGCTACCTGCGCGAGAAGCGCGAGGCGCTCGCGCAGGGGCGGCTGAAGGACTTCGGGCCGCTGCTCGCCATCTGGGGCGCGGCGATGCTCGTCATCGTGCAGACGAACGACCTCGGGAGCGCTCTCCTCAACTTCGGGATCTTCCTCGCGATGCTCTACGTGGCCACCGACAGGGCGTCCTTCGTCGCCGCGGGGATCGCCCTGTTCGTCGGCGGCGCCGCCGCCCTCTACGCGGAGCTCGCGCACGTCCGCGAGCGGGTCACGATCTGGCTCCATCCCTGGACCGACCACCTCGTGTACTGCGCGCAGAACGGGAAGCTCGAGTACCGGCAGAACTGCGACTCGTATCAGCTCGTGAAGAGCCTCTACTCGATCGCGAACGGCGGCTGGACGGGGACCGGCATCGGCGAGGGCACGTTCACGAGCACGGACGGCCACGAGCTCATCCCCTACCTGCGCACCGATTTCATCTACTCCGCGCTCGCGCAGGAGCTCGGCCTCATCGGCGCGGCCGCGCTCCTCCTCCTGTACATGGTCTTCGTCGTGCGCGGGATGCGGATCGCGCTTCGCGCCGAGGACGGCTTCTCGAAGCTGCTCGCCGCCGGGCTCACGTTCGGCTTCGCCCTGCAGACCTTCCTCATCGTCGGAGGCGTCCTCCGGGTCGTCCCGCTGACCGGGATCACGCTGCCCTTCGTCTCCTACGGAGGCACGAGCATCGTCGCCAACTTCCTCCTCCTCGCGGGGCTCCTGCTCGTCTCCAACCGCGCGAACGCACCCCGGTGAAAGAGGCGCGGTGAACAAGCAGATCATCCGCCTGACCTACGTCGCCCTCGCCCTCGTCGGCGTCCTCGTCGTCATGACGACGTACTGGCAGACGTGGGCGGCCGCGGGGCTCGCGGACCGGCAGGACAACGCGGTCAAGCGCGTCGCCGAGTTCTCGATCGACCGCGGGCTCATCGTCGCCAAGCGGCCGTTCAAGCGGCTCGCGAGGAACGTGACGGACGTCGTGGGTGGGAAGACGCTCTACTTCCGCCGCTATCCGCAGGGCCCGCTGACGGCGCAGGTCGTCGGCTACTCGACCGTGGGGAAGTCTCGAACCGGGCTCGAGCGCTCGCTGAACGACTACCTCACCGCCTCGAACGCGAACCTCTCGACGCTCGTGAACAAGGCCCTCGACCAGTTCCGCGGGAAGACGGTGCAGGGCAACAACGTCGTCCTCAACCTCGACCTGAGCGCGCAGAAAGTGGCGCTCGACCAGTTGGGGCGGAACTGCGGCGCGGTGGTGGCGCTCGACCCGCGGACGGGGAAGGTGCTCGTCATGGCGTCTTCGCCGAGCTACGACCCGAACCTCGTCGAGAACCGCTTCCAGGCGCTCTCGCGCATCACCGCCGACTGCAAGCCGGCGTCGCCTCTGCTCAACCGGGCGACCGCCGGCCTCTTCACCCCGGGCTCGTCGTTCAAGGTCGTCACCGCGGCAGCTGCGCTCGAGTCGAGGAAGTTCACGCCCGGCTCGCAGTTCTACGACCCCGGCTACTGCGTGGTGTACGGGAAGCAGGTGCACAACTTCGCGGACCAGAGCGGACCGGAGGTCTTCGGGCACATCAGCCTCGCGGACGGGCTGGTGCACTCGGTCAACTCCGTGTACTGCAAGATCGGGCTCGCGCTCGGGGCGAAGCGCATCCTCGACACGGCGAAGCGGTTCGGCTTCTACGAGATCCCCCCGCTCGAGACGCCGACCGACGAGCGCAAGGCCAGCGGTCTGTACAAGAACGGCCGCCTCTACTATCCGCAGCGCGACTCCGACGTCGACGCCGGCCGCATGGCCTTCGGCCAGGAGCGGATGCTCGTGACGCCGCTGCAGATGGCCATGGTCGCCGCCACCATCGGGAACCGCGGACGGCTGATGCAGCCACAGCTCGTCGATCGCATCGTCAGCCCCTCCGGTCGCACCATTCTGAAGCGACACCCGCAGCTGATCCGCCAGGCCGTCCGCCCGAGCACGGCGGGCGAGATCGCGGACATGATGCGAAAGGTCGTGCTCGAGGGCACCGGGACGACGGCGCAGATCCCCGGCTACTCCGTCGCCGGCAAGACGGGCACGGCCGAGACCGGGGTCCCGGGCGTGAACACGACCTGGTTCATCGCGTTCGCAGGGAAGGACGAAACGAGCCCGCCCGAGGTAGCCGTGGCGGTGGCGCTCCAGAACCAGCACGGCGTGGGAGGGACAACGGCAGCGCCCATCGCCAAGGCCGTCATGGAGGCAATCCTGTCTGAAAGGAAGAATCCCTAGTCTCTACGCCGAACTAATGACCATCCAGGACACGCTCTCAGGAACGCTCTTCGCCGGCCGCTACCGGGTCACCCGCAAGCTCGGAGGCGGCGGCATGGCCGACGTCTACCTCGCCGAGGACCAGGAGCTCGGTCGGCGGGTCGCCGTCAAGATCCTGCACGACCGGTACGCGAACGACGACCAGTTCGTCGAGCGCTTCCGGCGCGAGGCGACGCACGCAGCCGGGCTCTCGCACCCGAACATCGTCTCGATCTACGACCGCGGGGAGACGAACGGCTCCTACTTCATCGTCATGGAGTACGTCGAGGGGCGGACGCTCAAGGAGCTGATCCGGGCCCGGGGCCCCTGCCCCGTCCCCGTGGCGATCGCCTACACGCGCCAGATCCTCGCCGCGCTCCGCTACGCGCACCGGAACGGGGTCATCCACCGCGACATCAAGCCGCACAACGTGATCGTCGACCCCGAGGGCGTCGTGAAGGTGACGGACTTCGGCATCGCGCGCGCGGGAGCGAGCCAGATGACGGAGGAGGGCGCGATCATCGGCACGGCGCAGTACCTCTCTCCCGAGCAGGCGCGCGGCGCACCCGTCGACCAGACCTCCGACCTCTACTCGACCGGCATCGTCCTCTACGAGCTCCTGACGGGCAACGTGCCCTTCACGGGCGACAGCCCGGTCGAGATCGCGATGAAGCACCTGTCGGAGACCCCGGACGCGCCCTCTGCCCACCGCCCGGACGTCCCCGAGGACCTCGACCTCGTCGTCGTCAGGGCGCTCGCGAAGGAGCCGGCCGACCGCTACCAGTCCGCTGCCGCCATGGACGCCGACCTGGAGACCGTCGCGCACGGCGGGCACGTGCCCGTGGAGACGTCCGAGGCCGCGACCATCGTGCTCGCCGGAGGCCGCTCCGGAGCCGACGCGCCGACGGCCGTCACCCAGCTGCGGCGGCCTCGCGCGGGAGGCCCTCCGGGCCCGCCCCACTACGAGCCGCTCGGCCCCCGGCGCCGCCCCTTGTGGCCCTGGCTCCTCGCGGTCGGGACCGTCGTCGCCCTCGCCATCGCGGGCTGGCTCATCTACAGCGCCGTGCAGAACCAGCTGAACAAGACCAAGCCGATCGCGGTCCCGTACGTCAACGGCCTCCAGGAGGCGAACGCACGCAACACACTGACCGACCACGGCCTGCAGGTGCACGCGCGCCACCTCTCGAACCCGGACGTCGAGCAGGGCCTCGTCTTCAACCAGAACCCGGACGCCGGCACGCGCGTGGAGAAGAACACGACCGTCACGATCGACGTCTCGACGGGGAAGAA
>JBKPTS010000060.1:0-7791 GCA_046735575.1 Actinomycetota bacterium
ATCCACGCGAGGATTCCGGTCGCGCGAGAACCCCTGAAGACGGCCGCTGCGCGGCCTTGTCGCGTCGTTCTCCGACAGCCGCCGCTATCCGAGCACGGCCGCCAGCGACTCTTCCCAGGCGGCGAGGCCCTCGTCGAGCTCGGCGTCGGGGATCGTCAGCGGACAGAGGACGCGGATGCAGTTCCCGTGCAGGCCGGCCTTCAGCAGGATGAGCCCCCGGCGCAACGCTTCGTCCACGACCTCCGTCGCCAGCTCCGGCGCCGGCGTCCTCCGCTCCACGTCGGAGACGAGCTCGATCGCGAGCATCGCCCCGAGGCCGCGGACGTCGCCGATCTCCCGCCAGCGCTGCTGCCAGCCCAGCATCCGGGCGTGGATGGTCGACCCGATCGTCACGGCACGCGCGACGAGCTCCTCCTCCTCGAACACGTCGAGCACGGCAAGCGCCGCCGCGAGCGCGACCGGGTTGCCGATGAACGTGCCCCCGATCGCCCCGTCGTGGGCGGCGTTCACGATCTCGGCGCGCCCGAGCACGCCCGACAGCGGCAGTCCGCCCGCCACCGACTTGGCGATCACGAGGAGGTCGGGCTCGACGTCGAAGTGCTCCATCGCGAACATCCGGCCGGTCCGTCCGAACCCGGTCTGCACCTCGTCGGCGACGAGGACGATCCCGTGACGATCGCAGAGCTCGCGCAAGCCGCGGACGAACGAGGCAGGGGCGGGGATGAACCCTCCCTCCCCCTGCTGCGGCTCGAAGACGACGGCCGCCAGGTCCTCGGGCGCGACGTGCGACGCGAGCATCCGCTCGAGCGCGGCGAGCGCCGTCTCGGCGTCGGGTCCCCGGTAGGCGTTCGGGAACGGCGCGCGGTAGACCTCGGAGGAGAAGGGCCCGAGGCCTCTCTTGTACGGATGCGTGCGGGAGGTCATCGTCAGCGCGAGCAGCGTTCGCCCGTGAAACGCCCCCTCGAACGCGATCACGGCCGGCCGGCCCGTCGCGAGGCGCGCGAGCTTGACCGCGTTCTCGACCGCCTCGGCCCCGGAGTTGAAGAACGCCGCGCGCACGCTGCCCGAGATGGGCGCGAGCGCGCCGAGCCGCTCGGCGAGCTCCACGTAGCCCTCGTAGGGCAGGACGGTGTAGTCCGTATGGAGGAAGCGCCGGCTCTGCTCGTGGATCGCCTCCACCACCCGCGGGTGGTTGTGGCCCACGTTCACGACGCCGACGCCGCCCACGAAGTCGAGGAAGGTGTTGCCGTCGACGTCCGTCACCGTCGCGCCCCGGGCTTCCCGGACGACGACTGGGGCGTGCACGATGAGCGGCGCCGCGACTGCACGCTGCTCGCGCGCGAGGATCTCCTGCGAGCGCGGGCCCGGGATCTCGGTGCGCAGCGCGATCGTGCGGGTCGTTGCCACGGCGGGAGACTAGCGGAGCGCCTGGGGAAACACGGTGCGCGCTTACTCGTACTGCTGCTTCGGCACGAGGCGCGAGCCGGCGAGCACCACGTCGACGGTCCCGGCGATGCCGACCAGGATCCACTGGCTTCCGTGCACGCTGCCGTTGGCCGCCACGAGCAGGACGTACATGATCGTCGCGTACGGGAGGAACACGAGGCCGAGCGCCGGCACGACCCAGCCGGAGAAGGCATCGTTGACCTTGTCCCCCGAGTACCACATGACGCCGAGCACGACACGCGGAACCGCCATTGCGATGAAGATGAGAAGACCCATGCGAGCGCAGTTTCTTCGCTCGCCCGGACGGCATCGAGCGCCGATTCGGGCGCTGGACGAAGGCAGTCTCGCCGCGCACCCGCTTTCGCAGCTTCGCCTCTGGCTCGAGGAGGCCGAGCGCGTCGGCCCGATCGCACCCGCGATGACGCTCGCCACGGCGACGAAGGAGGCCGCGCCCTCCGCCCGCATCGTCCTCCTGCGCGCGATCGACGAGCGGGGCCTCGTCTTCTTCAGCAACCGCGAGTCGAGGAAAGGGCGGGAGCTTGCGGAGAATCCGCGGGCCGCGCTCGTCTTCCACTGGTGGGAGCTCGGCCGCCAGGTTCGGGTCGAGGGCCGCGTGGAGCAGGTAGCCGCGGCGGAGTCCGAGGAGTACTGGCGGACGCGGCCCCGCGAAAGCCGGCTCGCGGCGTGGGCTTCACCGCAATCCCGTTCCCTTGGCGACCGCCGCGCGCTCGACGACCTGTACGCGCGGGCAGCCGAGCGGTTCGCCGGCGAGGACGTTCCGCTCCCGCCCTTCTGGGGCGGCTACCGCGTGCTCACGGAGGCGGTGGAGTTCTGGGCCCATCGCGAGAACCGGCTGCACGACCGCGTCCTCTACACGCTCGCCGGCGGGGAGTGGCGCCGGGAGCGCCTCGCGCCGTAGGGAAGCTAGCCCGCGGTCAGCGTGCCGTCGGTGTAGACGCCCTGGGCGTTCCAGAGCAGGTAGCCCTTGGCCCCCGCGACGCGCGCGGCCTCGACCTGCGCCTCGACCTGGTCGAGGCCGTACGGCCGCGCGAACGAGAAGTCCTGGACCCAGGGGACGAGCAGCGCGTTCGTCCCGCGGACGGCCTTCTGGAACCGCCGCAACGCGAGCGAGACCGTCGCCCCCGGAGTGGCGCTCGGGTCCGGAAGCCCGAGCTCGCCGGAGCCGAAGAGAGACGGGTACGTCATCGGATAGACGGCGTCGACCTGGGGGGCGATGAGTCGCGGCACCTGCCCGATCCCGAGGTCGCGCGAGGCCGAGAGCCCGAAGACCGCCGCCGAGACACGGACGCCGAGAGGAGCGAGCCGCCGTCTCGCGTAGCGGAGGAACGCGGGGACGACCTCGCGCTTCGCGAGCCGCCCGCGATGGCGGTAGACGGTCGAGCCGATGTCTCCGTCGGAGGGAAAGCGGACGTAGTCGAAGAGGATCTCGTCGAAGCCCGCCCGGGCGGCAGAAGCGGCGACGTCGACTTCGTACTTCCAGACGCGGCGGTCGTAGGGATTCACCCACGCGAGCCCGGCGGCGTCGCGCCAGACGGACCCGTCGCCGCGCTCGATCGCGAGCCCGGGTCGCCCCAGCGCCAGCTCCGGATCCTCGAACGTGACGACGCGGCCGATGAGGTAGACGCCGCGCGCGTGCACCGTGCGCGCGACCGCTCTCGGAGAGTAGAAGGCCCGCGACGCGCCGATCTTCGTCGCGAGCCGAGCCGTGCCGGACGCGAACGCGACCTGCCCGCGCTCGTCCTTGACGTCCAGCTCGAGTGCCGTCAGACCTTCGCGGCGCAGATCGAGGTAGCGCTCGAGCCGACCGGGAAGCGACGCCAGCCCCATGGTCACGTGAACGCCGCGGATCTCGATCGGCAGCCCGACGGAACGAGTGGGCTCCCCCGCCTGCAGCCGCTGGAGGCCGGCGAGCTGCCGCGCCGCGTGGGGCGATCGCGTGCCGCCGACGAGCTGAGCTCCGGCCCCGAGGACCGCGACCCCCGTGAGGGAGGCCCCGATCAACGCTCCGCGCCGCAGTCGCTTCCTTCGCCGCGCCGCCGTCCGACGCTCTCGGAACCGCTCGTTCGGGTCGATCGGTGGGAACAGCATCGACACCGCAGGCGGGACGTTATCGCAGTCCTGTGGAAAAGCGGCGCCGGGAGGCGCTCGTAGAATCGCCTCGTGGTTCTCTCGGATCGCACGATCAGGCGCCTCATCGAGGAGGGACGCATCCGCATCGATCCGTTCGCTCCCTCGCTGATGCAGCCGTCGAGCCTCGACGTGCGGGTCGACCGCTACTTCCGCGTCTTCCGGAACTCGCGGTACCCGTACATCGACGTCAAGGTCGAGCAGGAGGAGCTCACGGAGCTCGTGGAGGCCGACGAGGAGCCGTTCATCCTGCACCCGGGCGAGTTCGTCCTGGGCTCGACGCTCGAGCGGGTGACGCTGCCGGAGGACCTGGTGGCGAGACTGGAAGGTAAGAGCTCGCTCGGCCGGCTCGGGCTCCTCATCCACTCGACCGCCGGCTTCATCGACCCGGGGTGGGACGGCCACGTCACTCTCGAGCTCTCGAACGTCGCCAACCTCCCGATCACGATCTACCCGGGGATGAAGATCGGCCAGATCTCGTTCGTGCAGCTCACGGAGGCGGCCGAGCACCCGTACGGCTCCGCCGGCATCGGCTCGAAGTACCAGGGGCAGCGGGGACCGACCCCGAGCCGGTACTGGCAGAACTTCCGCGAGACCTAGGCGCTACCCGTCGGCCGCCTCGCAGTCGAGGTCGGAATCGTCGGCCGCGACGCGCTCGAGCAGGGTCGCGAACGTCGTCTGCTGCGGCTCGTCGAGGCGCGCTGCGAACAGCTCCTCGATCTGCGCGACGTGGCTCGTGCTCGCCAGGCGCAGCTTCTCGAGTCCCGCCTCGGTGAGAACCGCGTAGACGACTCGCCGGTCGCTCTCGCACGAGCCTCGCTCGACGAACCCGGCGCGTTCGAGCCCGTCCAGCAGGCGCGTGATCCCCGACGCCGTGAGGAGAACCTCGTCCGCGAGATCGACCCGTCGCATCCGACGGTCGGGCGCGCGCGCCAGCCGCAGCAGCACCTCGTAGTCGTTGATCGTCAGACCGTGGTCGCGCGTCAGCTGGGCATTCAGCTGCCGGATCGCGGCCGAATGCGCCCGGACGAGCGCGACGAACGCCCGCACCGCAGAAGATTGCTCACGCAATACTTGACTACTCATCGTTGTTCAGTATACTTACTTGCGTACTCAATGGTAGTGGACGCAAAGGAGTGTCTCCATGTCCATCGTCGCAGAGAAATCAGTCAGCATCATCCCGGCCGGAACGTGGACGATCGACCCCGTGTGGTCGGCGGTCGGGTTCGAGGTCAAGAAGCTCGGTCTCGCGGTCATCAAGGGCCGTGCTCTCGAGTTCGCCGGCACGATTCACGGCGGAGAGGCGCCGTCGATCGAGGGCACGGTGCAGGTCTCGAGCCTCACCACGTTCGACGAGACGCGTGACGCCCACCTCCAGTCACCCGACTTCTTCGACGCCGGGCGCTATCCGGAGGTCTCGTTTCGCTCGACGTCCGTGGAGCGAGCGGGCGAGGAGGTCGTGGTTCGCGGAGACCTCACGGTCAAAGGCGTGACGAAGGAGGTCGAGCTCCGCGGTGCCTTCCTCGGCACGGGTGTCGACCCGACCGGGAACGAGCGGGTGGCGCTCGAGCTCGAGGGCACGATCGACCGCACCGACTTCGGCGTCAGCTGGAACGCACCGCTTCCGGGAGGCGATCTCCTGCTTCCGAACGAGGTCCTCCTGACGGCGAGCTTCGCAGCGGTGAAGGCCGCCTAACGATGCGCATCCTCGTCGTCCCGGGCAGCCTGCGCGAGGGATCGTTCAACGTCGCCCTCGCGCGGGCTGCCGTCGAGCGTGCCCCCGAGAGCTCCGAGGCCGTCGTATACGAGAGGCTCGGGGAGCTCCCGCTGTACGACGAGGATCTCGACGGCGAGCGCGCGCCCGAGGCCGTCCGCGACTTCCGCGCCGCGATCGAGGATGCGGACGCCGTCCTCTTCGTGACGCCGGAGTACAACGGGTCGATCTCGGGCGTGCTCAAGAACGCGGTCGACTGGGCGTCGCGGCCTCCGCGAGGCGGGGCGGCGCTCTGGGGAAAGACGGCAGCCGTCGCCGGAGCCAGCACCGGGCAGTTCGGCGCGATCTGGGCGCAGCAGGATCTTCGCAGGGTCCTCGGGGTCGCGGGCGCACGCGTCATCGAGGGCGAGCTCCCCGTCGCGCAGGCTCCGAAGGTCTTCGACGACCGCGGCCAGTTGCTCGATCCGCTCCTCGGAGAGCGGCTTCGAAAGCATCTCGAGAACCTCGCGCACGAGGCCTCCGCGGTCGCGCTCGCGGCGGCCTAGCACGAGGCGAAAAAACCAGGGGCCGCACGAAGCGGCCCCCGATCCGGTGACCAGCGCTGGAGTAGTAGAGGCGCTTCCTGCCGGTCGCTTGCCTTCGGACTGACCGGCGGCGCGAACGCGAGCCCCCTACGCTGGCTAGGCGGTTCCCGGTGGTCCCGGGGGCACGCCTCTACCCGCTGGTACCTCCACTGCCCGAACTGTCATCGCTCAAATCGGACCACCTCCTTTCCGCGGTAGCGTCAGCATACGCATCCGAGGCGGATGGCGGGAGGGTCAGATCGCATCCCCTGCGCCCGGCGTCTCGGCGAGGATCGTCGTCAGCTCCAGACCGCGGTCGAGAGGCAGCGTCAGGCTCGACACGGTCGGATCGGCCTGCCGGGCACGCGAGTACGCGGCGAGCGGATCGGCGTGCGAGAGCACGTTGTCCGCGACGACAAGGCCGCCCGCCTCGAGGAGTGGCCGCGCGAGCGCGAAGAGCGCCTCGTAGTCCTCTTTCTCGGCGTCGAGGAAGACGAGGTCGAAGGTGTCCTCGGTCTCGCGCAGCACCTCGAAGGCGTCCCCCTCCACGAGCTCCGCCCACTCCTCGAGCCCCGCGTCGGCGACGTTGCCACGCCACGCGCGGCACTTCTTCGGATCGTGCTCGACGGAGACGACGCGACCCGCCTCGATCCGCGCTCCCGCTGCAAGCCAGATCGCCGAGTAGCCGCGCGAGCCGCCCAGCTCGAGCACGTTGACGCCCGGCTGGGCGGCTGCCAGAGCGAAGAGAAAGCGCCCGGTCGTCGCTTCCACCTGCCGCGACCGCTCCTCCGCGGGCAGGCCTGCCTCGCGCTCGGCCAGGTCCTCCTGCTCGAGGCGGGCCAGGACGGTCAGGACACGCTCGTCGAGCACGGCTACCCCGGAAGCTCCACGAGCAGCATGCCGTCGCGCTCGACGACCGGGAAGATCGGCACCGCCTCGAATGCGGGAAGCGTCAGCGGAATGCCCGATTCGAGGTCGAAGCGCGAGCCGTGCCGCGGGCAGACGACCACGCACGCCTCGGGCTCCCACTCGCCCTCGCACAGGGGCCCGTCGTCGTGCGAGCAGCGATCCTCGATCGCGTAGATCCCGCGCCCGCAGTTGTAGACGCCGAGCGTCAGCGAGCCGGCCGGCACGAGGCGCATCGTCCCCGGAGGCAGCTCCTCCGGCGGGCACACCTCGACGACCACTACTCGAGGACGAGATCTCGAGCCGAGGTGCCCCACTCCTCCGGCAGCGGCGTCCCCTTCGCCTTGTGCAGGGCGAGCTTGAGGACGCCCAACCCGAGAATGGCGCACTTGAGGCGGACGGGCGTGAGCGGGATCCCGAGCTCGTCGAGCAGCGCCTCCTTCGGCAGCGCCGCCACCTCGCCGGCCGTCTTCCCCTTCACGAGGTCGGTCAGCATCGACGTCGCGGCCTGGCTGATCGCGCACCCGCGCCCCTCGAACCCGACGTCCTCGATCACGTCCCCCTCGCCGAGGCGGACGGAGACCGAGACCTCGTCGCCGCAGAGCGGGTTCTGACCCTCCGCCTGCGCGTCCGCGCCCTCCAGGAGGCCGTGGTTCCGCGGGTTCTTGTAGTGATCGAGGATCAGCTCCCGGTAGAGCTGGTCGAACTCCCCCGTCGCCACTAGCCGAACGCCTTCCGCACCTTGTGCAGACCGTCCACGAGGCGGTCGATCTCCTCGGGGATCGTGTAGACGTAGAAGCTCGCGCGGTTCGTGGCGGCGACGCCGAGCTTGCGCATCAGCGGCTGGCAGCAGTGGTGGCCGGCGCGGATCGCGACCCCCTCGAAGTCGAGCACCTGCGCGACGTCGTGCGGATGGACGCCCTCGACGTTGAAGGAGACGATGCCCGCCCGACGGTCGGCGGGAGGCCCGTAGGTCACGACCCACGGAAGCTCGCCCAGCCGGCCGAGCGCGTA
>JBKPTS010000061.1:0-33176 GCA_046735575.1 Actinomycetota bacterium
AGAATCCCCTCGGCGAGGCCGTTGCTGCGCGTGATCTCCAGGTCGTTGTGCGGGCAGTCCGAGCAGAGCTGTGAGTGGGAGTCCGCAAAGAGCAGCCAAGCGACTTCGACCACCGTCCCGATCGCGACCGCGGCTGCGACCAGTGCGAGGTCGAGCCTGCTCCGCAGGTGCCCGCTCGGGAAGGAGAGCACGAGGTACACGAAGCCGAGCAGGTAGAGGTCCTCGAGCACCGTCCCTAGCGTGAAGAGATGCGACTCGTTCGAGTCGGCGAGGAAGGTGACGAACCAGGCGAAGCCGATGAAGATCATGACCGCGCCCAGCCGGTTCTCCGGGCGCTGGCGCTGTGCGATGAGCCCGCTGCCGATGTAGGCCAATCCGACGACACAAGCGAGAGCAGCCGAGGCGGCGGCTGGAGCCGGCTCGCGGTCGCTTCCGTGCACGAGCAGCGCCGCGCCCGCTCCCGCAGCGAGAGCGCTCAGCGCGATCGATGCGTCCCGCCTCATCAACCGATCGCGGAGATGGTGCACCCGAGCAGCACGAAGCACAACCGGAAGATGGCTCGGCTGGCCATGTGTCAAGGCTCGCAGCCGTCTCTCGTCCGCGCTACCCGGCAGGCTGGAGTCGCCGGGAGTACGGCTAGCCGGTAGCGAAGAGCACCGTCAGCAAGCTGTCGCCGCGCACGCCATCCGGCGACACTCGGCTCATGCAGCTGTCACACAATGCCCTGACGCCGAGCGCCACCCGCAGCGCCGCCGCCGCGCTCGCCGCGCTCGGTACTACAAGCGCGATTCCGATCCCTCTTGCGCAACTCGACTTCGCCGGGATCACGAATGTCTTCGACATCGACTCCGGCGACTCGCCGCGCGCGCTGCACATCGTGGTGGGCATTGGCGCAGTCCTCACGATCGCGGTGCTCGTCCTCGCCTTCGTAGGCGCCGCCCTCGCGGCCGCAGGGCATCGGGCCGCACGAACCGTCCTCGTCGCCGCCGCACTCGCCGGCATCGTCACTGCGATGCCCCTCTGGGTTCCGGCCGGCATCGTCATCGGCGCGGCAGCCCTCCTGCTCGGCCCGACAAGGGCCGTCGAGTCCGACGACGCGCGTCGGAACCTCCGGCGCATGAGTGGCGTACACGTTCATATGCCGCGCGAGAGAGAAATCTGATGCGGGCCCGCAGTACGCGTTGGCGTTCATTCGTCATCCTCACCGGCCTCGCTGTAGGGATTTGGCTTGTCGCAGCCGTGCACGGCTACGCCTGGGAGATGCTCTGGCTGCCAGCTGTCATCGCGGGCGCGTCGTGGCCGCGCGGCCGGACGAGTCGAAGCGGCGCCTGTTTGCGCCGGCTCAAGCGCGGCGAGTGCGCGTGAAAGCGCGTCTACTCACCGCTGCAGCGGCTCTTGCGCTCGTATCCGCCTGCTCGGCCGGCGCGACCGAGAGGACGGGGTCGGCGGCCAACACGCCGGCTCCGCTCTCGAGCGTACGCGGGCGGATCGCGTACAGCACGCGCTACGGCGACATCTGGGTGATGAACGCTGATGGCAGCGGCCGTCGCCGGATCACCCGCTCCGGCAGCGGGGTCGACTTCGACCCCAGCTTGTCGCCCGACGGAAGGCGGATCGTATTTCGCACCTCCCGCGGACGCTATGCCCCCGACATCCACGGGATAGGGCTCGAAGGGATCTTCGTCGTGAGCGTGCGCACCCACCGCGAGCGCCAGATCCAGCCGCGCACCGGCGGCCTCTTCCCGGCCTGGTCACCCGACGGCCGCAAGATCGCCTTCAGCGGCCTGCCGCGCGGAGGAGGCACGCTGGACACGATCCACCTCGTGAATCCCAACGGCAGCGGGGTCGTCGACCTGGGAGCGCCTGGCGAGTGCGCCACCTGGTCGCCCGACAGCTCAAGGATTGCGTACTGCTCGCACCCCGGCGACGGAAACTGGGCCGTCTGGGTGATGGACGCCGACGGCAGCAACCAACGACAACTGACCCACCCGAGACTGATCCCGCCGGCGGGCGCGAACGGCGACTATCCAGGCGCCTGGTCGCCGGACGGTAGCCAGATCGCCTACTCCTCGGTGATCGACGGCGACCGGGAGCTCTTCCTGATGAATGCAGACGGCTCCAACCAGCGCCGGCTCACCGACTTCCGCGGCGGGGACGGCCCCGCGGCGTGGCTGCCCGACGGCCGCATCGTCTTCTCCCACTTCAGCGGCGACGAAGCACTGCCGCACTGGCACCTGGTCAATCCTGACGGCACGAACGTACGCTCACTGCCCTGGCTTTACGGAGCCGGCGACCCCCTCGACTGGATTCAGCAACCGAGGCGCGAGAATCGCCGTTGGAGAGTGTCGTCTCATTGGCCAACAACTCTGGTCGAACCGTCAGGCAACAAATTTCCAAACTCCTCTACAAGATTTGGCTCAACCAGCGGTTAATCGGCGTTTTGGTTAATAAAATCGGCGGACGTCTAATCCGCGGGTCGGAGGTTCGAATCCTCTCGGGCGCATCGGTCGAGCGGCCTGCGAGCGCGAATGCGCAGCGCCGGCTCGGCGGTCGCCCCACCGAACAGGCCCGGCGCTCGCTCGACGCCACGCGTCGCGGATCGTGACCTCGTCTCGGACGAGCTCAGCGAAGAGCGCGCAGATGCCGGATATGGCCGGCGTGTCTCGCAAGCCGCTGGCGCTCGTCGCTGAGCTTCCTGAGCTCCTGCATCTCGGCTTTGCTCAACGCCGGCCAATCGCGGAAGAGGTGAGTCATGCGCTCGTCGCGGCACTGCTTCGCCTGGAGCAACTGTTCGTGGTCGAGCGACGTCAGGTTCCTCGGAAGGCCGTCGATCATCGCTCTACCTGCCCTACGGCCACTACGACGCACCGGAGCCGCGCGGGTGCCTGTCCAGCCCCAACCACTTCCGAATCCTTGCGGCCAAGCTGCGCATGACCTGCATGAGAACCTCGCTTTCCGCCGCTCTCGGCGCAATGGCCGGAGCGGTCAAGGCGGAAAGAGAGGCTTGGGAGCTTCCATCGTAGCTGTGGGCCGTCGATTGCCCTGATAGCTTCGGTCGTGCGTCGTCGACGAGCGCGGAAGACGTCTCAATGAACAGCGACCCGGACCTGACACAGCTCTTCGCGGAGACTCGGCGCGCGAGCGAAGAACTGGTCAAGCGCCTCGAGGTGTACGAGGAGCTCGTGCCGGCACGAGTGAACGAGGCTGCGGTGGCCGACGAGGTCGTGGGCTTCGCGCGGTTCGCGGAACGACAGTTCAGGGGCTGGTACGAGCGCTGTCGCGATGTCCGCGAGATGCTCGAAGACCCCGCCCTCCGCTCGCTTCCGGGTTCACGCCCGCCTGATGCGGACCCGCGAGGCGACTAGGAGCTGCAGGGTCCCGGCCCCTAGCCGGCTCGGATCACGAAGAAGGCAATGGCGACGTACTGGCAGGAGACGCCGACGATTGTCAGGGCGTGGAAGAGCTCGTGGTAGCCGAAGACGGTCGGAGCCGGGTTCGGCCGGCGCCGCGCGTACACGATCGCGCCGACCGAATAGGCAATCCCTCCGAGTCCGAGCAAGACGACCGCCGCAGGGTTTACCTGCGTGGCGAGCTCCGGTAGCAGGGCGACCCCGACCCAGCCGAGGCCGATTCCGATCGCAGCCGCGAGCCAGTTGGGCGCCTCGACCCAGACGACCTTGAGCACGATGGCCGCGGCCGCGCCGGCCGAGACGACTGCGAGCACGACGAGGCGCAGGTTTCCACCCAGGGCGATGACACACACCGGCGTGTACGTACCGGCGATCAGGAGATAGACGCCTGCGTGATCGGCACGCCGCATCCACAGCCGAACGCGCGGGGCCCAGTTGACACGGTGATAGAGGGCGCTGATGCCGAAGCAGGCGGCGACCGAGCCCGCGAAGACCGCCGCTGCTGCGTGCTCCGCGCCACCATCGGATCCGACGATCAAGAGCGCTCCGACGACGAGCGAGACGACGAACGCCCCTTGATGGAGCACGCCCCGGAGGAGCGGTTTCGCGAGCGGCGCGCCCGTCGGCGAGACGGTGGCCATGTACCGACGATAACGCTCACGCGAGCCGAGTGTCGCCGAGGGTTCTGCTACGTTGGCGACAGAGGTCGGCACTTCCGTCGGCCCGTGAGATGCGCTTCTCGTTCCTCCTACGGACGTTCGAGCAGAGCAAGTCTCGAGTCCAAAGGAGTTGAGCAAAGTTGTCCCAGCAGTCCTTCCGTGAGCTCGGTGTGTCGCCGCGCGTCGTCGACGCGCTCGCCGCCGGCTCGATCCGTCATCCCTTCCCGATCCAGGCTCGCGTCCTGCCGGACGCCCTGGCCGGTCTCGACGTCCTCGCGAAGTCGCCGACCGGCTCCGGCAAGACGCTCGCGTTCGCGATCCCGATCGTGCAGCGGACGAGCGCAGCTGACCGCAAACCGAGCGCGCTCGTCCTCGTGCCGACGCGCGAGCTCGCACGCCAGGTCGCGGAGGACGTCCGCGCGCTCTTGCCGGCGAACGAGCTCGCGGTCGCCGTCGTGCACGGCGGTGTTCCGCTGCGAGCGCAGGCCGACCGCGCGCGCTCGGCGCAGGTCGTGATCGCGACACCGGGCCGCCTGCACGATCTCCTGGAACGGCGCCTCGTCGAGCTGCGCGGGATCCGCATCCTCGTCCTCGACGAGGCCGACCGGATGCTCGACATGGGCTTCAAGCCGCAGGTCGACAGGATCGTGAAGCGCTTGCCGGGCAACCGGCAGACGATGTTCTTCTCGGCGACGCTCGACGGCGAGGTCGGGGCGCTCGCCCGCGAGTACACGACCTCGGCCGCGCAGTACGAGGCCGATCCGCCGGCCGGAACGGACGACGGCGAGGTGACGCACCGATTCGTGGCGGTGCAGCCCGAAACGAAGATCGAGACGCTCGTGGAGCACCTTCGGGAGGCGGACGGCCTCACGCTCGTCTTCGTGCGCACGAAGCGCGGAGCCGATCGGCTCGCCCGCAAGCTCGCCGCGCACGGAATCCGCGCGGAGGCGATGCACGGCGACCGCCCGCAGCGGGCCAGGGAGCGTGCGTTGGCTCGCTTCGACAGCGGCAAGGTGCAGGTTCTCGTCGCGACCGACGTCGCCGCCCGCGGCCTCGACATCGACGACATCGCCCACGTCGTCAACTACGACCCACCGGAGGAGCACAAGGGCTACGTCCACCGCACCGGGCGCACGGGGAGAGCCGGGCGCGCGGGGAACGCGGTCACGTTCGTCCTCCCCGACCAGCAGGCCGAGACGAGCCGGGTCGCGAACCGGCTCGGCCATCGACAGCAGTTCGAGCAGGCAGGGCTGCAGACGGCGCGCTCGCGGCTCGTGTACACGAGCCGTCGCGGCCGGCGTTCGAAGTGGTAGACGCCTAGGTCACTCGGGCCGCGCGAGCTGCTCGTCGATCCAGTCCTCGGCCGCACTGGCCGGAAGCGAGAGCGCGAGCGCGATCTCGCCCGAGAGCAGACCTCGCGCCTTCAGGAAGACGCCTCGCTCTGCCGTGGGTAGTCGCGGCGTAGCGCCGCTCGCCTGGCGTAACCGCTCGCGCTGGGCTCCCTCGCTCACGACCTCGGCGAGGCCGGCGAGGGTTCCGGCGGTGAGCTTTTCCATCGTCTCGCGTCGGCGCGAGAGCCAGGGATCGGAGCTGAGATCCCGGTCCTCGCGGAGCATCTCGCGCAGGCGACGCAGATCTGCCCTGCTCGCAACGGGGCGGAGCAGCTCGCGGGCCCGTTCGAGCGGGAGCGTCACGGCGAGCCCGTCTTCCAGCTCGAGCACGACGACCTCTCTGCTCACACCGTCGGCGACCTGTTGCTTCCGCTTCACGACGTGCCCGGCGCCGTGCGTCCCGTACACGACGGCGTCACCGACGGCGAGCTTCATCGACCAAGAGTAGCCGGGGGTCGCGGACACCAGGGCTCGGGTGAGTCCCAGGTCCCGAGAGCGTCCCTGATAGCCTGGTCCGTCCAGAGCTCCCTCCTCCGCTGCTTCCCTCACTGCGAGTCGCGCCAGGTCCGAGCCTGACAGGAGGAGGGTCTTGCCGGCACAGTCTCTGACGGAAGCGCTCACCGAAGCCGCGCGAACGGCGGCGGAGGCGAGCGACTGGGAGCGCGACCAGCAGGCGTGGAACCTTCCGCGAGCCCAAGGTGAGACCGGGCCGGACGAGGCAGATCACGATGCCGGGAACGGCGATCCTGGCGAGCCAGGAGATGCCCCGCGGTCGCCCGAGACCGACGCTTGAGCGGCATCATCGTCTTCGCGGTCGGCGCTGCCCTAGGGCTCTGCGCCCTCGGAGCCTGGACGTTCACTCGTTTCCGGAGGCGGGACTCGCGGCGCTGGTGACGTTGCGGACACTTCGATGAAGCCGCATGACGACGGCGCCGGAAACGGCCAGGTTCGTGTCCTTCGTGGCCGGTTCGAGGCACAGTTCGACGACGCCGACGCCGCGAGAGCAGCCGCCCGCGACACGCGCGCGGTGGGCTTCGTCACCGACGTTCGACAGGACGCTGCGGGATGGCTCATCGTCGGCAGACGCCGGCTCCCCTTCCCCGGTGACGAACGCGACCGCTACGCGAGTCGTTTCCAGGGGATCGCGGCGCGACATGGCGGCGCGCTGAAGGGGTTCGTCGAGGAGCGGTCCGAAGCCTCGGCCACCCAGGTGGCAGAGACGTTGCGAGAGGAGACGGATGCCGAGTAAGCGACAGACGATGTCGAAGGTGGCGCGGGAGCGCGAGGTCAAGGTGCGCCGCGCGCGCAAGCTCGAGAAGAAGTACGCAGCGGCGGCCGAGCGCAAGGCCAGAGCCGAAGACGCCACGTCTCCGGCGGGCGAGGCGACCTACGGCGGGGCCGGCCGGCCGTAGGTCTCGATCTCGTCAGCCGGCACGGTTCTCCTTCCGCCGGTTGCAGAAAGGAATCCCTGCGAGGGCCGCTCGTCTTACGCCCTGACGACCGCCTGCCGGAGCGCGTCTAGAAGAGCTTGGTCTCCTCGCGCGGGCGCGGGACTCGCTCCGGGAAGCGCTTGAGGCCGACGCCCTCGACCTCGCCCTTCGCCGGGTGCACTGCGAAACGCGGCCAGAGGCGCTTCAGGTAGCCGCGCGCCTGTCCGTTGCCACGCTCGGCCGCGGCGGTGATGGCGACCACGAGGTCGGCGCTCTGCAGGCCGATGGAGAAATGGGACGGGCCTAGGAACAGTCCCTCCACGAGGCGGTCCAGCTTGGAGAACGGCGTCCCGTCCTTCGTCAGGTCGGCGTAGAAGCGACGAAGGCGTGAGTCCTCCTCGCGGAAGCGGCTGTCGACCACGATCAGCCCGACGTCGTCCTCGGCCGCGAGCAGGTGCTGGAAGCGCTCGGCGAGGAACATGAGCGCCGTCGCGTAGGTCTCCTCCTCCGAGGCGAAGAACTCCGGCGCCGCCTCGAGGCCGAGCTCGACGTCGAGCAGGGCGACGTAGCAGGTGAGCGGGCAGCGGGAGAGCGCGAAGACGATCGCGTCCGCGAGCACCGGCGGCACCGCGCCCGTGCGGATACCGTGCCATTTGATCTCCCGGTCCGGCGGCCAGCCGTGCTCGCGGAGCGCCGTCTGCCAGGCGTCGCGGAGCTCGATCCAGTCCGAGTCACGGATCGCGATGCCGCCGAGCGCGAAGAAGTTCCGCTGGGCGAGCTGTCCCGATTCGTCCAGGAAGAAGAGGTGCATCGACCAAGCGTAGGTCGGCCCGGTCGCAGCAGCGCGCGTGCGAGTCGCCCGCGCAGCAGCCGAGATCCGCCGAGGCTGCCGCCACGTAGAGTCGCCCAACGGGCATGAAGGGACTCGCCGAGCTGACGAACGGATTCGCGGGCGAGGTCGTCCTCCCGGGCGACCCCGGCTACGACTCGGCACGCGTCGTCTGGAACGGCATGATCGACCGCCGGCCGGCGCTGATCGTGCGGCCGACGACGACCGACGACGTCGCTGCGGCGCTGCGCTTCGCGCGGAAGCGCGAGCTCGTCGTCGCCGTGCGGGGCGGCGGGCACAGCATCCCGGGGCTCTCGACGTGCGACGACGGCATCGTCATCGACCTCTCTCGCATGCGCGGCGCCGAGGTCGATCCAGGAGCGCGCACCGCTCGCGTCGGCGGCGGGGCGCTGCTCGGGGAGCTCGACGAGGCGGCGCAGCGGCACGGCCTCGTCTGTCCCGTCGGGGTGGTCTCGCACACCGGCGTCGCAGGCTTGACGCTGGGCGGGGGGATGGGCCGGCTGCAGCGGCGGTTCGGGCTGACGATCGACAACGTCGTCTCGGTGGAGCTCGTGACCGCGGACGGCCGGCTCGTGCGCGCGAGTGACGACGAGGAGCCCGAGCTCTTCTGGGGCATGCGCGGCGCCGGCCCGAACTTCGGGATCGTGACCGAGTTCGAGTTCCGTCTCCATCCTCTCGACGGCACGGTCACGCACGGGGTCGTCGAGCATCCCGACGAGCGGGCGGAGGCGCTGGCCGACCGCTACCGCGAGCTGGTCGAGTCGGGCCCGGACGACGTCTGGGCTTCGTTCGGCGTCACGCTCGCGCTGCCCGCAGACGAGTACCCGCCCGAGCTGGCCGGACGTCCGCTCGTGTACACGACCGTCCTCCACTGCGGGCCGGCTGCCGACGCCGAGCGCGACCTGGCGGCGCTTCGCGGCCTGGACGGCGCGGCGGTCGACTCGATCGAGACGAAGCCGTACCTGACCACGCAGCGCCTCGCCGACGATGCGACCGCATGGGGTCACCGCTTCTCCATGCGCAGCGCCTTCCTGCGCGCGCTGCCCGGCGACGTCGTGAGCGCCTGGGTCGAGCGCGTCGCCGGCGTGCCGCCGGGGGCGGTGGGCGAATACTCGGTCTGGTCGTGCGGGCGCGCGATCGCCGCAGTGCCCGAAGAGGACAGCGCGTTTACGGGCCGGGCGGGCCTCTACTGGGCGGCGGCTGAGATCCAGTGGGACGACCCCGAGCTGGACGAGGTCTGCCGCGCCTGGGGCCGGGCTTCGCTCGCCGAGGCGCAGCCGTACGAGCTGGCCGGCCGCTACGTCAACGACGTCGCCGAGGTCGAGGATGGGCTGGCGCGCTCGATCTACGGTGAGGCGAAGTACGAGCGCCTCGTGGCGCTCAAGCGCGCGTGGGACCCGGAGAACGTGTTCCGGCTGAACCAGAACATCCGGCCCTAGCGCCTCGCGGACGCTCGGGCCGTCGCGGAGCCGTCTTCCTCGGCGATCAGACGCGCTCGAGGGCGACCACGTCCGGAAGCCAGTCGCGCACCGCCACACGGACGGCGGCGAGGTCGGACTTGAGGCCGTGGTCGCCCGCCACCGTGACTACGCGCCGCGACGGACCCGGGGGCGGAACCCCGAAGGGGTCGCTTCGGCCCTGCACGACGAGGGTCGGGACGGTCACGGCGTCCAGCTCCTCGAGGCGGCTCTGCGCCGGCTTGCCGCCGCGCCGCGGGGGGAGGAGCGGAAAGGCGAGGCAGAGCACGGCGACGGCGCCGGTCGCGCCTGCCGTGCGGCACGCGACGCGCGCGCCCAGCGAGCGCCCGCCGACGACGAGCGGGAGTCCGGCGAGCTCGTCCCCGCGCAGGCGCTCGACGACCGCGGTCCAGGCGGCGACGAGCTGGGGCGGACGCGGCGGGGAGCGCCGGCCGGCGACGCGGTAGGGCTGCTCGACGAGGACGACCCGGAAGCTCGCCTCGAGAGCGACCTCGCTCGCTGCGACGAGATCGGGAGCCTCGAGGCCTCCTCCCGCGCCGTGCCCGAGGACGAGGGCGGCCGCAGGCTCACGCGGCTCACGCACATGGATGCGCGCCGTGCCGGCAGGGATGTCGACGTCGGTCATCGAGGTCAGGCCCGGGCGGCCGCCGGCCGCTCGGCGCCACGGGCCTCGATCTGCACCCGCGGCAGCCACTCGAGCCAGCGTGGCAGGTACCAGTTCCACCTCCCGAGCAGGCACATGGCCGCAGGCAGGAGGACCGAGCGGATGATGGTCGCGTCGATCAGGAGCGCGATCGCGATCCCGAAGCCCATCTGCTGGAACATGACGAGGTCGCCCATGGCGAAGCCGCTGAAGACGGCCACGATGATGAGCGCCGCGCCGGTGATCAGGCGTGCGGTCGAGGCGACGCCGTAGGTGACCGCGTCGTTCGTGGAGCCGCTCTTGTCGAAGCGCTCCTTGATGCGGGTGAGCAGGAAGACCTGATAGTCCATCGAGAGCCCGAAGAGCACCGAGAAGAGGAAGAGCGGCACCCAGGCCTCGATCGCGCTCACGCGCTGGAAGCCGAGGAGCCCGCTGCCGATCCCGTGCCGGAACACGATGATCACGAGGCCGTAGGCGGCGCCGACGGAGAGCAGGTTGAGGGCGATCGACGTCGCCGCGACGACGATCGAGCGGAACACGATCGTCAGCAGCACGAAGCTGAAGCCGAGCACGTAGACGATGACGAGCGGAAGCCAGGAGTTCATCGAGTCGATGAAGTCGACGTTGTCGGCGGTGTCGCCGCCGACGAGGACGCGCGCGCCGGTGCCGGCGAAGGCCTGTGGGATCACGTCCGCGCGCAGGTGGCGCACGGCGTCGAGCGCGCGTTCGCCGGTCTTGTCGCCGCCGAGCTCGACGCCGATCGCGGCGGCGTCTCCTCCCGGCGTGACCCGCAGGTCGCTGCGGCCGAAGATCGGGTCGCGGGCGAGCTCCGCCCGCAGCCGCGCGATCGCGGCGCGCATGTGCGGCGCCCGAACGTCGCCCTCGACGGCGATCAGGGCGGGGCTCGAGGAGAGCTGCGGAAAGTTGCGCTGGAGCGCCTCGAAGCCTCGCTTCGACTCGAGGCGGTTCGGGAGGGTGCTGACGCCGCTTGCGCCGAGCGTCAGGCCGAGCGTCGGGAGGGCGAGGGCGACGAGCAGCGCTCCGGCGGCGAGCAGGCTGACCACCGGGCGGCGCATGACGGCGCGCACCACCGCTCCCCAGAAACGCCCCTCCTGCGAGGCGCCGATGTTGCGGCCGACGAAAGGCACGCGCAGCCGGTTCACGCCGTCGCCGATCAGGCCGAGGAGGGCGGGGAGGAGGGTCAGCGCCGCGAGCACGGAGACGATGCCGACGGCGATCGCGCCGACGGCGAGGCTCTTCATCACGTTCGAGGGCACGAGCAGCATCCCGGAGAGCGCGATGACGAAGACGGAGCCGCTGAAGAGGACGGCGCGGCTGGCCGTCGCGCCCGCGGCTCCGATCGCGTCGGGCTCGCTCCTCCCGAGGCCGCGCTCCTCCCGGTAGCGGGAGACGACGAAGAGCGAGTAATCGATCCCCAGGGCGAGCCCCATCCCGGTGAGCATGTTCACGACGAAGACGGAGAGCGTGAACGCCTCCGCCACGAGCGCGCAGAGCCCGAGCGCGACGACGATCGAGACGATCGCCATGAGGAGCGGCACGAGCCCGGCGACGATCGCGCCGAAGACGAGGATCAGGACGATGAGCGCCGCGGGCAGCCCGACGCTGAGCTCGCCCGACTTCAGGTCGTGCTGCGAGAGGTCGTTGAAGTCGTGGTCGAGCGTCCCCTCGCCCGTCATCGCCACGCTGAAGCCGTCGCGGCCGTCGGCGCGCTCGACGACCGGGAGCAGCTGATCGACGTCCTGCCGGCGTTGGATCGCGATCACGGTCGCGTGGCGGTCGCGCGAGACGAGCCTGGGATCGTGCGTGTCGAAGTAGGTGGAGGCGTGGTAGACGACGCCGGTCAGCTCTCCCTCCCCGACCAGCCGCTGCACGAAGCTCCGGAACGCGGGGTCGGCGACGGTTCTCGTCGAGGAGCGGACGACGATCAGCTCGTCGACGCCGTTCTGGTCCGGCGGGAAGCGCTGGTCGAAGAGGTCCTCCGCTTGCTTCGACTCCGGGTTCCCGGTCACGTGGCCGTTCGTCGTCAGGTTCCCGGGCAGGAAGACGACGACGAGCCCGAGGGCGCAGACGATCGCTGCGACCCAGGCGCCGAACGTGCGCCACGGGTGACGGCTCGTGGCGCGCGCGAGTCTCTCGGTGAGGCTCATGCTCGACAACCAGTCTGCGCTTCCGGGCGGGGTCGGCGCAACGCTCGAGGGCCGAGCGCCGCGACGCGTTGTCAGACGGTGTCAGACACTCGCAGCAATCGGCACAAGGACGCTATCTGCGAATCCCCTGCAGTTGGCCCACGCGGCCAACCGTCGCGTGCGCGCGCCCGACGAGCGGTGTCAGACACCGGTGTCGACGCTGGGCCCGAGCGGCCGCCCGCGCCGCGGCTCAGCCGAGCGTGAGGACGACCGTCTTCGGCTCCGTGAACGCGTCGAGCACCTGGCTGCCGCCGACTCGACCGACCCCCGAGCCGGAGCCCGCGCGACCGCCGAAGGGGAGGTGGCTCTCCCAGTAGTTCGTCGACTCGTTCACGTTCACCCAGCCCGCGTCCACGGCTTCGGCGAAGCGGAGCCCGCGCGCGAGATCGCGCGTCCAGACCGCGGTGAGGAGCCCGTAGCTCGCGCCGTTCGCGATCTGCAACGCCTCGTCGTCGCTCGAGATGCGGGTGATCGGGATCACGGGGCCGAACGTCTCCTCGCGGGCGACCTCCATCTCCTCGGTCACCTCGTCGAGCACCGTCGGCTGCCAGTAGAGATCGGTCGGGAAGCCCTCCGCGCGCTCCCCGCCGAGCACGACCTCCGCTCCCCGCTCCACCGCGTCGGCCACGTGCCGGTCCGTCTTCTCCGCGGTCGGCTCGTTGTTCAGCGGGCCCATCGTCGTCTCCTCGGCGAAGGGATCGCCGAGCCGGATCGAGCGCTCGACGGCTCCACGCAGCGCCTCCACGAACTCGTCGTGCACGGCCTCGTGGACGAGGAAGCGCTCGCCGGCGGTGCAGCTCTGGCCGGCGCAGAGGAAGGAGGCGACGAGGCTCGCCTCGGCCGCCGCCTCGACGTCGGCGTCGTCGAGGACGATCATCGGCCCGTTCCCGCCGAGCTCGAGCAGCGTCATCTTCCCGGCGGCACGCGCGGCGACCTGCAGGCGGGTGGCGATGGAGCCGATGAAGCCGACCGCCTGGGTCCCGGTTTTTGCGGCGACCTCGTCGCCGACGACCGGGCCGGGGCCCGTGACCATCGAGAAGACGCCGGCCGGGAGCTCGGCGTCGACGATGCACTCGGCGAGCTTGACCGCGCACACCGAGGTCGACGGCGCCGGCACCCAGACGACCGCGTTCCCCGCGGCGAGGGCGGGGGCGATCAGCTCCGCGGGCATCGTGTAGGGCCAGTTCCAGGGGGTGATGATCCCGGCGACTCCGCGCGGCACCCGATAGGCGAGGATCCGCTTGCCCGCGTCGACAGAGGGCGGCATCGAGCCGGCGACGCGTGTCGCGTCGGCGGCCGCCATGCGCCAGTAGACCAGGAGCTCCTCGACCTCGCCGTATGCCTCCGCGTGCAGGGGCTTGCCCTGGTCGAGGCTCAGCGTGCGAGCGAGGTCGTCGCGTCGCTCCTCGATGACGTCGGCGACGCGCTCCATGGCGGCGGCCCGCTCGAAGGCGGAGCGCGCGGCCCAGTCGCGGCGGGCGGCGTTCGCCGCCGCGATCGCGCGCTGGACGTCCTCGCGAGTTCCTTCCGGGACCGTG
The DNA here is from genome assembly GCA_046735575.1 of Actinomycetota bacterium. Lineage (GTDB taxonomy): Bacteria > Actinomycetota > Thermoleophilia > Gaiellales > Gaiellaceae > GMQP-bins7. The sequence goes on from JBKPTS010000061.1 coordinate 13,607, forward strand.
CCGATGGCCTCGCCGGTCGCCGGGCTCGTCGCGTCGAAGCGCGCTCCCGACTGCGACTCGGACCAGGAGCCGCCGACGACCATCTGGTAGTCGCGCGTGGCGACGCTCACCGCTTTCCCTTCGAGAACGCCACGCGGTAGATGTCCTCGTAGTCGGCCTGCCCGACCTCGCGCGGGTTGCCGATCGTCTGCGGGTCCTCGTACGCGATCCTGGCGAGCAGCGGGATCTCGTCCTCGGAGAAGCCGAGCTCCTCCATCGTCGGGATTCCCACGTCGTCGGTCAGCCGGTAGACCGCCTCGACGCCCGCCAGGGCGAGCTCGAGCTGGTCACGGGCGTCGGCGGCCACGCCGAGCGCACGGGCGATGCGCGCGTAGCGCTCGGGCTCCGCCGGAGCGTTGTACTCGCACACCGGCCCGAGCACGCGCGCGGTCAGCGCGCCGTGCGGGCAGTCGTGGACGCCTCCGGCGGACTGGCTCATCGCGTGGGCGGCGCCGGCGCTCTCCGTGCCGTACGCCATCCCCCCGAGGGTCGCGGCGTGCGCCATGTGCGTCCGGGCCTCGAGATTCGAGCCGTCCTCGACGGCCGCCCGCAGCCACTGCCCGACGAGCTCCATCGCGTGCAGCGCGACCGCGTCCGTGAACGGCTGGTGGTAGTCGCAGGTGTAGCACTCGATCGCGTGCGAGAGCGCGTCCATGCCGGTCGCGGCCGTGACCGCGCGCGGCAGGCCGAGCATGAGCTCCGGGTCGACGAGGGCGACGTGGGGGCCGATCAGCGGCGTCCCGCCGACGTTGAACTTGACGCCCCGGTCGTGGTCGGTGATGACCGCCCAGAGCGTCACCTCGCTTCCGGTTCCTGCCGTCGTGGGAACGGCGACGAGCGGCGGGATGCGGCGCGAGAGCGGCGTGCGGCCGTACTCGTAGTCGAGGATCGAGCCGCCGTGCTCGGCTACGACTCCTATGGACTTGGCGGTGTCGATCGAGGAGCCGCCGCCGAGGGCGACGAGCCCGTCGCGGCCGGAGTCGCGGAAGACGGCTGCGCCTCGGTCGACGAGGGCGATGTCCGGGTTCGGGCGCACCTCCTCGAAGACGAGGTGCTCGCCGAGGTGCTCCACGACCCTGTCGAGGAGCCCCGCCGCGGCGACGCCCGGATCGGTCACGACGAGGGGGCGCTCGACGCCGAGCTCGCGCAGCGTCCCGGCGATCGAGCCCACGGCTCCCGGCCCGTGCACGAGCCGGGTCGGGACCTCCATCGCCCGCACCAGATCGACCTCTACCGCCATCGCGCTCCCTCCCTCAGTTGCTCCGCACCGGCTCGAGCAGCCGCTGCCTCCAGCGCTCGGTCGCCTCGAGCTCGTTGAACGTGAAGACATGGAACCCTGCCACGTTCCGCCGCTCCTCCACTGCCTGCTCGAGCCCGTCCACGAGCGGCCCGGGATCGAACTCCTCCGCCTCGCTCGGGTCGTCTCGCAGCCTGCAGATCGAGTCCCCGACCCCGATGCGCTCCGACACGCGCAGGAGCTTGGCGCGGTCGACGGCCCCGGGAAGCCCGAGGTGGATCGGGAGCCGGGTGCCGCGTTCCCAGACGGCCGCCACCCACTCCGCGGTCGCCTCCGGCGAGAAGCAGATCTGGCTCACGATGTATGTCCCGAACTCCTCCTTCTCGAACATGGCCTTCACCGTCGCCCGGTCGCTGATGAAGGCGTGGCTCTCGGGGTAGCCGGTGATCCCGACCTCGGGGAACGGGCGCCCGAGCTCCGCGAGAGCCCGCAGGAGCGGCAGCGCGCCCTCGAACTCGCCCACGGGCTCGGGCGCGTCGCCGGCCATGACGAGGACGTCGTTCGCCCCGAACCCGTGCAGCCGCTCGGCGATCTCCGCGAGCTCGGCCCGGTCGCGGACGTGACGGGCCGCGAGGTGCGGCACCACCGTGTAGCCGCGTGCGGCAAGCCGCTCCGAGAGCTCGAGCGTCGGCTCGAGCCCCTTCCGCGGCGAGGTGGTCACCGTCACCTTCACCTCGGTCGGGACGTGCTCGAGGACCGAATCCTCGACGCCCACGAGCGGAATGACCTCGTACCGAGGTCGGGCGAGCAGCGAGTGCAGCGACTCAGTCGACGTGGGAGGCCTCCCCGGTTCCGGTCAGTGCGACCTCCTGCTTCGGGGTGTCCTTCTTCGGGTCGATGAAGGGCTTCCGGACGACGACGGCGGACTGTTTGCCCGTCGGCGCCTCCACCTCGAGCTCCGTGTCGAACTCCGTCAGCTCGATCGGGAGCATCGCGTAGCCGATGTTCTTCTCGAGCCGCGGGGAGTAGCAGGCCGAGGTGACGCGGCCGACGGCCTTGCCGTCCTTCGAAACGGGCCAGTAGTCGATCATCGAGCTGTCGTTGTAGCTCCCGAGACCCGGGCCGGAGATCTCGACGCCGACGAGCTTCCGTGAGACGCCCTCGGCCTTGATGCGCTTGAGCGCCTCCTTGCCGATGAAGTCGGCCTCCTGCTCGAGGTCGACCATCCACTCGTAGCCCATCTCGACCTCGTACGGGTTCGTGTCGAACCACATGTCGCAGCCGAGTGCGAGGATCCCCGCCTCGATGCGCTTGATGTGGCAGGGGCCGATGACGGCGAGGTCGTGCGGCTCGCCGGCCTGCAGGATCGCGTCCCACAGCTTCACGCCGTCGCGGGTCGCGTTCTGCAGGTAGACCTCGTACCCGAGCTCGCCGGTGTAGCCCGTTCTCGAGACGATGACGTCCATCCCGTCGAGCTCGTACGAGCGGCAGAAGTAGTAGGGGATGTCGACGATGCTCTCGCCGAAGAGGTCGACCATCACGTCCTTCGATCTCGGGCCCTGGACCTGCAGCGGGCCGACGTCCGGCTCGCCGATCTGCACGTCGAGCCCGGCGTTCAGCGCGACGCCCCAGGCCCAGAGCAGGATGTCGCTGTCCGCGAGCGAGAGCCAGAAGTGGTTCTCGCCGAGCCGGAGGAGCACCGGGTCGTTCAGGATCCCGCCTTCGTGCGAGGTGACGAAGACGTACTTGCACTGGTCGACCTCGCACTTCGAGAGGTCGCGCGGCACGAGCATGTTCGTGAAGGCGAACGCGTCCGAGCCGGTGATCTCGACCTGGCGCTCGACGCCGACGTCCCAGAGCGTGACGCCGTTCAGGAGCTGCCAGTACTCCTCCACCGGGTCGGCGTAGTGCCGGGGGTGGTACATGTGGTTGTAGAAGCTGTACTTCTGGACGCCGTGCTTGCGCGACGCGTAGAAGTAGGGCGACCGACGGATGCGCGAGTAGAACAGCACCTCCGGGTGCTCGTTGATGGGGCTCACCGCTCCTCCTTCTCGAGACGGGCGGAGACGGCTTCCGCCTCCGCGACGAGTAGCCGGCCGAGCTCCTCGAGCTGGCCGTCGTGCAATCGGACCGTGGGGCCGGAGAGGCTGAGCGCGCCGAGGACGCTCTCCTCGGTTCGCACGGGCGCGGCGAGCGCCCAGAGCCCGGGCTCGAGCTCCTCGACCGCGGTGGCGTAGCCGCGCTCGCGGGTCTGCGCGAGGTCCCGCTCGAGGTCGTCCGGGTCGACGATCGTGCGCGGCGTCAGCGGCTCCAGCCGCCGCGGGACCGGGGCCGTGCCGAAGGCGAGGAACACCTTGCCCACGGCCGAGGCGTGGTACGGCACCGTGCGGCCGACCCAGTTGGTCGAGCCCAGGAAGTGGCGACTGTCCCGCTGCGCGAGCTGCTCCACGCCTCGCGTGGAGGGCACGGCCAGGTTCACGGTCTCTCCGGTCGTCTCCGCGAGGCGGTCGAGCGCCTCCTCGCAGACGACGTCGAGGAGGTCGGCTGCCGGCCCCGCGCGGCGGGCGAAGCTGACGAGCACCGGGCCGGGGCGGACGTCGCCGCGCTGTCCGTCCCGCTGGACGAGGCCCTGCCGCTCGAGGGCGCCGACGAGCCGCGACGCGGTGCTGCGGGGGAGCCCGGTCGTCTCCGCGAGCTCGCCCACGGTCTCATGGTGGGCGCTCTCGACGACGCGGACGAGCAGCTGCGCCGCGCGGTCGATCGCCTTCGTCCCGGTCCGTGCCGCCATCGGCGCGTGATCATATCGTGGAACTTCGCGCTCACGATGCGGTCCGGGCGGCGCGGGCGTCACGGCGGTCGATCGACTCGTCGAGCAGCGTTGCGACGTCGGCCACTCGCAGGTCGCTGCCGCTCTGACGCACGCCGTCGTCCAGCATCAGCGTGCAGAAGGGGCAGGCGACGGCGAGCGTGTCCGCCCCCGTCTCGGCCGCCTGGCGCACGCGCTCCTCGTTGATCGGCGCGGCCCGCTCCTCCATCCACATGTGGGCGCCGCCCGCGCCGCAGCAGAACGTCCGCTTCCCGCTCCTCGCCATCTCGAGCGGCCTGCCGATGCGGGCGACGAGCTCGCGGGGCGCGGCGACGACGTCGTTGTGGCGGGCGAGGTAGCAAGAGTCGTGGTACGTGATCTCGGCGTCGCCGGCGGCGGGGGAGAGCCGGCCTTCCTGCACGAGCTCCGCGAGGAGCTCGGTGTGGTGGACGACGTCGTAGCGGCCGCCGAAGTCGGGGTACTCGTTCGCGAGCGTGTTGAAGCAGTGCGGGCAGCTCGTGACGATCGTCCGCGCACCGGTCTCGTCGAGCGTGCGGATGTTCTGCTCGGCGAGGGTCTGGAAGAGGTACTCGTTGCCCATGCGCCGCGCCGGGTCTCCGGTGCACGACTCGCGGGGGCCGAGGATCCCGACGTCGAAGCCGGCGCGGCGGAGTAGGCGCGCCGTGGCCACGACCCCGTCCCGCGCCCGCTCGTCGAAGGAGCCGGCGCAGCCGACCCAGTAGAGGAGCTCGGGCGGGCGGCTGCCGGGCTTCAGCACGCGCACGTCGAGGCCCTCCGCCCATCCGGCGCGCTCCGCCTGCGGCTTCCCCCACGGATTCGAGGCGCGCTCGACGTCGCGGAGCATCGGCTCCGCCTCGCCCGGGAAACGCGCGTCGACCATCACCAGGTGCCGGCGCAGGTCGACGATGTGGTCGACGTGCTCGATCGAGACCGGGCACTCCTGCACGCACGCGCCGCAGGTGACGCAGTCCCACACGACCTCGTCGCTGACGGCGCCCGGGACGAGAGGCGTGGTGTCCCCGCCGTCGAGCAGCGCGGGCCCCTCCGCGAACAGCTGGTCGCGGAGCCCCATCACGAGGAGCTTGGGGGAGAGGGCCTTGCCGGTCGCCCACGCGGGGCAGGCGTCCTGGCAGCGGCCGCACTCGGTGCACGACATGGCGTCGAGCGCCTGCTTCCAGGTCAGGTCGGCGACGGTCCCGGCGCCGAAGCGGAGGTCGGCCTCGTCCTCGGCGTCGAAGCGCAGCGGCTCGAGGCGCCCGCGCGCGCGGGTACGCGAGAAGAAGACGTTGATGGCGGCGAAGGCGATGTGCAGGTGCTTCGAGCGGGGGAGGTAGACGAGAAACGTGAGCACGACGAGCACGTGCGCCCAGACGAAGACGCGCTCGAGGACGTCCGCCGCGTGTCCGCCCGGCAGCAGGGTCGAGAGCGCGTTCGAGACCGGCGACCAGCCGGCCGGCCACGGCTCGAGCCCGGCGGCGATCAGCGACGCGTGCCAGAGGAGGAGCGTCGTCACGACGGCGGCGATCAGCCCGAGGATCAGGTCGGCCTCGCCGAGGTGGCTGCCGTGGAAGCGCTCCGGGCGCTGCACCTTCCGGATGGCGAGCGCGGTCACGACGCCGACGAGCACGAGCACGACGAAGACGTCCACGAGAAGCGCGAACCAGCCCTGGCTCTCGAGCCAGCCGAGCGGCGTCGAGGCGCCGAGGCCGGGATCGGGGTCGGCCGTCCACACGAGCGCGAGCAGGATGGTCGGGAAGAGGACGAGGAAGCCCCAGAAGATGAACGCGTGCATGAGGCCCGGGACGACCCGCTGCAGCAGCTTCTTCTGCCCGAGCACGATGACCGCCTCGCTGCGGACGCGGCCGGGCATGTCGTCGAAGCGCTCGGTCGGCTTCCCGGCGCGGACGAGCCGGACGAGGAAGAGCGCGCGGCGGGCGAACAGCCAGCCGCAGACCACGAGCACCGCGGCCAGGGCGACGGCCGAGGCGGTCGTCCCTATGTGCCCCTCGCCTTCCTGAGCGCGGCCGAGACCGCGGGCACGACCTCGTGCAGGTCGCCGACGACGGCGTAGTCCGCGCTCGCCATGATCGAGGCGTCGGGGTCGGTGTTGACGGCGAGGATCCGCTTCGCCCCTTTGCAGCCGGCCATGTGCTGGGTCGCCCCGCTGATCCCGCAGGCGATGTAGATCTCCGGCGCGATCTTCGTCCCGGTCTGGCCGACCTGGTCCGTGTGCGGCCGCCAGCCGGCCATCGTCACGGCCCGGGAGCAGCCGACCGCGCCGCCGAGGAGCCGGGCGAGCTCCTCGATCGCCTCGAACCCCTCGGGGGAGCCGGTGCCGCGACCGCCCGAGACGACGACCTTCGCGTCGGCGAGCGACACGCCCTCCGTCTCGGCCCGGACGTGCTCGAGCACGCGGACCGCGAGCTCGTCGGGCGAGAGCGTCGGGGTGAAGCTCTCGACCGAGGCGGCGGCGCCGTTCGCGGGAGCCGCGGCGACGACGTGCGGCGCGACCGTGAGGAGCGCGGGCGCGCCGACGAGCTCGGCCTCCTCGAGCAGGCTGCCGCCCCAGCGCTGGCGCGTGACGCGCAGCGGCTCGCCCGCCGTCGCCTCGACGCAGTTGGCGGCGAGAGGCAGGTCCAGGAGCGCGGCCGCGCGGGCCAGGATCTCGTTCCCGCGCTCGCTCCCGGCGGCGACGATCGCGTCGGGCGACAGCCGCGCGGCGAGCTCCACGAGCGCGCGAGCGGCGGCAGCGGGTGCGTAGGAGCCGAACGCCTCGTGCTCCGCGACGTGGAGGGTCGACACACCGTGCGCGCCCAGCTCACCCGCCATGCCTTGTGACAAGTTGTCACCAGGCACGCCGACCGCGAGCGCATGGAGCTCATCGCCGGAGGCGAGGCTGCGTGCGAAGGCGAGCGCCTGCAGCGAGAGCTCGTCCACCCCCTCGGCGTCCAGCTCGACGAGGACGAGAGCGCTCACGCGACGCCGATCTCCCGCAGCACCTCGACCACGCGCTCGGCGGCGCCGGCGCCCTCGCCGAGGAGCTCCGCCCGCTTGCCCTTGCTCTCGGGCACGACGAGCCGGACCTTCCGCAGCCGCAGCTCGCGCGGCGCCGGCGTCACCGTCTCGACGGGCTTGCGCTGCGCGCGCAGCTTCGCGGGGACCGACGGGTAGCGCGGCAGGTTCAGGCCCTCCTTCACCGTGAGGACCGCGGGCAGTGGGAGCCGGTAGACGTCCATTCCCCCCGAGACCTCCTGCTCGCAGCGGACCTCCGCGCCCTCGACCGCGACGCCCTTGAGGCCGGTCGCGCAGGGCCGGCCGAGGGCGTGGGCCACGCGGAGGCCGACCTGGAAGCCGCCCGCGTCCGCCGACTCGTTCCCGAAGAAGACGAGGTCGAACCCGCCCGACGCGGCTTCCTCGGAGCGGATGGCTTCGGTGATAGCCTCCGCCGTCGCCTGGCCGTCCCACTCGTCGCCGGTGACCAGGTGGAGCGCCCGGTCGACGCCGAGCGCCATCGCGTCGCGCAGCTGCTCCTCCGCCTCGGGCGGACCGAGCGTGAGCACCACGGACTCGCCGCCGTGCGCCTCGATCAGGCGCGCGGCCTCCTCGACACCGCACTCCTCGTGCGGGCTGATCGTGAAGCCGAGGTGGGCGGTGTCGATCTCCTGCGCATCCGGGGTCAGGACGATCCGGCCGCCCGTCATGGGAACCCGCTTGACGCACACGAGGATCCGCACCGGCTCAGCTCCGCACGCGCTCGTTGTCGGGGTCGAAGAGCGGCGTCGGGCCGACGACGTCGACGGTCACGGGGTAGCGCTCGTTCAGGTACTCGACCGCGAGCGCCTCGCCCACGTTCGCCCGCTCGGGCGGTAGGTAGGCCATGAGGATGTGCTTGCCGAGCGAGGGGCCCGCGCCGGCGCTCGTGACGTACGAGCGCCGCCCCTTGGCGTCCGTGAGCGGCTCGCCGTCGCGGGTGACGATCGGCTCCCGCCCGAGCATGTACCGCTTCTCGCCGCTCGCCGAGGTGTGGTCGTCGACGGTGAGCGTGCACAGGATCGCGGCCGGCTCCTCGTCCCGCTGGCGCAGGTGCGCCTCCTTGCCGACGAAGTCCTCGTCCTTCACGCGCGGCCCGGCCATCCCCGCCTCGACGGCGGTGTACTCGCTCTCGAGCTCGGCGCCGAACGCGCGGTAGCACTTCTCGAGCCGGCCGGTCGTCCCGTAGACGCCGATGCCTGCGGGCACGATCCCGTGCGGCTCGCCCGCCTCGCGGACGAGGTCCCAGAGCCTCGCACCCTGCTCGAGCGGGACGTACAGCTCCCAGCCGAGGTCGCCCACGTACGAGATGCGCGAGGCGAGGACGCGCAGCGGCCCGACCTCGATCGTCCGGCAGCTCGCGAAGCGGAAGCCCTCCTTGGAGACGTCGTCGCTCGTCAGGCTCGCGAGCACGTCGCGGGCGCGCGGGCCCCAGAGCCCGAGCGTCGTCCAGGCGCTCGTCAGGTCGGAGAGCTCAGCCGACCCGTCCGTCGGCAGGTGGTCGAGCAGCCACTTGCGATCGCCCATGCCGTGGGCGCCGCCCGTGACGACCCGGAAGTGCTCGTCCCCGAGCCGCATGACCGTGAGGTCGGCCTTGAAGCCGCCGCCCGGGCTGAGCCAGGGCGTGTACACGACGCGGCCGAGCGCGACGTCCATCTGCCGCAGCGACACCTGCTGCAGCCCGGCGAGCGCGCCCGGGCCGAGGACGTCGAAGATGCAGAAGGCCGAGAGGTCGAACATCGCCACGCGCTCGCGCATCGCCAGGTGCTCGGCGTTGACGATCGGCGACCACCAGCGGCTGTCCCACTCGGCCTCGCGTCGCGCGATCCGCTCGCCGAACTCCTCGAGCAGCGGGGCGTTGGACACGTACCAGTGCGGCCGCTCCCAGCCCGCCACCTCGAAGAACACCGCGCCCAGCTCCCGCTCGCGCTCGTGAAAGGGGGAGAGACGGACGTTGCGGTTCGACTCCCACTGCTCGGAGGGGTGGACGATGCCGTACGTCTTGTTGAAGCCCTCTGCGGTGCGCGCCTGCACGTGCGCCCGCGTCTTCTGGTGCTCGTGGAAGCGGGCGACGTCCGAGGTGTGAAGGTCGATCTCGGATTCGCCGTGGACGATCCACTCGGCGAGCGCCTTGCCGACGCCGGGCCCTTCTTTCACCCAGACGGCGGCCGCCGACCACAGCCCTCTCACCTCGGGCGTCTCGCCGAGGATGGGCATCCCGTCGGGGGTCAGCGAGAGGATCCCGTTGATCGCGTACTTGATGCCCGCCTGCTCGTCCCCGACGATCGACGGCATCAGCTCGAGGGCGTGCTCCATCTGGGGCGTGAAGTCCTCCTGCGTGAAGGGGAACTCCGTCGGCGTCAGCGCCGCCTCCTCGTTCGAGGGCAGGTCCTCGGGGTCGTACAGGATCGGGCGGTGGGCGTAGGAGCCGATCTCGAGGCCCGTGCCCTCCTGGCGCTCGTACATGTTCGTGTCCATGTCGCGGACGATCGGGAACTCGATGCCCTTCTCCGTCTCCGCGAACCAGTGCGACGGTCCGATGTCGATCATCTGGTGGACGGCCGGGGTCAGCGGGATCGCGGCCCCTGCCATGCGGGCGAGGCGGGGGCTCCAGACGCCGCAGGCGACGACGACGAGCTCGGCCTCGATGTTGCCGGAGCTCGTCAGCACGCAGCGTACCTGCCCGCCCTCGACCTCGATGCCGGTCACCTCCGTCTTCGCGAGCACGGTCAGGGCGCCCTCGTCCTGCCCGCGCCGGCGCATCAGCGTCCCCGCCTGCAGCGAGTCGACCACGCCGACGGACGGTGTGTAGAAGCCGCCGAGAATCACGCGCTCCTCGATGAACGGGACGAGCTCCTTCACCTCCGCCGGCGTGAGCAGCGAGACGGGCTCGATGCCCCACGACTTGGCCGAGGACATGCGCCGCGCGAGCTCCTGCATCCGCTCCTCGGTGCGCGCGACCTCGATCCCTCCCGACTCCGTGAAGACCTCGAGCTCGCGGTACTGGCGGACGCTCTCGAGCGTGAGCGCGGCCATCTCCTTCGAGTGGTCGACGGGGAAGATGAAGTTCGAGGCGTGGCCCGTGGAGCCGCCCGGGTTCGGGAGCGGTCCCTTGTCGAGGAGGACGACGTCGCGCAGACCCTCGCGCGTGAGGTGGTACGCGACGCTCGAGCCGACGATCCCGCAGCCGATCACGACCGCGCGGGCCGCGCGAGGCGCGCTCATCGAGTCGAGTGAGGGGTCGAGATCATCGGCGGGGGCGAAAGCGTGGAGCCCGAGCGGGCCCGGGCTCCACGCGTGACGTGCTGCGGACTCAGGCGCCTACTTCCCGAGCCACTGCTTGAGCTGCGCCGGGTGGGCCTTGACGTAGGTCTCGGCCGCCTTCGCCGGGTCCATGTGCTGCCCGGCGATGAGGTTGGCGACGAAGTTCTGGTCCTCGTTCGAGGGCCAGTGCCATTTCTTCAGGAACGCGACGGCCGGCGAGCCGCTCGTCGCGAACTTCTTGCTGAAGAGCTTCTCGAGCGGGTACGTCGCATACGCGCAGCGGTACTGCTTGACGTTGCCGCCCGCGGTCGCGTCGTCCTGGCAGCCCTTGAAGCGTGCCGGGAGCTTGACCTCGGCGAGGTCGAGGTTCTTGTTCAGGTACTGCGGCGTCCACCAGTAGAAGATCACCGGCTTGTGCTGGCGGATGAGCTGCGTGAAGCGCGCGACCTCCGCCGGCTCCGCCCCGACCGTGACGTGCTTGAAGTCGAGGCCCAGCGCCTGGATCAGCTGCGTGTCCTTCTGCTCGTAGGACGGGTCGCCGCCGAGGAACATCCCCTGCGAGCCCGACTCCGGGCTCTTGAACACCGTCTCCTTGCCCTTGAGCCCCTTCCAGGTCTTGAACTGCGGGTACTGCTTGAGCAGGTACCTGGGGATGAACCAGCCGATGTGCCCCTGCAGGCCGTTCGAGCCGACGAGCACGACGGTCTTCTGCTTCGTGACGTACTGCTTGTACTGGGCGACGTGCTGCCAGTCCTCGAGCACGGCGTCGACCTTGCCGCTGGCCATCGCCTGGTAGACGGGGATCTCGGTGATCTGCGTGATCTTGACCGTGCAGCCGAGCTTCTTCTCGAGGACGTACTTCGCCACGTACGTGTTGGCCGTGGAGCCGGCCCAGGCCTGCTCGTTGAGCGTGACCGTGCCGCACGCGGCCTTGCCCGCGGTCGCGCTCCCGACCACGAGCACCGTCAGGACCGCCCCGAGCGCGAGCACGCCGCCGAACAGGGCGCCCGCAAGACGTTTCGACATGTAGCCCTCCTTCGTTCGAGACTCGATGCCTGCGCGATTGAACATCAGTCGCCCACCTTCCTCCGACTCCCCTGCGTGACCCGGTCGAGCGCGATGCCGAGGGCGAGGATCGCGAGCGAGGCGAGGACCCCCAACCCGAACTCGCCGCGCTGCAGCCCCTGGGCGACCAGGTACCCGAGCCCGCCCGAGCCCACGAGGCCGCCGATGACCACGACGGCGAGCACCATGATGATCCCCTGGTTGACACCGAGCATGATCGCGTCGCCTGCGAGCGGGACCTTAACCTTCACGAGCGTCTGGCGACGGGTCGCGCCGAAGGCGCCCGCGGCCTCGACCGCGTCCGGCGCGACGTCGCGCACGCCTCGCTCCACCAGCCGCTCGACCACAGGGAACGCGTAGAGCACGCCGGCGACGATGCCGGGCACGATCGAGACCGGCATCAGGTAGATGAAGGGGATGATGTAGACGAGCTGCGGCAGCGTCTGCAGCACGTCGTTGATCGGCCGCAGCACCCTGGAGACGAGCCGCGTCTCCGCCGCCCAGACGCCGAGCGCGAAGCCGATCGCGACCGTGATGAGGGTGGCGACGAGCACCTGCGAGAGCGTGTCCATCGCCGGCTCCCACATGCCGAGCACGCCGATCGAGAGCAGCATGGCGAGGGCCGTGAGCGCGGGGCGCAGCCCGGAGAGGACGAACGCGATCGCCGTCAGCCCCGCGACCGTGACGAACCACGGCGTCTCGATCAGGAACTGCTGCAGCGGCAGCAGCACGTGCTCGATCAGGAAGTTGCCGATCGGGTTCGTGACCCCGAAGAGCGACGAGGACGGGTTCTGCACGTAGTCGAGCGCCGCCTGGATCTTCGCGACCAGCCACTCCTGGGCGCTGCGGCCGCCGTAGACCTTCGCGACGCCGACTGCGCGCGCGACGGCGACGATCGCGGCGATGGCGAGGAAGGTCGCGACGGTGAAGCGGCGCAGCCGCTTGCGCTTCGCGTCGGTCAGGTGCCTGCGGACCGGGTCGGTGCGGTTGGCGATCGCCTCCGTGCCGCGGTCGAGCGCGATGGCCATGATCACGATGGCGAAGCCGGCGAGGATGGCGAGCGCCGGGTTGGAGTAGAGCCCGTTCGTCACCACGTCGCCGAGGCCGCCGCCGCCGATCAGTCCGGCGATCACCACCATCGAGAGCGCGAAGAGGATGGTCTGGTTGACGCCGAGGAGCAGCATGCGGCGCGCGAGCGGGAGCTGGACCTTGGTCAGCACCTGCCGCTCGGTCGAGCCGAGCGCCTCCGCCGCCTCGACGGTGTTCTTCTCGACCCCGCGGATCCCGAGCGCCGTGATCCGGACCGCCGGCGGCACCGCGTAGATCATGGTCGTGATCACGGCCGCGGCCGAGCCGACGGAGAAGAGGATCACCACGGGCAGCAGGTACGCGAAGGCCGGCACGATCTGCGCGGCGTCGAGCACGGGCGTGAGCGCCCGCTGGAACCGGTCCGAGCGCCCGGCGAGGATCCCGAGCGGCACGCCGACGAGGAGCGAGAGCGAGACCGCCGCCAGCATCAGCGCCAGCGTCTCCATGCTCGGCTCCCAGAGCCCCATGAGCGCGAAGGACGCGAAGGCGGCGAGGATGCCGAGCGCGGCCTTCACCCCCCCGAAGCGGAGCTCGAGCAGCACGAACGCGGCCGTCGTCCCGACCCAGGTGAGGTCGAGCAGGAACGAGTTCAGCCACGAGACGAGATCGTCGAGGAAGGAGCTGAACCCGTTGAAGATCGAGAAGACGAAGCTCGGGTTCGGCTCGTTGCGGCTGTTCGAGAGCCAGAGCTGGAAGTTGTCGAGATAGCGCGAGAGCGAGTTCCACTCGAGCGAGCTCGGCCACGGGTACTGCAGGTCCCAGATCCGGTAGGCGACGTACATGAGCGCGACGATCGCCGCGCACTGGACGAGCCGTCCCCTCCACCACGGCCGGTGGGAGAGCGCCGGCGCGCGGACGACCACCTCGCCGACGACCGACACTACTCCTCCTCGCCCGCGATCGCCTCGAGCACCGACTCGCGGTCCACGATCCCGACGATCCGCCCGTCCTCCACGGCGCACACCGGCCGCTCGCTCGCCCCGGCGACGCGGATCGCGTGCAGGATCGTCGTGCCCACGTCGAGCCTGGGGCCGTCGGTCGGCTCGCCCGGCCCGGGGTCGCGCATTACCCAGCGCAGGGTGAGCACGTGGCTGCGGGGGACGTCGCGGACGAAGTTGGCGACGTAGTCGTCCGCGGGCGCGCCGACGATCTCCTCGGGCGTGCCGAGCTGGACGATGCCGCCGTCGCGCATCATCGCGATCCGGTCGCCCAGCCGGAGCGCCTCGGCCAGGTCGTGGGTGATGAAGACGGTCGTCTTCCCGGTCTCGCGCTGGAGGCGGCGCACCTCGTCCTGCATGTCGCGGCGGATCAGCGGGTCGAGTGCGCTGAAGGGCTCGTCGTAGAGCATCACCTGGGGGTCGACGGCGAACGCCCTCGCCAGCCCGACCCGCTGCTGCATCCCGCCGGAGAGCTGGTCCGGGAACTGGTTCGCCGCGTCCTCGAGCCCGACCAGGTGGAGGACTTCCGTGGCCCGCGCGAGGCGGTCCGACTTCCCCATGCCCTGCACCTCGAGCCCGAAGGCGACGTTGTCCAGCACCCGCCGATGCGCGAGGAGCCCGAAGTGCTGGAAGACCATGGAGACCGAGTGGCGGCGGAGGTTGCGCAGCTCCGCAGGCTGCGCGGCGGTCACGTCCGTGCCGGCGATCTCGATCCGGCCCGCGGTCGGCTCGATCAGCCGGATCAGCGTCCGCACGAGCGTCGACTTCCCGGACCCCGAGAGGCCCATGACGACGAACACCTCGCCCGGCAGCACCTCGATGGAGACGTCGCGCACGGCGACGACGCAGCCCGTCTTCTCCCGCAGCTCGCCGCGCGGCAGGAAGGCGTCCTCCGACCCGACGAGGCGCTCCGGCTTCGGGCCGAAGACCTTCCACACGCCTTCGGCGCGGATGATCGGCCGGCCCTCGCGCTCCGCCTCCTGCTCCGGCGCCGTGAGCGTTCCTGCCACGTCCGTCATGCGATCTCCCGCGCCGCGGGGCGGTTCCCGCGCGCGACGCTCATGTCGAGGCAACCGGGACCACGCGCGCCGCTCATATATCAGCCGTCGTACGCTCTTGTCTATACGGCGGCCTGGCGCCCGAGCAGCTCCTCGACCCGGCGCGCGACCTCGTCCCCGGCCAGGCCGCGGTAGAAGACGGTCGTCCGCCGGCGCAGCACGTCCCCGGGGGTCAGGGCCCACTCGTGCGCCGCGGCGTACAGCGCCTGGGCGGCGATGTCGGGTCCGTCCGGATGGAGCGGCTCGAGCAGCGCGGGGTCGTCGCGCGCCGGCTCGAGCACCCGGGCGGCGTGCGTCCCGTACAGGTGCAGGAGGTGCTCGCGGAGCGCGGCGTCGACGTCGGGGAGCCGGACCGCGCCGGCGTCGCCGACCCCCGGCAGCGGCCAGGGACGGCGGTCGATCCGGTGCAGGCCGAGGTCCGGGCGGAGCCGTGCGAGCGTCTCGAGCGCGATCCGGCGGTAGGTCGTGAGCTTCCCGCCTGCGACGCTCAACATGCCGCCGCGGCCGCGGCTGATCACCGTCTCGCGCCGTGCGCTCGCCGTCTCCCTGGCCCCGGCGGGGAGGACGCGCAGGCCCGCGAACGTCGCGCGCACCCGCTCGAGCGCCACGAGCGCCGGATCGAGCGCGACGCCCGCTTCTCGCACGACCTGCGCGACGTCGGCCGGCTCGACCGCGACCGAAGAAGGATCGGCGTCGTGCGGCGTGTCCGTCGTGCCCAGCAGGAGCATCCCGTAGAAGGGCACGGCGAAGGAGACGCGCACCTCGTCCTGCGGGATCGTCAGCGCCGCGCCCCAGGCGCTCTCCGCCGGGACGAGGACGTGGACGCCCTTCGTGAGCAGCACCGACGTCCCCGCGGCGGCGTCCTCGAGGCGGCGCACCGCGTCGACCCACGGGCCCGCCGCGTTCACGACCACCCGCGCGTCCACGCTCACGCGCTCGCCGTCGACGCGTACCTCGGCGCCCGTGACCCGCCCCTTCGCCTGCCGCAGGTCGGCCACCTGCGCCCGGTTCAGCACGCAGGCTCCCGCGTCGGCGGCCGCCCGCACGTTCGCGAGGCAGAGCCGTGCGTCGTTCGTCCACGCGTCGGCGTAGAGGGCGCAGGCCCGGAGACGCTCCGTGCGCAGCGGCGGCACGAGGCCCCGCGCGCGCTCCGATCGAGCCAGCCAGTTGAGCCGGGAGCGGGCGAGCGCGGAGTAGAAGAGGATCGCGCCCTGCACGACCGCCGGCCGGTAGGGGCCGTCCTCGTACAGCGGGAGCAGGAAGGGGACGCGGTGGACGAGGCGCGGGGCGACGAGGTTCGTCAGCGCCCGCCGTTCGTGGTGCGCCTCCCGCACGAGCCGGACGTCGCCCAGCCGCAGGTAGCGAAGGCCGCCGTGCACGAGCTTCGAGGAGGCGCTCGACGTGGCGCCGCCGAAGTCGCCCGCCTCGACGAGGGCGACCTTCAGGCCGAGCCGCCCGGCGTGCGCGGCGACGGCCGAGCCGATGATCCCTCCGCCGATCACGAGGAGGTCGAAGCGCGTGCTCGAGAGAGCCTCGATCGCGTCGGGCCGGCTCACCTGCGGATCGTGACGCATCTCACGCAGCTTGATTGGATTGCTGCCCGATGTCCGCGCTAGCCCTCGCGCTCGCCCTCGGCTCCGCCTTCCTGCACGCGTTCTGGAACCTCGTGCTCGCGGGGACCCGCGACATCCAGGCCGCGACCGCCGTGGCCCTCGCGATCGGCCTGGTCGCGTTCGCGCCCGCGGCGGCGCTGGCGTGGCGCGTCGATCCGCAGGTGTGGCCGTACCTCGTCGTCACCTCGCTGCTCCAGCTGACCTACTTCGTCTTTCTGACCGCGGCGTACGCACGCGCCGACCTCTCGTTCGTGTACCCGATCGCGCGCGGCGGCGCTCCCGTGCTCGTCCTGCTCGCGAGCGTGCTCCTCCTCCGCACGGGGACGTCCGCGGCGCAGGTGCTCGGCGTGCTCCTCGTCGCCGGGGGAGTGCTGCTCGTGCGCGGGGTCGGCGGCCGCGCGGGGAAGGTCGACCTGCTGCTCGCGCTCGCGGTCGCCGCCTGCATCGCCTCGTACACCCTGGTCGACAAGTACGGCATCCGCTACGCGTCCCCGATCGTCTACCAGGAGCTGTCGATGATCCTCCCCACGGTCGCCTTCCTCGCGTTCACGCTCCGGCGTCGGGGAGCTCCTGCCGTCCGTGGCGCGCTCAGCCCGGCCACCGCGGCGGCCGGGCTCGCCGCCTTCGGCGCCTACATCCTGGTGCTCGCGGCGCTCGCGCGGGCACCCGCGGCGTCCGTGGCGGCGGTCCGGGAGACGAGCGTCGTCATCGCGACCGCCCTCGCCGCGCCCCTCTTGCACGAGCGGGTGGGGGCAGTGCGGCTCGCCGGGGCGGTGCTCGTCGTGCTCGGCGTTGCGCTGCTAGGCGCGTAGCGACGCGATCGCACGGCCCGCGCCCTCCGGCACCGGGAGGGCGGCGTGCGCTTCGGCCGCCGCCGCGACCGCGCCGGCCACCGGCTCGACCCACGGGCAGCTGCGCCCGGCGCCGGTGTCGACGTGCAGGAGGAGGTGCTCGCCCGTCGCGAGCGTGTCCCCGGTGCGCGCGTGCGACAGCGTGTGGAAGAGGTGCAGGCGCTTGTCGTCGGCGCCGAGCACCTGCGTCCGCACCTCGAGCGGCTCGAGCGCCGAGACCTCGCGCAGGTGCCGGAGGTGGGTCTCGACGGTGTACGCGCTGTGCCCGCCCGCGAGGTAGCCGGCGTCGACCCCGACGTGGCGCAGGAGGGCGTCGGTCGTCTCCGCGAAGACGTGGAGGTAGCGGGCCTCGGTGAGATGGCCGTTGTAGTCGACCCAGCGGGCGTCGACCACGGTCTCGTGCAGGAGGAGCGGCTGGGTGGGATCGGGGGCGGGCGGTTCCGGCGCGGCGGCGAAGAGCCGTGCCTCGTGCTCGGCCAGCACGGCGCCGGCGCCGTAGCGATGCGTGCGCAGCGCCTGCAGGAGGGAGACGAGGTTGTCGTCGCGGATCCGCTCGAGCTCGTCGATCGAGAGCCCGCCGGCCTGCGCGTCCGACTGGGCGGCGATCTTCTCGACCAGCTCGGGCGTCAGCTCCGGCACGTCCGTGAGCCTCGTCCACGGCCACTCGAGCGCCGGCCCGAACTGTTCGAGGAAGTGCCGCATCCCCGCTTCCCCGCCCGCGATGCGGTAGGTGAGGAACGTGCCCATCTGGGCCCAGCGGAGGCCTGCGCCGAGGCGGACGGCGTCGTCGAGCTCCTCCACCGTGGCCGCGTCCTCCGCGACGAGCCAGAGCGCCTCGCGCCAGAGCGCCTCGAGCAGCCGGTCGGCGAGGAAGCCGTCGACCTCGCGGCGCACGCGGAGCGGCTTCATCCCGAGCGAGGCGTAGAACGCCGCCGCCCGCTCGACCGCTTCCTCTGCCGTCCGCTCGCCCGCGACGAGCTCGACGAGCGGGAGCAGGTAGACGGGGTTGAAAGGGTGCGCGACGAGGAAGCGCTCCGGGTGCTCGAGGCCGGCCTGGAGCCGGGTGGGGAGGAGGCCGGAGGTCGAGGAACAGAGCAGCGCGTCCGAGCGTGCGTGCGCCTCGATCTCCGAGAGCAGGCGCCGCTTCAGCGCCTCGTCCTCGAGCGCGCTCTCCTGGACCAGGTCCGCGCCTTCCACCGCCTCCTCGAGCGAGCCTGCAAACGTCGCGGTGCCGCGGGCGCGGGGCGCCAGCGTCAGCCGGCTCCAGGCTCGTTCGGCGTTCTCGAGCACCCGGCGCACGCCGCGTTCCGCGTCCGGGCGCGGGTCGTAGACGACGGCGTCGACCCCGTTCTCGGCGAGCCGCGCGGCCCAGCCGGCTCCAATGACGCCCGCCCCGACGACGGCGATCCGCATCAGGCTCCCGTCGCGCGCAAGGCCAAAAACCCCTGAACGCGGTCGCTGCGCGGCCGCCGTGCTCGCGGTCTCACGTCATCCGCCCCGTAGTCGCAGCTTCTCGCGCACCTCGGCGGGGCCGAGCACGCGCACGTTCATCGCCTCGAGGATCGTCACGGCGCGCTCGACGAGGGCGCCGTTCGTCGCCTTCACCCCGCGCTCGAGCCAGATGTTGTCCTCGAGCCCGACGCGTACGTTGCCCCCGACGAGCGGCGCGAGCGCGACGTACGGCAGCTGCATGCGCCCGATCGCGAACGCGGAGAAGATCCAGTCCGCCGGAAGCTGGTGGACGAGGGCGAGGAGCGTGGTGGGATCGTCCGGCGCTCCGTAGGGGATGCCCATGCAGAGCTGCACGAGCACGGGCTGGTCGATCAGCCCCTCCTCGACCAGCCGCTTCGCGAAGACGAGGTTCCCGGTGTCGAAGATCTCGATCTCGGGGCGGACGCCGAGCGCCTGGACCTGGCGCGCCATCTCGCGCAGCATCGAGGGCGTGTTCGTCATCACGTAGTCGCCCTCGGCGAAGTTCATCGTCCCGCAGTCGAGGGTGCAGATCTCGGGGCGCAGCTCGGCCACGTGCGCGAGCCGCTCGGTCGCGCCCGCCATGTCGGTGCCATCGGGATCTGGCGGGAGCGGGGAGTCGACCCCTCCGAGCACGAGGTCGCCGCCCATCCCGGCCGTGAGGTTGAGCACGACGTCCACGTCGGAGTCGCGGATCCGCTCGACCACCTCCCGGTAGAGCGAGGGGTCGCGGGCGGGGCCGCCGGTCTCGGGGTTGCGCACGTGGATGTGCACGATCGCCGCGCCGGCCCGCGCGGCCTCGAGCGCCGCCTCCGCGATCTGCGGAGGCGTCACCGGCACGAGCTCCGAGCGCTCGGTCGTCGCGCCGACCCCGGTCACCGGGCAGGTGATGAAGACCTCGGTGTTCACGGGGGCCTGACTCTACGACGAGAGCACGATCCGCGCGTCCAGCCCGACCGCTCCCACCGGCATGACGACCCGCGGGTTCACCTCCACCACCGCGACCTCCGGGCAGGCGGGGGCGGCGCGCGACCGCGCGGCGACGGCGCGCGCCGCGGCCCGGATGTCGAGCGGCGGACGGCCCCGGGC
>JBKPTS010000062.1:0-8211 GCA_046735575.1 Actinomycetota bacterium
GGTCGGGCGCGCGGCCGAGGATCTCCTCCACCTCCTCCGCGGTGAGCATGTCGGTGAGGCCGTCCGAGCAGATGAGGTAGACGTCGCCCGGCTCGGCGTCCACGGTGAAGG
Organism: Actinomycetota bacterium; assembly: GCA_046735575.1. Classification (GTDB taxonomy): domain Bacteria; phylum Actinomycetota; class Thermoleophilia; order Gaiellales; family Gaiellaceae; genus GMQP-bins7. The sequence continues at coordinate 112 of JBKPTS010000062.1, forward strand.
CGTCGACCTGCACCGTCGGCTCCGTCCCGACAGCGCGCGTGATCGCGGACCGCTGCGGATGGCGCTCTGCCTCCTCGGGGGTGAGGATCCCGCTCTCCACCAGCTCGACGACGAGGGAGTGGTCTGTCGTCAGCTGCTCGAGCGTCCCGCCGCGGTGGAGATACGCGCGCGAGTCGCCCACGTGCCCGATGACGACCGTTCCCGCCTCCGCGTCCACGAGCGCGGAGGTCAGCGTCGTGCCCATCCCCGCGGTGTCCGGGTCCTGTAGCGAGCGCTCCCAGATCCGGCGGTTGGCCTCCTCGATGAGCGCGACGATCCCCTCCGCGCTCCTCGGCTCGCCCTCCTCGAGGGCGGACGCCGCGAGGCCGGCGGCGATCTCGCCTGCGCGCGCCCCGCCCATGCCGTCGGCGATCGCGAAGAACGGGGGCTTGAAGACGTAGGCGTCCTCGTTCCCGAGCCGGCGCCGCCCGGTGTCTGTGACGACAGCTGTGCGGCCGATCCTCATCGTTCGAGCTGGAGCTCCGTCTCGCCGATGCGGACGACGTCGCCGGGCTGCAGGAGCCGCTTCGACGTCACGCGCGAGCCGTTGACGAAGGTGCCGTTCGTCGAGCCGAGGTCCTGGATCCAGACGCCGTCCGCGGCGGCCTCGATCTGCGCGTGCTCCGCGGACGCGAACTCGTCGCCGTCGATCGGCACGCCGCTTCCCGGCGCCCGGCCGACGACCGCCGAGGACTCGACCTCGACCGTGCTCCCGTGCTCGAGGCCGGGGCCCGCGAGGACGAGGAACCGGGCCTTCGGGCGGGCGTACTGGGCCCGCAGCTTCTCCGCCTCCGCGGCCCCGAGGATGATGCTCTCCTGCGGCGCCCCGCCCAGGTCCTTGGTCGCGCTGCGCACGATCAGGAGGATGAAGCCGTAGAGGAGCACGAGGAAGGCGAGCTTGAGGACGAGGAGCCTGTCGTCGTTCGAGAGTGCGAGCAAAGAGGCGGCGCTCACGGCTGCTCGTCGCGGGGTGGACGCTCCTGAACGGCGCTCTTGCGCCCGAACACGATGTCGGTCGAGCCGAGCGTGATGCGGTCGCCGTCGTCGAGCCGTTCCTTCTCGATGCGCCGTCCGTTCAGGAGGGTGCCGTTCATGGAGCCGAGGTCGACGATCCAGAACTCCCCGTTCTCGCTCCGCACCTCGGCGTGGCGCCGGGAGGCGTTGAGGTCGGCGACGCGGAGGTCGCAGTCGCGCGAGCGGCCGAGCACGACCCGCGGCGAGGTGACCGCGTGCTTCTTCCCGTCGAGCGTGAGCGAGACGACGTCCGGCGCGGGCGCGGGCGGCGGCTCCGGCGCGGGGGCGGGCGCCGGCGCAGGCGTGCGGTAGACCATCGTCTGCGCAGGCTCCTCGACCGGCAGGTCGGCCGGCGGCTGCTCCTCGACCTCGCCCGCCACGAGCCGCGTCGCGATCCCGAACTCGCCCACGGCGAGGTCCGAGTCCGTCGTCACGAGCACTCGCGGAGGCGTGAGCAGCGCGTAGCGCTCGCGGCGTGCATGCTCGGCCAGGTACTCCTGCAGTTCGCCGACGAGCGAGCCCTCGTAGCTCGAGAACTGACGGCGGTCCTGCGGAGAGAGGTAGATCGTGTACTCGTTCGGGACGTAGACGCGCGAGACGGACACGCTGCGGTGGTCGTCCATCTCCTTCACGAGCTTCCTGGCGAGCTCGATCGGCTGGACGTGCGTGCGGAATGCGCGGCCGAAGATGCCTTCGAACAGGCCCTCGATCTTCGCCTCGATTGAGCGCAGTACGGCCATACGAGAGGGATATCCCTCGGGCCGAGTCTAGCGGGGGGCTCTCGCGGCAAAGACGGCCGCGACGGCCCAAACCGCCAGTAGGAGCGGGATCGAGGCCGCTCCGGTCCCGGCGACGACGGAGGCGACCGTGACCGCGAGCCCGAGCGCCGCGAGGCCGTAGCGCGAGCGAGCGCGCACGTAGGGGAGCGCTGCGGACGCAGCCGCGGCGACTACGGCAGCCGCGAGCAGCGTCGGTGTCCCGAGCAGCGTCCCGCGAATGGCGGACGCGACGTCCCCGAGCGAGTCCAGCGGTGCAATTCCGAGGGAAGGAGTGGCGCCCGCGAAGGGCAGCTCGTGACCCGCGGTCCCCGCGACGAGCGCGGCCGCGAGCACCGCGAGCGCACCCTGTGCCGCCCTGCGCGCGTCGCCCCGGGCCGGCTGGACCGCGAGCGGGACGAGCGCGAGCGCGCCCAGGGGCGCGAGCAGCGGTCCGACGGCGAACAGGAGGCCGCGCCGAGCGTCGTTCCAGGTGAGCGCGAGCCAGGAGACCGCGAAGATCCCGTACAGGACGGCGGCGCTCTCGGCGAGGTTCCCGAGGGGGAAGACGGGAGCGGCGAGCGCGATCGCAACCCCGGCTCGCGGCTTCAACGCGCCCGCGACGGCGGCCGCCAGGACGATGACTGCGACGAGGCTCGACGGCCAGAATGGGAGGAGCGTCGCCCCGAGCCCCGCAGTCACCGCCGCGAGACCCGACGAGAGCGCCGTCGACGCGAGGTGCGCGACCGTCGCCGTCGGCTCGACCCGCTCGGCCGGACGCACGGGCTTCGGTCTCTGCTGGGACCCTGTCCGCTGGGACCCTCTCTGCTGGGGCGCGTTGACGGCGCGGCGCAGGTCGGCCGCGAGCTCGGAGGCGCGGGGGCGGGTGTCCGGGTTCGGCGCGAGCGCCTTGTCGACGGCGACGAGGAGCCTTCGCGGGAGATCGGGCCGCTCGGTCACGAGCGGCGGCGCGCCCGCCTCGATCGCCCGCGCGACCTCCTGGAGCGGCATGCCCCAGAAGGGATGGCGGTCTGCGAGCGACTCCCAGAGCAGCACCCCGACCGACCAGACGTCGCTCGCCGGGCTCGCCTCTTCGCCCGCGAGCCGCTCGGGCGCGATGTACGCGAGGGTGCCCGGGACGTCGCCGACGGCGGTCAGGGTGTCCGCGCCGTCGAACTGGGCGAGGCCGAAGTCGAGAAGCCTGGCGGCCACGGTGGGCTTGTGCTCGAGCAGGATGTTCGAGGGCTTGACGTCGCGGTGCACGATGCCCGCCCGGTGCGCGTAGGCGAGGGCGTCGAGCACCTGCGACGCGATCTCGACCGTCGCGCGATCCGAGAGCTCGTCGGCTTGGAGCGCCTCTCGCACCGTGCGCCCCGGCACGTACTCGTACGCGATATAGACGTGACTCGGGTCGTGGCCCACGTCGTAGGCGCGCACGCAGCGGTCGTGTCGCAGCCGGCGTGCAGCGAGCGCCTCGCGCTCGGCCCGAGCGGCGCCCTTCCCTTCCCGGGCGATGATCTTGAGCGCCACGTCGAGGCCGTGCTGCTCGTCGCGGGCGAGCCAGACCGAGCCGTTGCCTCCGCTACCGAGCGGACGGACCGGCCGGTAGCGGCCGAGGACGAGCTCCTGGGTGGGAAGTGCGAGAGCGGCAGTCGACACCGGTACGAGCCTGGTTGGCCGTGCCCCGCCGAACTCCTGCGCGGTATGCAGCGGCTGAACATTGCGCTCCTGCGCCTCGTCTAGAGTGGCGGCCCAGACGGCGCGTGACGACGCACGACGACGACATCCTCGACTTCGACTTCTTCGAGGAGGAGGAGCCGCCAACCTGGGAGGAGGGCCCGGAGCGGATCACCGGCCCCCCGCGCCGGGCCGGCTCGGGGCCTCCCCGCCGGCGGATGCGCCCGCCGGGGGGCATGACGCCCCTCCTGCGCCTCGTGGCGCTCATCGCCCTCGCGATCCTCGTCATCGTGCTGCTCGCGGTCTGGGTCGAAGGCTGCTCGTCGAACCAGAAGCACGACCGCTACGCGAACTACATGGCGCAGATCGGCTCGATCGGGAGCGCTTCGGCCAGCCTCGGCGACCGCCTGGCGACAACGCTCACCCAGACGGGCCTGAAGCAGGAGGACCTGGATGCGAAGCTCGGCGGCTTCGTCCAGCTCGCGGAGTCGCAGGCGCAGAAGGCCGCGGCGCTCCATCCTCCCGGGCCCCTGCACGACGCGAACGACGGCGCCGTCGAGGCGCTCGACTTCAGGGTCTCGGGCCTCAAGGGGCTGCAGAAGGCATTCCAGCAGACGGCGAACGCGAAGGACGCCCAGACGGCCGGGGAGCAGCTCGCCCAGCCGGCGCAGCGGCTGCTCGCGAGCGACGTCGTGTGGACGGACCGCTTCCAGGCACCGGCCCAGCTCGTGATGGCCGACGAGGGCGTCCAGGGAGTGCAGGCGCCCTCCTCCGACTTCGTCACGAACGACGATTTCGTCAGCGCCCGGACGTTCGCGACCATCTGGAGACGGATCAAGGGGGCCGCCACCGGCGGCTCGACCACCGGCCTGCACGGAAGCCAGATCGTCTACACCAAGGCTTTGCCGAGCGGCCAGCAGCTGTCCACGACCACTTCGACCACGATCAAGGCGACGGTGCAGCTGGCGTTCGAGATCGCGGTCGAGGACTCCGGCGACAGCCAGGAGACGGGGATCAAGGTCACGCTGACGATCCCGAAGACGCCGAACCCGATCGTCGTCTCGAAGACGATTCCGATCATCGACCCCGGCGAGACGAAGACGGTGACGATGAAGGTGGGGAACCTCGTCCCGTTCGGCGAGCAGACCTCGGTGAAGGTCGACGTCCAGCCCGTGCCGGGGGAGACGAACACGAGCAACAACTCGTACGAGTACCCGGTCATCTTCTCCTTCGAGCCGTGAGCACGTCGGCTGCGGTGGCGGTCGCGGCGTGCGCGGTCGCGGCGATCGCGCTCGTCGTCGCCCTGTCGCTCTGGAGGAGGGTCGGCGGTCTCCAGGCGAGCCAGGCGGTCGTGCTCGGCAGCGAGCGTCAGGACCTGCTCGCCTTCGCGGTCTCCCTGCAGGCACGGATCGACGACCTCCACCGCGCGGTGGACGAGGTCGCCGCCGGGCTCTCCCGCGTCGATCGCCGCGTCGACGGCTCGGTGACGAACACCGCCGTCGTGCGCTACGACGCCTACGAAGGCACGGGCGGGCAGCAGTCGGCCTCGCTCGCGCTCCTCGACTCGACGCGGACGGGCACCGTCGTCACGGCCATCCAGGGGCGGGACTACGCGCGGATCTACGTGAAGGACCTCGACCGCGGTCGCTCGTCCGTCGCGCTCTCGCCGGAGGAGCAGGAGGCCGTGGAGCGCGCCATGGCGCGCTGAGGACGCGTCCCGAGAAGCGGGCACCGCTGCGGCCGCGGCCGAAGGGCCTAGACGCTCTGCAGGTTCTTAACAGTGGCTGCGACTGAGGGCGTCCCGAGATCGCGCCGATGCCTCCACCGAGGACGCGGCTCGAGGGGACGAGCGAACGGGTGAGCGGTGTTCGCCGGCTACGCCGCCGCCGCCTCGAGCCCCGGCAGGTACTGGCGCCAGATGTCCGGGATCTGCTCGGCGGTGAGCCTGATGAAGAGAACGGGGGTCGGCGGCCTCGGGATCTTGCGCAGCCTCATGCTCGTCTCCTCGAGCAGGCGGTCGCCCTTGCGGTGGTTGCAGGGCGCGCACGAGGTCACGACGTTCTCCCACACGGATGTGCCTCCGCGAGAGCGCGGGACCACGTGGTCGAGCGTCAGTCGGGGGCTCTCCGATCCGCAGTAGACGCACTGCCAGCCGTCGCGCGCGAAGAGGACGCGTCTCGAGATGCGCCGCGTCACCGCCCGCGGGACGCGCACGTACGTCCTCAGGCGGATCACGTTCGGTCGCTGGAAGGCGGTCGTCGACGACCTGAGCGGCCGCCCGTGCGCCTCCAGAATCTCTGCTCTGCCTTTCCAGACGAGCACGTGGGCACGGCGAAGCGAGCAGACGTTCAGTGGCTCGTAGCTCGCGTTCAGAACGAGCACCCGCTCCATCGCGCGCGCAGCGTAGCAGGGCTTCTCCCCTGCGCAGAGCGAGGTTTCGGTGACGATCGGGGTGCCCGGCGGCGTACCAGCGGCGACATCGAAACGGAGGTCTCCGATGACCCGCATGCTGCTCGTCCTACCTGCTCTGGTAGCCGTCGCCGCCCTCTCCGGTGTCGTCGGCGCGCCGGACCTCGCCGGCGCCGGGACGGCGACTCCCGACACCGTCGCCGTCACCGGGGTGGGAAGCGTGAAGACCGTGCCCGACCTCGCCCAGCTCTCCTTCGGGGTCGACACGCGCGGTGAGACTGCGCAGGCGGCGCTGACCGCGAACGGCGCTGCCATGCGGAGGGTCCTCGCCGCGCTGCGCGACGCCGGGGCGAAGAACCTGCAGACCGAGTACGTCAGCGTGTGGCCCGTGTCGGGCGCCGGCGGCGTGATCACCGGGTACTCGGCCTCGAACAGCGTCTCCGCCACGAGCGCGATCGAGCGCGCAGGAGAACTCATCGACGCCGGCACCGCTGCGGGCGCGAACGACGTGTCCGGCCCCGCCCTGACGCGGAGCGACTCCGATCGCCTCTACCGGGAGGCACTCGCCGCCGCGGTCTCCGCTGCGCGCGCCCGCGCCGAGACGCTCGCCGGGGCTGCCGGCCGATCCCTCGGGTCGATCACGGCGATCTCGGAGGCGGGTGCCGAGCCGGTGCCCTACGCCGGGAAGGCTGCGCTCGGCGCGGACGCCGCAACGCCGATCGTTCCCGGGAAGCAGGAGACGAGCGCGACCGTGAGCGTCACGTTCGAGCTGCGCTGAGCGGCCGCGCTTGGGTCGGTGGGGTGCCTGACCGAAGTCAGGCACCCGCCGTCGCTTCTTTCAGCAGTCGAAGTAGAGCGAGAACTCCGCCGGGTGCGGCCGGAGACGGACCGTGTCGACCTCGTTCTCGCGCTTCCAGGCGATCCAGGTGTCGATCAGCTCTTCCGAGAACACGCCGCCCTCGAGCAGGAACTCGTGGTCGTGCTCGAGCGTGTCGAGCGCCTCCGGGAGCGAGCCCGGCACCTGCGCGATCTCCGCGTGCTCCTCCTCGAAGAGGTCGAAGTCGGCCGGGAGGCCGGGATCGAGGCCCTTGCGGATACCGTCGATCCCCGCCATGAGCATCGCCGCGAAGGCGAGGTACGGGTTCGCCGCCGAGTCCGGGCAGCGGAACTCGATCCGCTTCGCCTTGGGCGCCTCCGAGTACATCGGAATGCGGATGCAGGCGGAGCGGTTGCGCTGCGAGTAGACGAGGTTGACCGGCGCCTCGAAGCCGGGCACGAGCCGGCGATACGAGTTGGTCGTCGGGGCGCAGAAGGCCAGGAGCGCCGGCGCGTGCGAGAGGAGCCCGCCAACGTAGGCACGGGCGAGCTGCGAGAGGCCCGCGTAGCCCGACCGGTCCGCCATGAGCGGCGTCCCCTCCTTCCAGAGGGACTGGTGCGTGTGCATTCCCGAGCCGTTGTCGCCGAAGATCGGCTTCGGCATGAAGGTGGCGGTCTTGCCGTGGCGCCGCGCGATGTTCTTGACGACGTACTTGTAGGTCATGACCTGATCGGCCATGCGCGTGAGCGGCGCGAAGCGCAGGTCGATCTCGCACTGGCCGCCCGAGGCGACCTCGTGATGGTGGAACTCGCAGGGGATCCCGATTCGCTCGAGCGTCAGCACCATCTCCGAGCGAAGGTCGTGGAGCGTGTCGGACGGCGCCGCGGGGAAGTAACCCTCTTTCGGCCGCGCCGTGTAGCCCAGCCCGTTTTTGCCCGAGTTCCAGTACCCCTCGCCCGAGTCGACCGCGTAGTGGGAGCGATTGGGGCCGAGCTCGTACGAGACCTCGTCGAAGACGAAGAACTCGCACTCCGGGCCGAAGAAGGCGGTGTCGGCGATGCCGGTCGAGCGCAGGTACTCCTCCGCGCGCCGTGCGACCCGCCGCGGGTCCTTCGCGTAGGGCTCGCGGGTCACCGGGTCGACGACCTCGCAGATGAGCGAGAGCGTCGGCGCCTCGGTTGCGGGGTCGAGGATCGCCGACTCGGCCTGCGGCATGAGCAGCATGTCCGACTCCTGGATGCCCTGCCAGCCGCGGATCGAGGATCCGTCGAAGCCGAGGCCCTCGTCGAACGCCGACTCGTCGAGCGCGCGGACGGGCAGGCTCATGTGCTGCCAGGTGCCGAGCAGGTCGCAGAACTTGAGATCGACCATCGCCGCCCGCGTCTCGCC
>JBKPTS010000063.1:0-6266 GCA_046735575.1 Actinomycetota bacterium
GTTCCAGGTGGTCCGCATGAAAGAGGAACTGTAGGGGATTCCCTACGTTCGAGGCCTGCGAGGGAACCCCTTCCGGGCGCGAGTAAGCTCCGTCGCAGATGACGGAGACCACGGCGGCGGGAACGCGGGAGCGGACCATCGTCCGCCTGTGGGACGAGGCCGTCGCGGCGTCACGGACGAGCCCCGCGTACCTCGTGGAGGACGAGAGCGGCTGGCGCGAGGTCTCGTGGCGGGAGGCCGACGCGGCGATCCGCGACTACGCGAACGGGCTCCTCGCGCGTGGCCTCGGGAAGGGCGACAACGTCGGGATCCTGGCCCAGAACGGCCTCGAGTGGGCGCTCCTCGACTTCGCGCTCGCCCGCCTCGGCGCCGTATCGGTGCCGATCTACGCCTCGAGCGCCGCCGGCGACGTCGCCTACCTGCTGGCTCATTCGGAGGCGGTGGGGGTGGTGTGCGAGGACGCGCGCCAGCTCGCGAAGGTCGAAGCCCGGCGCCACGAGCTTCCCGCGCTCGAACACGTCCTGACCTTCGACGACCTTCCGGGCCTCGCCGCCGAGGGGCGTGAGCTCGCGCGCTCGAGCCCGAGCGCGCTCGACGACGTCGCCTCCGAGGTCGGCGAGGACGACCTGTACACGGTCATCTACACCTCGGGCACGACCGGGCCGCCGAAGGGGTGCATGCTGAGCCACCGCAACTACTTCGTGATGGCGAGCGTCGTCGACCGCATGGAGGAGCGGTACGTCGAGGAGAGCGACGTCCTCCTCCTCTACCTCCCGCTCGCGCACAACTTCGGCCGGCTGATGCTCCTCACCGGCGCCCACCTCGGCTTCACGATCGCGTTCCTCGCCGATCCCCTGCGCGTCCCCGAGGCGCTCCTCGAGGTGCGGCCGACCGTCCTGCCCAGCGTGCCGCGCGTGTACGAGAAGATCCACGCGACGGTCTCGGCCCGGTTCGAGGAGGCGACCGGGGCGCGCCGGAAGCTGATCGAGTGGGCGCTCGCGACCGGTCGAAAGGCGAGCCGCCTGCGCGAGAGTGGCGACCGCGTCCCGCCGGCGCTCGCGGCGAGGCTCCGGCTCGCCGACCTGCTCGTCTTCCGGAAGATCCGCGAGCGGATGGGCGGACGCCTGCGCGTCGCGATCTCGGGCGGCGCCCCGCTCGCCCCCGAGGTGATCGAGTTCTTCGACGCGCTCGGCCTCCGCATCGTCGAGGGCTACGGACTGACGGAGTGCACGACCGCGTGCACGCTCAACAACGGCGCGCGCTACCGCTTCGGGTCGGTCGGCGCCGCGCTGCCCGGCTTCGAGGTCGCGCTCGCCGAGGACGGGGAGATCCTCGTCCGCAGCGAGACCGTCTTCCAGGGCTACTACCGGGACCCCGAGGGGACGGCCGAGGTGCTCGCGCCCGACGGCTGGCTCCGCACGGGCGACGTCGGGGAGATCGACGAGCACGGGCTCGTCACCATCACCGACCGGAAGAAGGACCTGATCGTGACCGCTGGCGGGAAGAACGTCTCCCCGCAGAACATCGAGAACGACCTGAAGCGCTCACGGTACGTGTCGCAGGCGGTCGTCTTCGGCGACCGCGAGCGCTACGTCGCCGCGCTCCTCACGCTCGACGAGGACGAGATCCGTCGCTGGGCGGCCGAGCAGGGGATCGAGGGCGACACGGCCGCGCTGGCGCGCGACCCGCGCGTGCACGAGCTCGTGGCGGGCGTCGTCGAGGAGGTCAACCGCGAGCGCTCGCGCTTCGAGCAGCTGAAGCGGTTCGAGATCCTGCCCCGCGACTTCACGATCGAGGCGGGAGAGGTCACGCAGACGCTGAAGCTCAGGCGACGCGTGATCGCGGAGCACTTCGGGCAGGAGGTCGAGAAGCTCTTCGCCTGATCCGGCCGGGCCGGCTAGAGCCGGCGTGCGCCGACGAACATCGACGAGTACCAGGACTCGCTGAGGCTCGAGATCTTCACGACGTCGCCCGTGTGCGGCGCGTGCACGAACTGGCCGTTTCCGATGTAGATGCCCACGTGCCCGAGTCCGTCGAAGAAGACGAGGTCGCCCGGGGCGAGCTGGTCGCGCGAGACCGGGGTGCCGTACGAGTACTGGGCGGCGGCGTTGTGCGGGAGCGAGATCCCGACCTGCGAGAAGACGAACATGACGAGCCCCGAGCAGTCGAACCCGGTCGACGGGCTCGAGCCGCCCCAGACGTAGGGCACGCCGAGGTACTGGAGCGCGATCGAGACGACGTTTCCGTAGCGCGGCGCCGGAGCGTTGACGTTCGTCGGGTCGGACACCGCCGACGAGGAGCTGCTCGCCACCTCGCTGTTCGCCTGCGCGAGCGCGGCCTGCTGCGCCTGGACCGCCGCCGCGCGCGCCGCCTCCGCTCGGGCGCGCGCCTCCGCGGCGAGCTGCGCCTGGCGCCGGGCCTCCTCGGCCTTCAGCTGGACGATCTGATCCTTGATCGAGGCGAGCAGCTGGTTCTGCTCCGAGATCTGGCCCTCGATCGACTGCTTCTGCGCGGCACGCTCCTGGACGACCTGGGCCTGCTTCGCCCGCGCATCCTGCAGCCGCGCGCGTGTGTCGAGCACCTGCCTCTTGTAGACCTTCACGTTGTGCAGGATCGTCGAGTCCTGATGCGACACGCGCTGGATCGCGTCGAGACGCGTGACGATGTCCTCGAGGCTCGTCGAGCCGAGCAGCACCTCCAGCGTCGAGTCGCCCTGGCCCTGCACGTAGAGCTGGCGCAGGCGCGTCTCGATCACGGATTGCGAGTGCGCGAGGCTCTTCTTCGCAACCACGAGGTTCTTGCCGTTGGTGACGAGCTCCGCGTCGAGCTGTCGCAGCTGCTCGCCGGCCGCCGCATAGGCGTTCGACGCCTGCTCCAGGCTCGACTGCAGGCTCTGCACCTTGTCGAGAACCTGCTGGGCCTGCGCCTGCTTCGAGGCGATCGAGTCGGCGGACGCCGATCCGACGGCAAGCAGCAGCCCCGCGGTCAGCGCCGCGAGGAACACGACTATCGGCGCCCACCCGGTGTTCGAACGCCCAGAGGTTCGACCCCGGACGGGCCCGCCGGTGGCGGTCCTGCCCGTCACAAGTCGCGGAGCCTAGCACCCTCCACGGACGGCTGCAACCGGGAACGAAGCCAAAATCCCTCCAAAATCGGCCGTTCCTGCGACGTCACAATCTCGGGTTTGTTAGGGTCGCCCCTTCGTGGGCAGGGGAAGGCGAAGGCGGCACGCCCTGCTCGGGGCGGTCCTCGGCGGAGTGATGTTCCTGGCGGTCGCGCTGCCGGCTGCCTTCGGCGGGTCCGCGCGGGCGGCGCCGCGGGAGGTGAGCCGCTACCGGATCGTGGTCGACGCCGTCGCCTACCACCTCCCGGGACGGACGGCGAGCGGCCTTCCCTGTGCGAAGGGCGTCGTGGCCGTCGACCCGCGGCTCATCCCTCTCGGGACGGCGATGTTCGTCCCGGGCTACGGACCTGCGATCGCAGCCGACGTCGGCACGGCGATCAAGGGGCGGGTCATCGACCTCTGGATGCCCACGGACGCCGCCGCCCGCAAGTGGGGCCGCCGTACGGTCACCGTCACGGTCATCCGCTGACCATCCCGGCCGCGGCCCGCCGCCGCTGCTCCTACAGTTTCGGGCCGTGAGTCGCGTCGCAGCCCCCGTCTGCGCCCTCGCGGCGACGATCGCGCTGGCCACCGCGGCCGCGACCACGGCAGCCGCCGAGCCGGACTCGGCAGCGCTCCGCTCCGCGCTCTCGCACGCCCTTGCCTCCCGCTACCTCAGCCCGTCCCGGACGGGGGCCATCGCCGTCGATCTCCGCACCGGGGACATGGTCTTCCAGCGGCATGCGCCGCGCGCGCTGGCGCCCGCCTCGGTGGAGAAGCTCCCCGTCGCCTACACCGCCCTTCGCGTCCTCGGCCCGTCCTACCGCTTCCGCACGCAGGTGGTCGGCGCGGGCGAGCGCGTCGGGAGCACCTGGCGCGGGAGCATCTACCTCGTCGGGCTGGGCGACCCGACGCTCGGGCGGCGGGATCTCGGCTCCCTCGCCCGTCACGTCGCGAGGTGGGGGATCAGGCGCGTCACGGGAAGGGTGGTGGCCGACGAGCACTACTACGACACCCGCCGAGGCGCCCCCGGGTGGAAGCGCTCTTTCCTCGGCATCGAGTCGCGGCCGCTCTCGGCGCTCGCGCTGCAGGGCGTGCGGATCCCGGGGCTCAACGGCTCCGCGCGCGTGGCGGGAGGCGCGTTCCGCGCGGCGCTCGGGAGGGCGGGCATCTCCGTCGCCCACGCCACGGGCTACGGGCGGGCCCCCTCGAACGGCGTTCCGCTCGCGGTCGACTACTCGCGGACGCTCGCGGACATCGTGGAGGAGATGGACCACGAGAGCGACAACTTCGTGGCCGAGATGCTCCTCAAGCAGCTGGGTGCGGTCGAGACCGGGCACGGGACGACGGCCGCGGGCTCGGCCGTCGTGACCTCGGAGCTCGAGCGGGCCGGCGTGCCGCTCGAGGGCGTGCGGATCGTCGACGGATCCGGGCTCTCGCTCCGGGACCGGCTGACGGCGCGCGCGCTCGTCGGAATGCTGCTGGCGGCGGAGCGGGATCCCGGGATCCGCGGCCCCTTCCTCGCGTCGCTCGCGGTCGCCGGAATCTCCGGGACGATGCAGGACCGGCTGCAGCGCAGGCCGGCGCGCGGGCAGGTCATCGCGAAGACGGGAACGACGAACGAGGCCTCCGCACTCGCCGGCTTCGTGCGCCGCAAGTACGCGTTCGCCGTCCTGCAGAACGGCTCTCCAGTCGCGTGGTGGTCGGCGCGGGCGACGCAGGACCGGTTCGTCACGGCGCTCGTGCGCGCCGGCTGATCAGGGCCGGAATGCCGCCGACGTGCTGTACCCGGCCGGAAGCAGGGCGCTGGAGCGGCCCGAGGCGACGTCCACGAGCTCGAGCCGGGTGCCGTCGCCCGCGACGAGCTCCGTCCCGTCCGGCGACCACGACAGCGGTCCGGACTTGTCGTTCGACGTGATCCTCCGCACGTTCGTTCCGTCGAGCGAGCCGACGAAGATGCCCCAGGCCGCCGGGTCGCGGAAGTAGCGCTCGTCGCGAAGGGCGAGGAACGCGAGGCGCGTGCCGTCCGGCGCGACGACCGGACGGAACGCCGCGTCGGTGTGGACGTCCAGGGGCCTCACCGTTCCCGTCTCGACGTCGAGGACCCTCAGGGCGTAGTCGTCGCCGAACACGATCGACGTCCCGTCCTTCGTCCAAGACAACTGGCGCGGCTTGATCCTCGTCTTCGCCAGCTGCCGCGACGTTCTCGTGCGGAGGTCGAGCAGGCGGATCGAGCTTCCGCGCCCGAACGCGATGCTTCTCCCGTCCGGTGAGAAGGCCGGCGCTCGGTCCTCGCCGACGGTGAGCCGTTGCACGCTGCCCCCGGCGGAGGACATCTCGTAGAGCCCATGTCGCCTCGCGCCGAAGCGCACGAACACGATCGTCCGCCCGTCGGGCGACCAGCCGGGGTCGCGGTCCGCGACGCCGTTGCTCGTGAGCTCGCGGAAGCCGCTGCCGTCGGCCCGCACGAGCGCGAGCTCGCTGTCCGTGCGCGTCTTGTGGGCCGAGAACACGAGCCGCGTCCCGAGCCAGGAGATGCCGCCCGGGAGCGCGGCCGCGGGCGCCGGCGGGTGGACGAGGCGGGCGCGGCCGCCGCCCGCGGGCACGAGGGCGATCATGCCGCCGCGCACACGCACTGCCAGGAGCCGCCCGTCGCCCGACCACGCAGGAGCGTGCTGCGGGTAGCCGACGATCCCCTTCACGAGCGCCGCCGTGCCCACGCGTCCGCCGGGAGTCGCGACCTGGACGCGGGAAGACGACACCCATGCGAGCCGCCCGTCGCGCGACCAGGCGGGAGGGCCCGGCAAGGCGACCCCGCCGGAAGCGAGCGTCCGCAGACCGGTCCCGTCCGGCCGCACGAGAGCCAGTCGCGGCGCGCCGCCCTCCCCGTAGCCGACGAAGGCGATCCACTCGCCGTCGTGGGACCATGCGATCCCTCTCTCCTCGCCCCAGCCGGGAGCGACGACGCGGGGGTCGGCGCCGTCGGCGTTCGCGACCTCGAGCCCGTTGGCGTCGAGGTACGCGACGTGCTCGCCGTCCGGGGAGAACGCCGCAGCGGTGGTGACGACGTTCCCGACTGTCCCGCTGGCCAGGTCCACGAGGGCGATCCGGTCGGGGAGGGGCACGGCCACGTGGCGGCCGTCGTCCGACCAGACCACGCTGC
>JBKPTS010000064.1:0-9809 GCA_046735575.1 Actinomycetota bacterium
CCGCCGCTCTCGTCGCGTCTGCACGAGCGCGGGACTTACGGGCTTCTTAGCGTCGCCTCAGGACGCTCTCAGCGGGGGCTGGTTCGATGGTGGCAGTGAGCGCGACGGACGCGCTCCCGAGCGAAAGGAGCCGCATGCACGAGGCAGGAGCCGGAGACGAGAACCGCGTCGTCACGTTCCCGCTCGACCCCGACCAGGATCCGAGGCCACCGCCCGGGCGAGGTGCACGGCGGGAGGACTGCGAAGGGCCCGGCGCTGCCGGGCCCTTCGCGTCTGCGCTACGTGGGCTGGTACACGAGGACGAGCACGCCCTGCTCGCCCACCGGCCTCGCCTCGACCAGCCGGAACGCGCTCTTGTCGAGGCCCTCGCCGAACAGCCGCTTGCCCTTGCCGAGCACGACGGGAAAGACCATGAGCCGGAGCTCGTCGACGAGACCCTCGCGGAGGAGAGCCTGTACGAGCGTCCGGCTCCCCGCGACGAGGATGTTGCCGCCGACCTCGTCTCGCAGTCTTCCGACCTCGGCGCCCACGTCACCGTGGAGCACGGTCGTGTTGTTCCACTCGGGATCCTCGAGGGTGGAGGAGACGACGTACTTGGGGTCGTTGTTCAGCCGGTCCGCGAAGTCGCCCTCTCTCGACGGCCACGCCGCCGCGAAGCCTTCGTACGTCAGTCGGCCGAGCAGGTGCGCCTCGGCGTCCATGATCTCGTCGAGCTTGAACCTGTCGCCGTCGTCGCCCCGCTCGAACTCGAAGGCCCAACCACCGTGCTCGAAGCCTTCGGCGCCGCCGGGATCCTCCATGACGCCGTCGAGCGTCACGAACTCGGTCACCACCACTTTGCCCATCTCTCGCTCCTCTCTCGCCGTCGCTACCTGAGACCGCCCGGAGAACAGGAAATCATCGCGCGGCCCACGCGGCGTGGCCGACTAGAGTCGAGCTACGTGAGCGAGAAGTGGCAGAGCGTCAGGCTCGACGAGATCGACCCCATCTCCGTCGTCGGCGGAAGCCTTCTTTGGCGCCCGGTCCGGCGGACCCTCGACGTCGGCGCCTTCGGGATCAACGCGTACGTCGCGCCGGACGTCGGAGACGACGTCGTCGAGGAGCACACGGAGCAGTCGCTCGGACACGAGGAGGTCTACGTGGTCCTCGCCGGCAGGGCCACGTTCGAGCTCGACGGCGAGACGCTCGATGCGCCGGCCGGGACGCTCGTGTTCGTCCGCGACCCCGGCGTCAAGCGGCAGGCGAAGGCTGCCGAGCCGGGCACGAGCGTCCTCGCGATCGGAGGCCGCCGAGGCGAGGGCTACGAGCCGTCCCCCTGGGAGGACTACTTCGCGGCCGAGCGGCACCGTGCCGCGGGCGACTACGACGCCTTCGCCGACGAGCTCGGCGCCGTGCTGGAGCGCCGGCCGGAGCATCCGGCGACGCTCTACAACCTCGCCTGCGCGGAGGCGCTCGCAGGCAGGTCGGCACCGGCGCTGAAGCACCTGCGGCAGGCGCTCGAGCTCAGGCCCGAGATGGCGAGTTGGGCAGCGGCGGACGAGGACCTGGCGCCGCTCCGCGACCAGCCCGGCTGGCCGCTCTCCTAACCGGCCTCCCCCGCGGCCCGATTTGCGCCGTCTTTAAGGCAGCCCGCAGCCGCAATCTCCCGGTGCGCGGCCGTTCGTACTCCCCGGGCATCTCAACTACGTCCGAGGAGGTTTCGGAATGGCCAAGATCGGAACGGTCCGCGGCGGCGCGTTCCTGGCCGCGTTGGTCGCGCTCCTGCTGCTCGGCGGCGTTCTGGCGGCCCGCGCCGCTCACGCCGGCCCGCGCGCCCGCGTCGTCCAGGCGGAGAAGAATCCATCCCTGGGAAAGACGGTGCTCGCGAATCGCGATGGCATCACGCTCTACTCGCTGAGCGTCGAGCGGAAGGGGAGGTTCATCTGCACGAACTCGCAGTGCCTCTCGTTCTGGACTCCGCTCGTCGTGGCGAAGGGCGTGAAGCCCGTCGGAGCGCCGGAGCTCGGGACCATCCGGCGTCCGGACGGACGCAGCCAGGTCACGTACCGCGGGCGGCCCCTCTACACGTTCTACCTCGATCGCAAGCGGGGGGACGCAAAGGGCGAGGGGTTCAAGGATGTCGGGACGTGGCACGCGGCGTCGCCCTCGGCGCGCGCATCCGTCGCGAAGCAGCCGGCGAGCCCGTACGGCGGCTACTAGTCGACGTCACCGGCGGGCGCGCGACGGCCTGTTGCGCGCCCGCCCGCCCGCGTACGGCGAGCGCTACGAGGGCGTGACGCGATAGGCGTCGAAGACCGCGTCGAGGTTGCGCAGCGCCGTGAGGAGCGAGCGGAGCTCCTTCACCTCGCCCACCTCGGCCGTGTACCAGTTCCGCGCCATGCCGTCCTCGACGACACCGCCGTAGGAGACGATGTTCGCGCCGTGCTCGGCGAAGGTACGGGCGACGTCTTCGAGCAGGCGTGCGCGATCCCAGGCGTCGACGGCGATCTGGACGAGGAAGCCGGCGGAGGCGCCCCCTTCCCACTCGACGTCCGTGAACCGCTCCGGGTTCCGCTGCAGCGCCTTGACGTTCGGGCAGTCCGCGCGGTGGACGGTGATCCCGCGCCCCATGGAGATGTAGCCGACGATCGGGTCGCCTGGCACCGGCGTGCAGCACTTCGCGAGGCGCACGAGCACGTCCTGCACTCCCGCCACCGTGATCCCGAGGCGGTCGCTCGAGACGGCGGTCCGCGCCTTCGCAGGCTTCGTAGGGACGACAGGCTCCGCGACCCCCTCGTCCGTCTTCAGCCGCTGGAGGACCTTGTTGACGATCTGGCTCGGCTGCAGCTTCCCCGCCCCGAGCGCGACGTAGAAGTCCTCGGCTTTCTTGAACCCCGTCTCGCGGATCACCTGCGCGAGCACGCTCGAGCCCTGGAGCCTCCGGTACGGGAGGTTCTGGGCCTTCAAGGCGTTGTCCAGGAGCTCGCGCCCCTTCGCCTCCGTCTCCCCGCGCGACTCGCGCTGGAACCACTGCCGGATCTTGTTCCGTGCCCGCGACGAGTTCGCGAGCGAGAGCCAGTCCCGCGACGGCCCGCGTCCCGACTTCGAGGTGAGGATCTCGACGATGTCGCTGTTCTTCAGGTGGTAGTGCAGCGGGACGATGCGCCCGTTGACCTTCGCCCCGACGGTCCGGTGGCCGACGTCCGTGTGCACCGCGTAGGCGAAGTCGATCGGGGTCGAGCCCGCGGGCAGCACCTTCATCTCGCCCTTCGGGGTGAAGGTGTAGACCTCGTCCTGGAAGAGGTCCGTGCGCAGCATGCGCATGTACTCGCCGGGGTCCTGCTCGTTCCCGTGCGAGTCCATGAGCGAGCGCACCCAGGCGAGCCACTCGTCGTCCGCCTTCCCGCCCTTTCCCCGCTTGTACAGCCAGTGCGCTGCGACGCCGTACTCGGCTTCCTCGTGCATCTCGCGCGTCCGCACCTGGATCTCGAGCGGCCGGCCGTCGGGCCCGATCACGGTCGTGTGCAGCGAGCGGTAGCGGTTGAGCTTCGGCATCGCGATGAAGTCCTTGAAGCGGCCCGGCATCGGCTTCCACAGCGAGTGGACGAGCCCGAGCGCCGCGTAGCAGTCGCGCGTCCCGTCCTCGTCCGAACGCTCGCAGACGACACGCAGTGCGGTCATGTCGTAGATCTCGTTGAACTCGCGCCCGCGCTTGGCCATCTTGTCGTAGATCGAGTAGAGGTGCTTCGCGCGAACCGCGATCTCGGCCGGGATCTCCGCCTTCTCGAGCTCCTCCCCGAGGATCACCCCGGCTTTCTCCGCCTGCGCCTCGCGGTCGGCGCGCTGGTTCGCGACCATCGCCTTGATCTCCGCGTACTTCCGTGGGTGGAGCGTCTGGAAGGACAGGTCCTCGAGCTCCCATTTGAGCGCGTGGATCCCGAGCCGGTGCGCGAGCGGCGCGTACACCTCGAGCGTCTCGCGCGCCTTCTGCGCCTGCTTCTGGCGACCGAGGTACTCGATGGTGCGCATGTTGTGCAGCCGGTCGGCGAGCTTGATCAGGATGACGCGGCGGTCCTGCGCCATCGCCACGATCATCTTCCGGTAGTTCTCCGCCTCCGCCTGCTCGCGGCTCTGGAAGGTGATCCTGGTCAGCTTGGTGACCCCCTCCACGAGCTGGGCGACCTCCTCCCCGAACTCGGCCTTGAGCTCGGAGAGCTCCGCGCCCGTGTCCTCGATCACGTCGTGGAGAAGCGCAGCGGCGATCGTCTTCTCGTCCAGGCGCAGCTCCGAGCAGATGCGCGCCACGCCGAGCGGATGGAGGATGAACTCCTCGCCGGAGCGCCGTGTCTGCCCCACGTGGGCCCGCTCGGCGAACTCGAACGCGCGCCGGACGAGGTCGCGGTCGACGTCCGGGTTGTAGGCCTCGACCTCGGCGATCAGCTCCTCGACGAGGTCTTCGTGATGCCGTTTTGCGTCGAGGACGCTCATCGGCCCCGCGATTCTCTCATCGGCTCAGTGTACTTCGCCCCTCTGCCGCCCCCGGTTCCGGCCCGGGGCATCAGGAGGAGCGCTTCCGCTCCTGCCGAATGGCGACTCCCATGCGCACGTTGCGCCGCTTCTTCCGCCAGCGCCTCGCCCGGCGACTCGCAGTGGCGATGCGGGACGCGTTGCTTCCGTCCGTCTAGCTAGGCCGCCCGCGGCAGCGCGGCGTCTGCGAGGAGCGCGCGGAAGGTCTCCGACTCGAGCAGCGGCTTTCGACGCCGGCCGTTCAGATGGTCGAGCCCGAGCTCGTCGAAGATGCGCCTCGCCTCGGGCGTCCGCTTCCCCTCGTCTCGCCATGCGGAGGCGAGCCACTCGCGCAGCACCTCGTAGTCGTCGGGGGTGTCGAAGAGCCGTCGGACGACGAGCTGGGGCGCCACGGTGCCGTTCCAGTGGTTCTCCTTCAGCCGGCACGCGACGTCGAAGCGGAGGTCTGCCCGGAGGCGGTCGAGCTGCGAGCCCTGTCCGAAGGCGATCGCGCTGCCGGCGTCCTGGTCGTGCTGGCGGACGCGGAAGCGGAGGTGCTTGCCGTCGCCCACTGTGGCCGGCTCGACCGCCCGGCAGGAGGCGAGCAGGAGCGTGACGTCCGGGTTTCCGAGCCCGAACGGCGCGAGGCCGTCGAGCTCCTGCGCCAGGTCGAGCGTCATGTCGGCGGCGGACACGGCCGCGTCCACCACCGTCAGAGGCCAGAGGTCCTCCTCGGTGAGCGCCGCGTCCGCATGCGCGGCGAACGCCTCGGCGAACGCCTCGAGCCGGTCGGGCTCGATCGAGAGGCCTGCCGCGGCGCGGTGCCCTCCGAACCGCGACAGGTGCGAAGAGCACGCTGCGAGCGCGCCGTGCAGGTCGAACCGGGAGATCGAGCGCCCTGAGCCCTTCCATTCGCCTTCTGCAGCGCCGACCGCTGCGCTCTCGGGCGGCTCCGTCGAGCCTACGCCGCGGCCCGCGACGAGCACGATCGGCCGGGAGAAGCGCTCTGCGAGGCGCGACGCGACGATGCCGATGACACCCTCGTGCCACTCCTCGTTCCAGAGCACGTAGCCGCGCCGGCGCCGATCCCGCTCCGGCATGGCCTCGACGAGAGCGATCGCCTCGCGCAGGATTCGCTCCTCGACCGCCTGCCGCTCGCGGTTCAGCTCCTCGAGCTCGAGCGCGAGCTCCCGGGCACGGTCGGCGTCCTCCGTGAGAATCAGCTCGAGCGCGATGTCGGGTCGGCAGAGACGGCCGGCTGCATTGATCCTCGGGGCGAGGCGAAACCCGACGGCCGTGGCGTCGACCGTCGCCGGATCGACGCGCGCGGCGCGCATGAGAGCCTGCAGCCCCGGCCGTCGAGTGCAGGCGAGCGCCCGCAGGCCGGCGGCTGCGAGCGCGCGGTTCTCGTCGACGAGGGGCACCACGTCGGCGATCGTCGCGAGCGCGACGAGGTCGAGGTGCGTCCGCAGCGCGCGGTGGTCGGCGCCGAGCAGCGCCTCTCCCAGCTTGTGGACGACGCCGGTCCCGCAGAGCTCCGGGAACGGGTACGCGGACGGGCGCGTCGCCACGACCGGGCAGTCGGGCATCGTCTCGCCCGGCCGATGGTGGTCGGTGACGACCACGTCGAGGCCCCGGCGCCTCGCCTCCGCCACCTCCTCGACCGCGGTGATGCCGCAGTCCACCGTCAGCACGAGCCCCACCCCGTCGTCCGCCAGGCGCTCGAGCGTGTCGCGGGAGACGCCGTATCCCTCCTCGAAGCGGCTCGGAAGATGCCACGTCGCCTCCGCCCCGTTCTCGCGGAGGACGAGCACGGCGAGCGCAGTGGCGCAGATGCCGTCCACGTCGTAGTCCCCGTGGACGCAGATCTTTTTCCCTTCCGACACGGCGCTGCGAATTCGCTCGACCGCCTCGGCCATGTCCCCGAGGAGGAACGGGTCGTGCCCGGGCAGCTCCGCGGCGAGGAAGCCGCGCGCGTCCTCAGGCGTGTCATAGCCCCGCCTCACGAGCACGGATGCGGTGACCTCGCTGATTCCCAGCTCGTTCACGAGCCGGCCAACGGATTCCGTCTCGAGCGGAGCGATCGTCCAGACTCCCGTCACGGTGAGTGACGGTACGGAGGTCGTCGGACGGTCTAGGAGTTGTCCCTGCGGCGCTCGAGGGAGTCGCGGACGACCTTCACCCAGAGCACGACGAGGCCCACGGTTGCTCCGACGACGAGGATCGCGAGCGGCGCGAGGTACGCCATCTCCTCGAGCGTGAACCGCGTGACGGCGGCGCCGACGAGCCAGACGACGAGCACGACGAACGCCATCGCACCCCACAAGAGCCGCTGATTCACGTCGACTAGCCTAGATACGCTGAAATTCGATGCTCGTCGCCAACTACCGGTCTGGAGACGACTTCGTCGTCGAGTTCCTCGGCCACCGCTTCGAGTTCAACGCCGAGGACTTCGAGCAGCGCGTGACGGCGGCGGCCGTGAAGATCGGGCTCGTTGCCTCGAACGACCTCGACGACGACGAGGCAGGAGACCTCGTCGAGCTCGTGGCCGACGGACGCATCGACGAGCCGCGCAGCGGCCTCGGCCTCTACCTCGTGCGCCACTGGGAGCGCATCTCGCTCGTCGACGGCGAGTCGCTCGTCTACTGGTTGCGCAAGCTCGTCTTCCGCGGCGCCTGGCTCGACCACCGCGTGAAGGAGGGCCTCCTCGACGTGGCTTGGATCGACAACACGGGCGACTTCGGCTACGCCGACCCCGAGGGCGAGCGCACGCTCGTCGAGCTCATGCCCGTGCCGTCGTGGCACGAGCTGCAGTACCGCGGCTGAGGTGAATCCGCGGCCTACTCGTTCGGGACGAACCCGAACGGCCGCTCGGGATCGGGCGGCGAGATCTCGATCGACTTCACGGCTCCGATGGGCACGATGACCCGGCGGGGCGCTTCGTGCTCTTCCCCGTGCGGGGTGAAGCAGAAGAACCCATAGCCGGGCTCGGGCGCCGCCGCGGCGAGGAGGTAGCGCGAGCCGTCGACGAGCTCGAGCCGGACCTCCGCCTCCGGCAAGCCCTGCTCCTGGGCGAAGCTCGCGACCATCCGCGTCAGCCGCGCGACGAACTCGTCCAGCGGCCCTGCCGCCCCCGGCGTCCACAGGTGCGTCGACACTAGAACAGCCCGTCGGCCGGCCCGGCGCCGTCTCCGCGCTCCGGGCCGATCTCGGCCGGACCGATGTGCGCGGAGCCGAGCGCCGTGATCACGCGCCCGCGGGGCGTGCGTTGGAGGAAGCCGAGCTGGAGCAGGTAGGGCTCGTACACGTCCTCGATCGTGTCGGACTCCTCCCCGAGCGACACCGCGAGGGTCGAGAGCCCCACCGGCCCGCCTGAGAACTTGTGCGCGATGGTGCGCAGGAGCTCGCGATCCGTGCGCTCAAGCCCTTCCCCGTCGATCTCGAGGAGCTCGAGCGCCTCGCGCGCCACTTCGAGCGTCACGGCGCCCGCGTGCCTGACCTCGGCCACGTCCCGGACGCGGCGCAGGATCCGGTTCGCGACCCGCGGGGTGCCGCGTGCGCGGCGCGCGATCTCCTCCGCGGCCGCGCCCTCGATCTCGACCGCGAGGATCCCGGCAGAACGCCGCACGATCGAGGCGAGCTCCTCCGGCTCGTAGTAGCCGAGCCGGAAGGTCATGCCGAAGCGGTCGCGGAGCGGCGTCGTCAGGAGCCCGGTGCGCGTCGTCGCGCCGACGAGCGTGAACGGCGGGAGGTCGAGGGCGAGCGTTCGGGCCGCAGCGCCCTGGCCGACAACGATGTCGAGCCGGAAGTCCTCGAGCGCCGGGTAGAGGATCTCCTCGATCGCCCTGTTCAGGCGGTGGATCTCGTCTATGAAGAGGACGTCGCGCTGCTCGAGCCCCGTGAGGATCGCGGCCATGTCCCCTTTGCGCTCGAGCGCTGGGCCGGCGACGGTGCGGATCCCGACCCCGAGCTCTTCTCGGACGATCGACGCGAGCGTCGTCTTCCCGAGGCCGGGAGGGCCGACGAGGAGGACGTGGTCCAGCGCCTCCCCGCGGCCTCGCGCGGCTGCGAGCGCGATCTCGAGCTGCTCCTTCGCCCGCTCCTGCCCCACGAAGTCGGCGAGCCGGCGCGGCCGGAGGGAGCGCTCGACCTCCTCCTCGTCGCCCTCCTGCAGCACCGGAGCGAGGAATTGAGACGAGTTCACGCCGCTCTCCGCAGCGCCTCGCGGACGCGCTCCTCGGGAGGAAGCTCGGGATCGACCGCGGCGAGCACGCGCTCCGCCTCGAGCACCGTGTACCCGAGCTCGACGAGCGCGTCGCGCGCGACGAGCTCACCCGACGGCGCGCCGGGCCCCGCGATCTCCTCCTCCTCCGCGAGCGAGCCCTTCAGCTCGAGGACGATCCGCTCCGCTGTCTTCTTGCCGATCCCGGGGATGACCTGGAACCGTGCCGGGTCACCGACGGCGATGGCGCGGCGGAGCTCGTCGACCGAGCCGCTCGACACCACCGCGAGGGCGACCTTGGGCCCGATCCCGCTCACGCCCAGCAGCCGCACGAAGAGGTCTCGCTCGGCCGGCCCGGCGAAGCCGTACAGCTGCAGCGCGTCCTCGCGGACGTGGAGGTACGTGTCGACCGTGAGCTCGCCGGCGCCCTCGGCCCGCCTGAGCACGCCCGGCGTCGCAGCGACGAGGTAGCCGACGCCGCCGACGTCCAGCACGAGGCCTTCTGCCGTCCTGCCCGCAGGCGCGCCTCGCAACCTGGAGATCATCCCGCCACCTCGAGCAGCGGCGGCGCGAGGGCATGGCAGATCGCGACGGCGAGCGCGTCCGCCTCGTGGTTCGTCGGCGGTGTCGCCTCGAGCCCGAGGACGAGCTTCACCATCCGCTGGATCTGGCCCTTGTCGGCCCGGCCGTAGCCGCAGACCGTCTGCTTGACGCGGGCCGGCGCGTACTCGGCGCAGTCCACGCCGGCCGACGCGGCCGCGACGAGCACGGCGCCTCGCGCCTGCCCGACGGAGAGCGCGATGCGGGCGTCTGCACCGACGAACGACTCCTCGAGCGCGACGGCGTCCGGCGCGTGCTCCGCAAGGAGCGCCTGCACGCCGTCGAAGATCGTCAGCAGGCGACCCGGCGAGCGCGTGCGCGCCGGGGTCCGCCAGACGCCGTGGCCGATCGCCCGGAGGCGCCCGTCGCTTTCGTGGACGATCCCGAACCCGCACGCAGCCGTCCCTGGGTCGATGCCGAGAACCTTCACGTCGAAAGGGTAGGGAGCGACCCGGACGGTGCCGCTCCCTACCCTTGCGCTGGACCTACGCCGCCTCGGCGA
>JBKPTS010000065.1:0-10093 GCA_046735575.1 Actinomycetota bacterium
CGGACGGTGGCGGGCATGCACGCGACAGTAGAGAAACGGGCGCCGAGCGGGCGCCCGTCTCTCGTGCGGAACGCGTGACGGCTACTTCTTCTTGACCGTCCGGCTCTTGGCCGTGAACCCGTTCGTGGTCGGGTTCACGCACTTGTACGGCAGCGTCGAGAGCGCGTCGCAGAGCGGAGGCGCGGACGTGGACGCCGCGACCGCGGTCACCTGGAAGAAGGTGCCCCTCCGCGCCCTGAAGCTGAAGGAGCCGTTGGCTCTCACCTTCGCCGTCCCGAGCTTCCTCAGGATCGAGCGCTTCGTGCCTCCGAAGACGGAGACGGCCGCCCCGCCCCGCCCCTGGCCCGCCTGCGTGACCTTCCCCGTGACGAGCGCGCCGAGCCCGAGCCGCTTCGCGGAGGCCGAGACAGCGCCAGGAGCCACGGCTGCCGGCGCGGCGACGGTGGCGGCGACGTTCGGCGTGCCGGCGCCGGGCGTGTACGGCGTCCAGATGGAGATCCAGGCGCCGAGCCGGACCGGGCTGAAGACGTCCTTCACCGTCAAGGTCGCGCTGTACAGCTTCGCTCCGAAGACCGCGCGCCCCGGCGTGCCCGCGGGCACGTCCGGCGGCGCGAGGCAGACTTGGATGTACGCCGGGCCGAGCGCTGCGTCGGCTCCGGTCGAGGCGACGACGAACGCGGGCACGTTGACGGACTGACCGGCGGCGGTCAGCGCCAGGACCCACGTCGCGAGCGGCGTCGCCCCCTGGGTGCACGCGGCCTGCACCTGCGGCGAGACCGCTCCCGGAGGCGCGACGACGAGCTGGCCCTTGAAGGGGAGGTCGGCGCCCCCCAGGTCGAGCGCCTTCACCAGCGCGTCGACCGTCCCGAGCTGCGTCCCGGGCGCCTGGCTCGTCGTGAGCTGCGTGCCCGCGGGCGCGTAGATCCGCACACTCGCGGTCGCGTCGTCGTCGGAGCTGAGCGACGCCTTGATGACGGAGGTCGTCCCCGTCTGCTGCACCTCGAGCTTCGGCGAGACGTAGGCGGCGAGCGCCGACGGCACCGCCGCGAGCGCCGCGACCGCGGCAAGGCCTACGACAGCTGTCCAGATCCTTCGTTTCATCGTGTTCTCCTCACTCGGGTTCGTCTGGCGGCGCGGGCGAGTCTTGCACAGCGTCTATCCCTTCGTCTGCAGGATGCCGCTCGCCCGGACCCACTGCCTGTTGTCGTAGCGGTAGAGGTAGACCTGCTCGAGCGGACGGTAGTCGGCCGGCGACGTCTGGAGCCGGATCCCCGGGAGCAGGAACGGATTCCCGGCCAGGCCGAGGTGCCGGGCGGCGCGCAGGAGACCCGCACGCGTCAGGTTGCGGCCGGCGTTCCGCAGCGTCTGCACCATCGTCCAAGCCACGGTCATCCCGTACCAGTTGTAGACGTCCGCCGGCCTCCCGCCCGGGTCGAATCTCCGCATGATCGACCGGTAGAGCGCGACCGCCCGGTCCTTCGCCCACACCGGGTCGTTCGGGTTCTTGACGAACGCGATCGAGAGCGCGCCCTTCGTCAGCTGCGGGGCGTTGTAGCGGGCGATCGCCATGATCCCGGGCTCGATCGAGACCGAGGCGATGTAGAGCCGCGGCTTCCAGCCCAGCTTGCGGGTGGCGACGACGGCCTGGACGAAGAATTTCGGCGTGACGAAGAGCATGAGCGTGTCCGCCCGCGAGCCCTCGAGCTGCGCCACCTGCGAGGAGACGTCCGAGTCGGTGAGCTCGTACGACTCCCGCGCGACGACTTTCGGCCCCTTCCCCGCGATCGCCCGGGTGAGCCCCGTCAGCATGTCCCGACCGAGATCGGTGTCCTCGTAGAGGACGGCGATTCGCGCGTGCGGTCGCGTCCGCGCGAGATTCCTGCCGTAGACGCCCCCCTCGCCGCGGTAGCTCATCAGGAAGTCCATCGTCCACGGGTAGCGGCGGTAGCCGCTACCGATCGCCTGCGAGCCGTCCGCGACGAAGAGCTGCGGGACCTTCTGCGCGTTCAGGTAGTCGCGGATCGCGAGGTTGTTGGCGGTGCCGACGCTCCCGAAGACTGCGAAGACGCGGTCCTGCTCGACGAGCTTGCGCGTCAGCTGCACCGTCTGCGCCGGGTCGTACCCGTCGTCGTAGTAGCGGTACTCGATCTTCCGCCCGAAGACGCCGCCCTGCGAGTTCACGTAGTCGAAGTAGGCCTTCGCTCCCGGCGCGACCGACCCGAAGGCTGCCGCCTCGCCCGTGAGCGGAGCCGTCCCGCCGAGGAGGATGCTCGTCGCGGTGACGCCCGGATCGGACGCCGGGTGGGCTCCGGCCCTCGCGGCGACCACGCAGACGACGAGCGCGGCGACCGCGACGGCCCGCCTCATCCCGAGACCGGAAGCGCCAGAGCCGGAATGTTCACCGTGGCGCCCGTCACCTTCAGCCGCGCGCCCGGAGCCATCGGCAGGTCGAGGTAGACGAGGTTCGACGGGCTCTGCACGGTCGACGACGCGCCCAGCGTGAGGCTCAAACGGGACCCGGCCCGCACGAGCGTCGCCTGGCTCTGCAGCCTGAAGCCGTACGTCCTGGCGCCCGGCCGCGCGCTCGTCCCTCCGTCCGCGACGACGATCTGCTTCCCCGCGGGCGTGCGCGCAGAGAGGACGCCGACGAGTCGGGACCAACCCCCGCGTGCCGTTGCACGGACGCTCACCAGAGGCGAGCCGAAGTCCTCGAGCCTGCTTCGGGTCACGCCGAGCGTGCAGGCGACCCGACCGGCGCGGGCGATCGTGGCGCGCGTGCACCGCCCGGCGCGGCGCCAGGGGATCGTCTTCGGAAGGCCGCCGAAGCGGATGACGTGCGACGAGCCCTCGGCCGCGAGGGTCACCGGCCTCGTCCGCTCGATCCCGTTCTGCACGCCGCGCAGGTAGCGGTCGAACCACCTCTTCCCCTCGGCGAGCATCCTCGGTGTGTCCGCGGCAGGGAACGTCGACGGCGGATGGCCGTGGTTGCCGATCCACAGCCGCTTCGGTCCGGCGAGCGCCGCGCATCCCCGCGTCGCCTGGTCGATGCCGAAGGCGAAGTCGCGGCGGCCCTGCATGAAGAAGACGGGCGTCCGCTTGCCGCGGAGCCTCGCCAGGCTCGACCGGGCGGCCGCCCACGCGCGCGCCGCGCCGAGGCCCTCCTGTGCGAAGACGGCGTCGCGGACCGCGAGGAGCGAGGGGTCGAGGCGCGCGAGCGGGAGCTCAGCGACGAAGCCGGCGACGATCCCCGACTTCGGGAGCCCGTCCGGAGCGAGCGCCGAGTAGAGGTCGGTCCACGTCTGCGCCACCTCGACCGCGGCCCAAGGCACCCCGGCCGCGAGGGAGTTGAGCACCGCTCCGCCTCCGAGGGAGATCCCGAACGCTCCGATCCTCGTGCGGGCGACGTCCGGGCGCGCCGCGAGCCAGTCGTGGACCTCCCGCGCATCCGCGATCTCGCGGGGCCCGTCGATGCCGATGAGCCCGCCCGACTGGCCGTGTCCCCGCGCATCCACGGTGAGCACGACGTACCGGTCGCCGATCAGCCCCATCGCGCCTGCGAGCAGGTTCATCGAGGAGCGGTCGCCGCCGAGGCCGTGCATGAGCACGACGGCGGGCCAGCCGCCGCTCGGTGGGTCCCCGCCCGGCTCGAAGAGCGTCCCGGCGAGCGAGACCCCGTCGTCCGCCTTGATCGTCACGTCCTGCTTCGAGAAGCGCGGAGCCGGGGAGGCGCCGCCGGCGAGCGCGAGCGAGAGCACGACGGCGGCTGCGGCGATCCCTGCTCTCGGCACCGGCGCAGGGTAGACGACTGTGGGCCTCCGTAGAATCGCCCGCATGGACGAGCGCCCGATCGGCGTCTTCGACTCCGGGATGGGCGGGCTCACCGTCCTCCACGAGTGTCTCGTCACGCTGCCGCACGAGGACTTCGTCTACCTCGGGGACGGCGCGCGGCTCCCGTACGGGCCTCGCCCGCTCGAGGAGATCCGCCGCTTCGCGCTCGAGATCGCCGGCTACCTCGAGCACGACGGGGTGAAGCTCGTCGTCGCCGCCTGCAACTCGGCGACCGCGGCGGCGCTGCCGGAGCTGCAGCGACGGCTGGCGGTCCCGGTGGTGGGCGTGCTCGCGCCGGAGGCCCATGCCGCCGTGCTCGCGACCCGCAACCGGCGCATCGGCCTGCTCGCGACGGCGGCGACGGTCGGCAGCGGCCGCTACGCCGAGCTCGTGCGCACGCTCGACGCGGGAGCCGAGCTCGTCGCGGTCGCGTGCCCTCGGCTCGTGCCGCTGATCGAGGGCGATGACCCCTTCGGCGAGGAGACCACGACCGCCGTCCGCGAGTACGCGGACGAGCTCAAGTCGGCCAGGGTGGACACGGTGATCCTCGGCTGCACGCACTACCCGCTCGTCAAGCCGATCTTCCAGCGGGTCTTCGGCCGCGGCGTGACGCTCGTCTTCTCCGCCGAGGAGACCGCCCGCGAGGTCGCGGAGACGCTCGCCGGCAAGGCCATCGAGAACGATCCGGGGCGCGAGGGCTCGTATCGCTTCCTGACGACGGGGGACCCGGCGCAGTTCCAGGAGACGGGCGCGCGCTTCCTCCAGCTGCCGATCCCGCACGTCGAGCACGTCGAGGTGGCCACGCTCGCCGAGGCGGCCGCATGAGGGCCGACGGCAGGCGGCCCGCGGAGCTCCGCCCGATCGAGGTGCGGGCCGACTTCCTCGAGCAGCCGCACGGCTGTGTCCTCTACGAGCAGGGGAAGACGGTCGTTCTCTGCACGGCAACGGTGGAGGAGGGCGTGCCGCGCTGGCTCTACGGAAGCGGCCGCGGCTGGATGACGGCGGAGTACTCGATGCTTCCTGCGTCCACGGGCGAGCGGACGCAGCGCGCCGTGTCGCGCGGGCGGCCGGACGGGCGCACGGTCGAGATCCAGCGTCTCATCGGCCGCGCGCTGCGGGCCGTCTGCGACTTCGAGGCGCTGGGCGAGCGGACGCTCTGGCTCGACTGCGACGTCCTGCAGGCCGACGGAGGCACGCGCTGCGCCTCGATCACCGGCGCCTGGATCGCCGCCAGCCGCGCGCTCGAGCGCTTCGGCCTCTCGAAGGCGCTCCCGGGCTCCGTCGCGGCCGTGTCGGTCGGGATCTCCGGCGGCGAGGCCCTCCTCGATCTCGACTACTCCGAGGATTCGACGGCGGAGACGGACATGAACGTGGTGATGACGGGAGACGCTCGCCTGATCGAAGTGCAGGCGACCGCGGAGCGGGACCCGTTCTCGCGAGAGCTGCTCGACAGCCTGCTCGACCTCGCCGCCGGGGGGATCGCGGAGCTGACCGCGCTGCAGCTCGGCGCGGCCGCGGTACCGCTGCCCTGACGGGCGGGGCGTTGCGGCTCGTCCTCGTCTCGGGCAACCCGAACAAGCTGCGCGAGCTCCGGCAGGCCCTTCCGGACTGGGAGATCGAGCTGCTCGCGGTCGGAGACGAGCCGGTCGAGGACGGGGAGACATTCCTCGAGAACGCCCGCATCAAGGCCCGGCACGGACGCGGGCACGCGCGGTCGGAGAAGTGGGTCGTGGGGGAGGACTCCGGCATCGAGGTGGCGGCGCTCGGCGGCCAGCCGGGGGTTCGCTCCGCGCGCTTCGCCGACGATCCGATTGCCGCTCTCCTCGCCGAGCTCGAGGGCGAGGGAAATCGCCGGGCCAGGTACGTCTCCGAGCTCGTCGCGCTCGCTCCCGACGATCGCGAGGTGCGTGCGACGGGCACGCTCGAGGGCGCGATCGCCGAGGAGGCAAGGGGGAACGAGGGGTTCGGCTACGACCCGATCTTCGTCCCGATCGGCGAGATGCGGACCGTCGCCGAGCTCGGCAACGCGTGGAAGGCCGAGCACTCGCACCGAGCGCGGGCTGCGCGGGCGCTCGCGGGACGGCTTCGAGGCGGCTGACCGGGGGTCAGACCCCGGCCGTGTCCCGAGCGGACGTGACAGGGGTCAGACCCCGGACGTGTCCGGAGCGGACACGTCCGCCAGCCGGCCTGCGTCTGCAGCGCAGGGATCTGCCTGCGCGGAAGACAGGTCAGGGGTCTGACCCCAACCGAGGCTTCGACCGTGCGCGAAGGACAGGTCCCGGGTCTGACCCCAGCCGAGGCCCGGCCGCGACCGTGCTAGCGTCGTCGCGCGGATGGACGTCGGCGGCGCTCTCGAGCGACTTCTGCAGGATTCGTCGCAGGTCGAGCGAGCCGTCGTGCTCGACGCCGACGGCTCGGTGCTGGGGTCGACGCTGTCCGACGATCGCGCGACCGAGCGGCTGGCGTCCGCGGGCCGGGAGCTCGCCGCCGCCGCCGCGGAGCTCCACGCCGCGGACGAGGTGACGCGGGTCGAGGTCGAGCTCGCCGAGGGCGCCGTCTTCTTCCTGCGCGACGGCGGACGCGCGATCGTCGCCGTCAGCGGCGCGCACCCGACGGCCGGCCTCGTCGCCTACGACCTCCGGACGTGCCTGCACGCCCTCGCCGAGCCGCCGAAGCGGAAGCGCCGGCGCGTGCGGAAGCCCGAGGGGAGCGGCGAGTGAGGCGCCTGCTCCGGCTGGCCCTGCTGGCCGCGCTGGCCGTGTGGGCCTGGCGGACGTTCGTGGCGGGGCGGCGGCCGGACCAGCGGGCAGGCGTCTCGTACGCGGACGGCTCGTCGCTGGTTCTCGAGCCCGGGTCCCCCGGCTTCGAGCGCCTCGCCGGCATCGCGCGCGGAGCGCTCTCCGCGTGAAGGACGACGAGCTCGCCCAGCGGCTCGTCGACCGGGCGCTGCTCGAAGGCGACTTCGTGCTGCGGTCCGGACGGCGCTCGAGCTTCTACCTCGACAAGTACCGCTTCGAGACGGAGCCCGACCTGCTCCGAGCGCTCGGCGCCCGTATCGCGGCCGCGGTCGCAGCCCACGAGCCCGAGGCGGATCGGCTCGCCGGCCCTGCCCTCGGGGCCGTGGCGTTGGCTGCTTCGGCAGCGATGGCGTCCGATCTCCCATTCATCATCGTCCGCGGTGAGACCAAGGAATACGGCACGGCCCAACGCATCGAAGGCACCTTCGAGCCCGGCGAGCTCGTGTGCCTCGTCGAGGACGTCGTTACGTCCGGGGGCGCTCTCGGGGAGTCGGTGTCGGCGCTTCGGCACGAGGGTCTCGTCGTCCGAAACGCCGTCTGCGTGGTCGATCGAGAGGAGGGCGGCTCGGACGCGCTCGCGCGCCTCGGCGTGCGTTTGTGGTCGCTCTTTCGTGCCGGCGAGCTCCTGGAATTGCACAAAACCGCAGGAAAACGGGATGGTTGAGCCAAAATACGAGGGCTGTTAGGGTCCCACGGGTCCCAACAGCTTCACAACCCCGACGTCAGGAGGAGGGACAGTGACCAAGCAGGATTTCGTGGACGCCGTCGCCAGCAAATCAGGCATGTCGAAGAGGGACGCCAGCGTCGCGGTCGACGCGGTGCTCGACTGCATCACCGACACGCTCAAGAGCGGCGACTCGGTGACCTTCACGGGCTTCGGCAAGTTCTCGACCTCGGCCCGCGCGGCCCGGATGGGCGTCAATCCACGCACCGGCGCGAAGGTGCAGATCCCGGCGACGACCGTTCCGAAGTTCTCTGCCGGGAGCGCCCTCAAGAGCGCGGTCAAGAGTTAGTCAGCGACTTCTCGGTCGCTTGTCCGAAGGGGCCGCCTCGCGCGGCCCCTTCTCTTTGCGGCAGAGCAAGCGTTTGTGCCGATCGACATCAGTGTCGGACACTGGTGTTGATCCGCACGAGCTTGCCGCTTGCAGGCGAACATACGTTCGTATAGCCTCGAACCATGCAGTTGTCCTTCGACGCCGCCGACCGGCTCGTCGAGCTGGTGCAGGCACGGCACGGGGTCGTCTCCGCCGAGGAAGCGGCGCGGACGCTGTTCGCGCTCCGGAACGCACCCGCGGAGCTCGCGCGCTCCCTCCTCGCGGACGTCGTCGCCGAGGACGCGCGCCTCGAGTGGCTCGGGACCCGCGTCGGGCTCGCCGGGGCGCCGCACCTGGAGACGCCGCTCGAGCAGGCCGAGCTCGTCGTCTTCGACCTGGAGACGACGGGGCTCTCGGCGACGCGCTGCCAAATCTGCGAGATCGGCGCCGTGCGCGTCCGCGCGTTCGAGCTCGTCGACACGTTCGAGACGCTGGTCAACCCCGGGACGCTCCTGCCCGCGTACGTCGCAGCGCTCACGGGGCTCAGGGAGAGCGACCTGCGCCGCGCGCCGCGCCCGGAGAGCGCGGTTCGCCGCTTCGTCGAGTTCGCGGGCGACGTCCCGCTCGTCGCTCACAACGCGCGCTTCGACGTCGGGTTCCTCGACCATGCCGTCGAACGCCTCACCGGCCGGCGCTGCGCCGCGACCGTGCTCGACACGGTGTGGCTCGCGCGCCGCCTGCTCCAGGGCCGGAGCGAGCGCGTCTCCCTCTCGCAACTCGCGCACTTCTTCGGCGTCTCCACCCGTCCCTGCCACCGCGCGCTGCCCGACGCGCTCGCGACCGCTGAGGTGCTCGTGTCCCTCCTCGGGCTCGCCCAGGAGCGAGGAGCCCGCACGCTGCGCGACGTCGTCGAGCTCGCGGCGCCGCGCGCCCGCCGGCTGCACGGGAAGCGGCACCTCGTCGCCGGGGCGCCGACGACGCCGGGCGTCTACCTCTTCCGCGACGCGAACGGCACCGTCCTCTACGTGGGCAAGGCGCGCGACCTGCGCGCCCGGCTCCGCTCGTACTTCTCCGGCGCGCGGCAGCGACCCGCAGTCGAGGCCGCGCTGGGCGCGCTCGAGCGCGTCGAGTGGCGGCTCCTCGGGTCGGAGCTCGAGGCCACCCTCGAGGAGCTGCGGCTCATCCGGGAGCACCGCCCGCCGGCGAACGCTCGTGCGGCCCGTCCCGAGCGCTACGTCTACCTCGCCCGCGAGGACGAGCGGTGGAAGGTCGTCTCCGAGCCCGGCCCGTACGGGCCCGTGCGCAGCCGGCGGCGCGCGGAGCTTGCAGCCCGTGCCCTCGACCGCTTCGCCGGAGCCGATCCCGCCGGCGCCGTGCCCGAGGTGCGGGCGAGGCTGGGCCGGCTCGCACGCGACCTCCGCTTCGAGGACGCCGCCCGCCTGCGCGACCGCCTGTCCGCGCTCGAGGAGCTCCTCGAGCGCGTGGAGGAGCTGGAGCGGCTGCGCCACTCGAGCCTTTGCCTCCTCGCGCCCGCGCGCGAAGCCGGCTTCCGGCGCGCGTTCTTCGTCTCGGGCGGCCGCGTGAGCGCGCGAACCGTCCCAGGAGGACGCGCGGGAAGGCTCGAGGTCGAAGCCGGCCTCAGCGAAGCGCGGGCGACAAGCCAAGCTGCAACTTGCAACCTGGCGGCTCCTTCGTACGCGCCCGAGGACGCAGACGACCTGATCGTCGTCTCGGGCTTCCTCCGCCGGCCGGGCCCCGAGCTCCGGATCGTGGGCCTCGACGCCTCCGAGATCCTCGCCGCATGAGCCTCGCTAGCGTGTGCACGATGGAGAGTGCGCTCGAGGTAGGCGCGCCCGAACCCGGCTTCGCCGACCGCATCGGCGAGGCCGTCGAGCGGAAGCACACGCAGCTCGTGGTCGGGCTCGACCCTCGTCTCGACCTGCTGCCGATGGAGCTCCGGGGGGAGGCGGTGCTCGGACGTGCGGCCGCAGCCTCGGCGGTCGCGCGCTTCTGCAAGGGCATCATTGACGCGGTCGGCCCGTACGTGGTCGGCGTCAAGCCGCAGTCGGCGTTCTTCGAGGCGCTCGGCTCCGACGGTTTCCGTGCCCTCGAGGAGGTCAGCGAGTACGCGCGCTCGATCGGACTGCTCGTCATCGTGGACGCGAAGCGGGGAGACATCGGCTCTACGGCGCGGGCGTACGCCGAAGCCTTCCTCGCGCCCCGCGACGGAAGCGCTCACCCACTCGGCGACGCCGTGACCGCGAGCCCGTTCCTCGGCGCCGACGGGTGCGAGCCCTTCCTTGCCGCCTGCCGTCGGAACGGTGCGGGCGTCTTCTTCCTCGTCCGCACGTCGAACCCGGGGGCTGCCGACGTCCAGGACGCCGTGCTCCTCGACGGCCGGCCGCTCTGGCAGCACCTCGCGCAGTACGTGCA
>JBKPTS010000066.1:0-27976 GCA_046735575.1 Actinomycetota bacterium
CCTCCGAGCCGTCGAGCCCGGCGTCGCCCCCGGGCGGCGAGTCGAGCGAGCCTGCCTAGACCGCCCTCGTGATGCAGCTCCGGGCGCGGTGAGCCTCGCCCGGAGCTGCCGGACGTCGCGCGCCTCCCCGAGAATGGCTCGCGCATGAACAGCGAGCGCGAAAAGCAGCTCGCCGCCGAGGAGGCGGCCGAGCTCGTCGAGAGCGGCATGCACGTCGGGCTCGGGACGGGCACGACGGTCGGTCACCTCCTCCATGCCCTCGCGCGCAGGCGGCCGGACGCGACGTACGTCGCCACCTCGCTCGCGACCGAGCAGAGCGCACGGCAGCTCGGGCTGCGAGTCGTCTCCTTCGCGGGGACGGGCGCGCCGCGGCGCCTCGACCTCGCCATCGACGGCGCCGACCAGGTCGCACCGTCGGGGTGGCTCGTGAAGGGCGGCGGAGCCGCGTTGACCCGCGAGAAGATCGTCGCGGCCGCGGCCGAGCGATTCGTCGTCGTCGTCTCGTCCGAGAAGCTCGTCGAGCGGCTCGCGCCGCCGGTGCCGCTCGAGCTGCTGGAGTTCGGCCTGGCGGCGACGCTCCGCCGGCTCGGGAGCGTGCGTCTCCGGGAGGGCCCGCGCAGCCCGGACGGCGGCGTGATCGCCGACTTCACGGGCGATTTCGACGATCCGTGCGAGCTGGCCGCGATGCTCTCGGCTGCGGTCGGCGTCGTCGAGCACGGGCTCTTTCCCGCTTCGCTCGTGTCCGAAGTCGTCGTCGGCCGCGGCGAGAGCGCAGAGCGGATCGAGCTCCGCCGCTAGCCGGATGGGTGCCGCGATGAGTCTTCCCCGGCTGCAAGGTCTCAACTGCAGGCTGGTGTTTCGCACAGCCGGATGACGACGACGGAAGGAGGCGACGATGAGCAAGCTCGTGGCGACGACCTTCGTGACCCTGGACGGCGTCTACCAGGCGCCGGGCGGTCCGGATGAGGATCGGAGCGGTGGATTCGAGCAGGGCGGGTGGCTCGCGCCGCACTTCGACGAGGCGGGCGGCGCGTTCATGGGCGAGGTTTTCCGGCGCGCCGGATCGTTCCTGCTGGGGCGCAAGACGTACGAGATCTTCGCCGGCTACTGGCCGAACGTGACCGACGAGAGCAACCCCGTCGCGTCGGCCCTCAACAGCCTGCCCAAGTACGTGGCGTCGCGCACGCTGGAGAAGGCCGAGTGGGAGCACTCGACGGTGATCCGCGACGTGCCGGCGCAGGTACGCGCGTTGAAGAAGCAGCCCGGAAGCGAGCTGCAGGTGCACGGGAGCGGAAATCTGATCCAGACGCTCCTCGAGCACGAGCTCGTCGACGTCTACAACCTGTTGCTCTTCCCGGTCGTTCTCGGCGCCGGGAAGCGCCTCTTCCGCGAGGGGGTGACGCCCACCGGCCTGCGGCTGACGCACAGCCAGACGACGGAGAAGGGGGTCGTCATCCTCTCCTACGAGCGCACCGGGGAGCCGACCTACGGCACCGTCGGCGTGGACACCTAGGCTAGGAGCCCGCGGCCGCGGCGTCCGCGATCAGGAGTGCGCGCTCGGTGCTGACCCGCCCTCCCGGAATCGAGCGGTCGCCGCCGCGCAGTCGGCGGAGGGCATCGCGCTTGTCCTCGCCCGTCACGAGCCACATGATCCGGAGCGCCGCGTCCAGAGCCGGATACGTCAGGGTCATCCGGCGCCTGCCCTCGTACTCGCCGGTGAGCGCGACGGCGCGGTCTGAGACAGCGAGCACCGGATCGCCCGGGACGAGGGACGCCGTGTGCCCGTCCGGCCCGAGCCCGAGGTGGACGAGGTCGAGCGCGTCCGGGAGGAGCGCCGCGTACTCGGCGGCGGCCGCCTCGAGGTCCTTCGCCTCGACGGGCATCGCGTGCACGGCCGCGAGCGCCGCTGCTGGGAGGCTCGCGTGCAGGTGCGTCAGGTTCCGGTCGGGATCCCCAGCGGGCGCGATGCGCTCGTCCACCTGGTAGATCTCGACACCCCCCCAGGGGAGCTCGCCGGCCAAGTGCGCGAACATCGTCCAGGGCGTGCTGCCGCCGCTGACGGCGAACGTGAACCGGCCGCGCTCGTCAACGGCCGCACGGCAGCGCTCCACGACGTAGGCGGCCGCCCGCTCGGCGACCGCCTCGGGATCGGGAAGGATCTCGGCCCGCAGCGCCATCGTCAACTCCTCCGACCGAGGATGAACCGCTCGACGGCCTCGGCAAACCCGTCGTCGTCGTTCGACGCCGTGACCCGCCGAGCGGCGCGCTGAACCTCCCGCCCGCTCTGGCCCATCGCGATCGAAAGACCGGAGCGGGCGAACATGAGGACGTCGTTCGGCATGTCCCCGATGGTCGCGATCTGCTCCTCCGGGATCTCGTACTTCGCCGACAGGAACTGGACGACGTGGCCCTTGTTGGCATCCGGATGAGTCACGTCCGCGTAGTAGGGCTGCGACCGCGCCGAGGAGACGCGGTCGCCGAACTCGTCGTGCGCAGTGGAGGAAGCGCGGGCGACGGCGTCGTGGTCGTCGCTGACCCCGACGATCTTCGCGATCCCGTCGGCGACGCGCGCGAAGCTCTCCACGACCGTCGGCTCGAACTGCACGGTGAAGGCCTCCCTCGCCACGTGCGGCGCATCCGGGCTGCGGACGAGCCAGTCGGAGCCGCGGTAGAGCCAGACGTCGAGACCGAAGCGCTCGAGCAGCCGGACGATCTGCGGGACGAGCTTTGCCGGGAGGACCCGCTCCTCGATGGCGGTCAGGTCCGGCTCGACGACGACGCCGCCGTTGAACGCCGCGATCGGGGTCGCGAGCGCGAGCGGCTCCACGAGCATCGACATGCCCCGCGGCGGCCTCCCGCTCGTGATCGCGAAGAGGATCCCGGCGTCGCGTAGCTCGTGCACCGCCGCCACCGATCGCTCCGTCAGCACCTTGTCGTGGGTGACGAGCGTCCCGTCGACGTCCGAGAGCAGGAGCCGGATCGCAGGCGGGCTCACCCGCGCAGCCTCCGGTAGCGGCGGATGAGCGCGTTCGTCGAGCCGTCGTGCGCGAGCTCGGGCTCCTCCTCGCTCTCGAGCTCGGGGATGATGCGCTGCGCGAGCACCTTCCCGAGCTCGACGCCCCACTGGTCGAAGGAGTCGATGCCCCAGATCGCGCCCTGCGTGAAGACGCTGTGCTCGTAGAGGGCGACGAGGGCGCCGAGCGTGTGCGGAGTGAGCTGCTCGGCCAGGAGGACGTTCGTCGGGCGGTTCCCGTCGAACACGCGGTGCGGCACGACCTCCTCCGGCGTCCCTTCCGCGCGCACCTCCTCCTCTGCCTTCCCGAATGCGAGCGCCTCGGCCTGTGCGAACACGTTCGACATGAGCAGGTCGTGCTGGTCGCGGATCGGGTTGAGGTTCCTGGCAAACCCGATGAGGTCGACCGGGATCAGCTTCGTGCCCTGGTGGATGAGCTGGTAGAAGCTGTGCTGGCCGTTCGTCCCCGGCTCGCCCCAGTAGACGGCGCCCGTCCCGTAGTCGACGCGGCGCCCGTCGAGCGTCACGTGCTTTCCGTTCGACTCCATCGTCAGCTGCTGGAGGTAGGCGGGGAACCGCTTGAGGTACTGGCTGTACGGCATCACGCCGATGGTCTCGGCGCCGAAGAAGTCCCCGTACCAGACGGCGAGCAGCCCCATCAGCACCGGCAGGTTCCGCTCGAGCGGCGTCGTCCGGAAGTGCTCGTCCAGCGCGTGGAAGCCGGCGAGGAGCTCGTGGAAGCGCTCCGGGCCGATCGCGATCATCGTCGAGAGGCCGATCGCCGAGTCCAGCGAGTAGCGGCCGCCGACCCAGTCCCAGAACCCGAGCATGTTCGCCTCGTCGATCCCGAACTTCCCGACCTCCTCGGCGTTCATGGACACCGCCACGAAGTGCTTCGCGATCGCAGCCTCGTCGCCGAGAGCGGCGAGAGCCCACTCCCTGGCCGTCCGCGCGTTCGTCATCGTCTCGAGCGTGGTGAAGGTCTTCGAGGACACGATGAAGAGCGTCTCCGCGGGGTCGAGGTCGCGCGTCGCCTCGGCGAAGTCCGTCGGATCGACGTTGGAGACGAAGCGGAAGGTGAGGTCGCGGCGCGAGTAGTGCCGGAGCGCTTCGTACGCCATCACGGGGCCGAGGTCCGACCCGCCGATCCCGATGTTCACGACGTTGCGGATGGGCTTGCCCGTGTGCCCTTTCCAGTCGCCCGAGCGAAGGCGGTCGGAGAGGTCGCCCATCCGATCGAGAACCTCGTGCACCTCGGCGACGACGTCCACGCCGTCCACGAGGAGCGATGCTCCCCTCGGCATGCGCAGGGCGACATGCAGGACGGACCGGTTCTCCGAGACGTTGATCCGCTCGCCGCGGAACATCGCGTCCCTCCGCTCGGCGACGCCGCACTCCTCGGCGAGCCGCAGCAGGAGCCGGAAGGTCTCGTCCGTCGCGCGGTTCTTCGAATAGTCGAGGTAGAGGCCTGCGCCTTCGGCGACGAGCCGTTCGCCGCGCGCCGGGTCGTCCGCGAACAGGTCGCGCAGCCGGAGGTCGCGGACCTCGCCGTAGTGGCGCTCGAGCGCAGCCCAGGCCGGCCGCTCGCGTAACGGGGTCATCGCCAGAAGCCTCTCAGAAGTCGTGAGCCGCACGCGCTGCTGCGGCGGCGCGCGTGAAGCTCCTGTAGCGTCCGGCGGCGATGCGGAGCGACCGTCCGCTCTTCGTCCCGGTCATCCTCGGCACTCCGCGGCGCGGACGCATGAGCGAGCACGCCGCGCGCCTGCTGCTCCGGCAGGTCGCGAAGCGCCCGCGGGTCAACACGGAGCTGATCGACGTCGCCACGCTCCCGATCCCGGTGGACGACGCCGGGGAGTCGGCGAAGGACGAGGCCTTCTCCGAGGCGATGAACCGCTCGGACGCGCTCGTCGTCGTCGCGCCGGAGTACAACCACGGCTACCCGGGGCTCCTGAAGCACGTGCTCGACACGAACCTCTGGGAGTACGTGCACAAGGCGGTCGGGGTCGTCGGCGTGTCGGCAGGGGTCTTCGGAGGAGCGCGCGTCATCCAGAACCTCATCCCGGTGCTTCGGGAGCTCGGCCTCGTCACGATCTTCTGGGACGTCAACTTCACGACCGTCGGCACGAGGTTCGACGAGGCCGGGAACCTGGTCGACGAGTCCTTTCTCCCCCGCATCGACAAGTTCCTGGACGAGCTGCTCTGGATGGCGGAGACGCTCCGCCACGGGCGCGAGCACGTTCCGCTCGGAAGCACGACGTGAGCGCCGCGATGACGTGCCCGAAATGCGGCTCGCCCATGAACCACCAGGCGGACAAGCTCGTGTATCCCCGGACGCGGGAGGAGGAATCGGCGCTGACGGCCGCCTTCGACGGCGCGATCGAGGAGATCTTCGCCTGCCCGAACTGCGGCTGGATCGCCTCGCGACGGCAGGCCGAGGCGGACACAGGGCAAGGGTGAAGCCGAGCGCGGGGGCCCGGTGTCAGCCTCCGCCGGCAGCCTCGAGCGCAGCCAACCTCGCGGCGTCGATGCGGCGTGGCGTGGTCGCGTCGTGCGACCAGCGCGGCCAGGCGAACGACGTGCTCGACTTCAGCTCGCAGCCGATCGTGCAGGCGAGCCTCACCCCGGCACGGGTAGAGCTGAAGAGCCCTGCACTGCCGAGAATGGCGCGAACGGCCCCGGCGCCGCGACGCTGTCGCACGATGTTGAAGATCGCCCAGTCCTCGATCCCGTCGCGAATCTGCTCCAGCCGCGCGCTGGGGATCGGTCCGCTCGAACCCGGGTAGAGGAGGACCGCCTCGCCGCTGGCCATCGCGTCGAGGGGATTCTGCTTCGTGTACGTCGTCATGCCCTGCGCGTAGAGAACGCCCTGGATCCCTTCGAGCGCGTTCCAGAGCAAGAACATGCGCGGGTCCGAGAGCGGCTCGGTCGCGGCGAAGCCGGGCGTGCCGGGACCGCTGTAAGTGTAGGACCAGATCATCTTCCCCCGTGCGCGGGCCTCGTCCACTCCGCGGAGGAACTCCAGGGTCCGGCTGTGACCGCTGCGGGATCGCGCGGGCGACGTCCACTTGCCGTAGTAGCGGCGAGAGAGGACGCTCCAGATGTCGACGTCGTCGCCGTGCTTGCCGTCCCAGAGAAAGGAGTTCGCCCGCGAGGGGTTGCCGGTCATGAGCTCCTGCGCACCTGGGAAGCAACGATGCGCCACGCGTGCCTGACGCGCGACCAGCCGCTGGCCGGCCGAGTCGGGCTCGTCGAACCCGTAGAGGTACGGGATCGAGCTCGGCCGAAGCGCCTGATGCTGTTCCCAGAACGAGCGCACCTGACCGAGATAGCCGCACCAGCTCTCGGGCTGGAAAGGGCTCAGCCCGGCGATGTAGCTCCGGCGAGACGTGCGATTGCTCGAGATCGGGAGACGCATGGCCGAGAACCCGGGGCTCGCGGCGAGCTGGCCCACGAAATTGCCGGCCGAATCGAGCCACCATTTCGGGCTCGCCTGGTATCCGAGCGGGCTTCGCGGTTCACCGAAACCCCAGGAGGCCGGCGAGATCCGATAGTCGCCGAGAAAGCCGAAGAGCGCGCGATTGGCCGCGCTGCGCTGCGGGTTGCTCCCGAAGCCGTAGAGCTCGGCCGCCTTCGAGACATATGCCTGCGCGCCGAGATTGAACGAGGTCAGAAGATTGCCGACGCGTGTTCCCGGAGCGGGGAGCGTCACCGGGAAGACCTTGACTCGCAGCGGCAGGCTCGTGGTGCGACCGTCTGCCGTCACCGCCACCGACGCCGTGTAGACACCCGAGCGCGCACCGTACGGCGCCTCGACCTGGACGAGCACCGGTTGGTTCGGCTGCTCGGTCTGACGTGCGCTCCCGTCCCACGGCTCGAGAGCATCGGGGACGAGACGACCGTCGACCGAGACGAAATGGGCGAAGAAGAGGTGGATCGACACCCCGCCCGGCCGCGAGCCCGACGCGGAGACGGTGACCGTCCTCGCGCTCCTCACGATGACCAGCGCCCCCTCACGGCCACCGATCGCGAGGTCGTACATGAGCCGCCGTCCGCCTCCAGCGGGCAAGGGCCCGCTCGCCGCAATGGATTGCGACGAGGGATACGTCGCGAGATCGGGCGAGGCGGGACGCGCGGGCGCGGAGGATGCCGATCCGGCGAGTGCCACTGCGAGCGCCGAAGCGCAGACGAACGAACAACGCACGAGCGACATCCGCTTCCTCTTCGGCTCTCCCGCACCCGGAGCGCACGCTCTCAGGAGGGAAATGGACGGAACGGGCGAGATGAGGGCTCATCCTATGCGCCGCTCCACCCTCTCGACATTCGTCGGATCGCCGATCACAATTCGACCGGCGCCCCACGCTGCCGCCGTCACTCGCCAGCCAGAAAAGGAACCCCGCATGGAGAGGCTCGCCACTCTCTCGACAGGCTCCAAGGTCATGCTCGCCGCGGGGACGCTGCTCTTCTTCGACCTCTTCCTCACCTGGCAGAAGCTGCCGACGAGGTACGGGGGCACGTTCGACGTCACGACGGACCTCGACGCCTGGGACGGTTGGGGCCTGTTGCTCGGGCTCGGAACGCTCGGCCTGCTGACGCTCGTGATCCTGCGGGAGACGAACGTCGAGCTCTCGCCCGAGGTGCCGTGGTCGAGGATCACGCTCGGGCTCGCGGCGGGGATGCTCTGCGTCGCGGTCGTGAAGAACCTGCTGGACGACTACTCGGCGTGGGCGAGCTACGCGGGTGTCGCGCTTGCCGCCGCCTGCGTCGTCGGGGCGTGGCTCGACCGCGACCGGGTCCAGCCCGAGCGCGAGAGGCCCTTCTCGGAGAAGTGGAAGCCACGCGTCCGAACGTCCGCCCGAGCCGACGACACTGCACAGGCTGCGGCCCGAGGCTCGGAGGAGCCCCGGGCCGCGAAGTCCTCCGCGCGCTGGTAGCTACTCCGTGTAGTTACCCGGTGTAGTTACGCGGTGTAGCTACTCGGCGTCTTCGGGGTCGGCGGTCTCGTCCGCCGACTCGTCCTCGGGAGCGCCCACCGTCGCCGGCACCGGCTGCCCCTCGATGACGCGGATGTCGATCAGCGCCTCGTCCGGGCCCGGGTCCTCGCGACGGTCGATGAGGAT
This sequence comes from Actinomycetota bacterium, assembly GCA_046735575.1. Taxonomy (GTDB): domain Bacteria; phylum Actinomycetota; class Thermoleophilia; order Gaiellales; family Gaiellaceae; genus GMQP-bins7. Next base: position 8,131 of record JBKPTS010000066.1, read on the forward strand.
CGTCGAGCCGGCCGCCAGCTCTCGGCCGAGGATGAAGTCGGCGAGCGGGTCCTCGATCAGGCGCTGGATCGAGCGGCGTAGCGGCCGCGCCCCCATCGCCGGGTCGTACCCCTGCTCGACGAGCAGCTCCTTCGCCTCGTCGGTGAGCTCGATCACGGTGCCGTGCTTCGCCATCTCCTCGCGCACGCGCTTCATCATCAGCTCGACGACCTCGAGGATCTCGGCCTTCTCGAGCTTGTGGAAGACGATGACCTCGTCGATGCGGTTGAGGAGCTCGGGCCGGAACACCTTCTTGAGCTCCGACATCACGCGCTCCTTCATCTCGTCGTACGAGAGCCCGCCCTCGTCCCCCAGCGAGAAACCGAGCGTCTGGTTCTTCGAGATCTGGGCCGCGCCCAGGTTCGAGGTCATGATCACGATCGTGTTCCGGAAGTCGACCTTCCGGCCCTGCGCGTCCGTGAGCTTCCCGTCCTCGAGGATCTGCAGCAGGATGTTGAAGACGTCCGGGTGCGCCTTCTCGATCTCGTCGAGCAGGACGACCGAGTACGGCTTGCGGCGGACGGCCTCCGTCAGCTGGCCGCCCTCGTCGTAGCCGACGTAGCCGGGCGGTGAGCCGACGAGCCGGGACACGGAGTGCTTCTCCATGTACTCCGACATGTCCACCTGGATCATCGCGTCCTCGTCCCCGAACAGGAACTCCGCGAGGGTCCGTGCGAGCTCGGTCTTCCCGACGCCGGACGGGCCGAGGAAGATGAACGAGCCGGTCGGGCGCTTCGGGTCCTTGATCCCCGCGCGGGCGCGGCGGATCGCCTTCGAGACGGCGACGATCGCCTGGTGCTGGCCGATGACGCGCTTGTGCAGCTCGTCCTCCATCCGGATGAGCTTCTGCGACTCGGCCTCGGTGAGCTTGAAGACCGGGATGCCCGTCCACATGGACACGATGTCCGCGATCTCGTCCTCGCCGATCTCCGGCTGCTCCTCGTCGGCCTGGTTGCGCCAGTCCTCCTCGAGCTCCTTCTTCTTCTGCGTCAGCTTGCGCTCCTTGTCGCGGAGCTGCGCCGCCTTCTCGAACTCCTGTGCCTCGATCGCCGCCTCCTTGTCGGAGCGCACCTTCTCGATCTCGTCCTCGAGCTCGCGGTAGCGCGGGGGAGCGGCCATCGTGGCGATGCGGATGCGCGAGCCGGCCTCGTCGATGAGGTCGATCGCCTTGTCCGGAAGGTGCCGGTCCTGGATGTAGCGGTCGGCGAGCATCGCGGCCGCCTGCAGCGCATCGTCCGAGATCTTGCAGCGGTGGTGAGCCTCGTAGCGGTCGCGCAGCCCGCGCAGGATCTGCACGGTCTCGTCGATCGTCGGCTCGTCGACGCGCACCTGCTGGAAGCGCCGCTCGAGCGCCGCGTCGCGCTCCAGGTACTTGCGGTACTCGTCGAGCGTCGTCGCGCCGATGGTCTGGATCTCGCCGCGGGCGAGCGCGGGCTTGAGGATCGAGGCCGCGTCGATCGCGCCCTCGGCGGCGCCGGCGCCGACGAGGTTGTGGAGCTCGTCGATGAACAGGATGATGTCGCCGCGCTGGGTGATCTCCTTCATCACCTTCTTCAGGCGCTCCTCGAACTCACCGCGGTACTTCGAGCCTGCGACCAGCGCGGCGAGGTCGAGCGTGTAGATCTGCTTGCCTTTCAAGAGCTCGGGCACCTGGCTCCCGGCGATGCGGGCGGCGAGGCCCTCGACGACGGCCGTCTTGCCGACGCCCGGCTCGCCGATCAGCACGGGATTGTTCTTCTGGCGGCGCGAGAGGATCTGCATCACGCGCTCGATCTCGGTCTGGCGGCCGACCACCGGGTCGAGCTTGCCCTCGACCGCCTGCTTCGTCAGGTTGCGGCCGAACTGGTCGAGGAGCTTCGAGCTCTTCGTCTTCTCGCCGGCGGGCGCCGAGCCGGACTGGCGGCGGCCGGGGCCGGAGAGCATCCTGATGATCTCGTTGCGGATCTTCTCCGCATCCGCGTCGAAGTCGAGGAGGATCCGCGCCGCGACACCCTCGTTCTCGCGGACGAGCCCGAGGAGGATGTGCTCGGTACCGATGTAGTTGTGCCCGAGCGACAGGGCTTCGCGCAGCGCGAGCTCGAGGACCTTCTTCGCACGCGGCGTGAACGGGATCTGGCCGGTGGTGACCTCGTCGCCCTGGCCGACGATGCGCGCGACCTGCGCGCGGACCTCTTCCACGGTGATGTCGAGCGACTCGAGAACGCGTGCCGCCAGCCCCTCTTCCTCGCGCAGCAATCCGAGCAGGATGTGCTCGGTGCCGATGTAGTTGTGCTTCAGCGCCCTCGCCTCGTCCTGCGCAAGAACGACGACCTGCCGTGCCCGTTCGGTGAATCGCTCGAACAACTCCTCCGACCCTCCTTTCCCCATGTGCTCCGGAGTCGACGGGTTTGCCCACTCCGGGTCGAAGGTGCTCCTGTCTGATCGTAGCCCACGAGTCTAGTTCGGGAACCTCGCCCCGCAGGTTCGCCCGGGAGGCGCGGTACCCTTCTGACGAGTGATCGCACTCGAACGGATCCTCGGGGCGCGGGGCTTCATCCGCACGTAACCGAACGGCATGAGAGTCCTCCTCACAGGCTCCTCGGGGCAGATCGGGACGAACCTCGCGCTCCGGCTCCTGCGGGACGGTCACGACGTCTACGGCGTCGACAAGCGCCTGAACACGTGGACCGACGAGTTCCCGTACCTCCTGCAGGACCTCGCCGGCCACTACGCGCCGTTCGCGGGCGGGATCAACGGCGTCGAGTACCCGGACGTCGACCTCGTCGTCCATCTCGCGGCCCACGCCAAGGTGCACCAGCTCGTGCGGCAACCCCAGCGGGCGCTCGAGAACGCCGTGATGACCTTCAACGTCCTCGAGTACGCGCGGCAGCGCAACCTCCCGTTCGTGTTCTCGTCGAGCCGCGAGGTCTACGGCGACGTCCATCGCTTCGAGGAGTACGGCGAGCAGGTCGCGGACTTCGCCTACACGGAGAGCACCTACTCCGCGTCCAAGATCGCGGGGGAGGCGTTCGTCTACTCGTACGCCCGCTGCTACGGGTTGCGCTACCTCGTCTTCCGCTTCTCCAACGTCTACGGACGGTACGACAACGACCTCCGGCGGATGGTGCGCGTCATCCCGCTCTTCGTCCATTCGATGCTGCGCGGCGAGCCGATCACGATCTACGGCGGACGCGACAAGACGCTCGACTTCACCTACGTGGACGACTGCATCGACGGGATCGTGCGCGGTATCGAGGCGCTCGCGGAGAACCGCGTCGTCAACCAGACCGTCAACCTCGCGTACGGGCGCGGGAACACCCTCGTCTACTGCGCGGAGCGGATCGCCGCCGAGCTCGGCGTCGAGCCGCAGGTCACGCTCGCCCCCTCGCTGCTCGGCGAGGTGACCCACTACGTCGCCGACCTGAACAAGGCGAGGGAGCTGCTCGGCTATCAACCGCAGGTTCCGCTGGACGAGGGCATCGCCCGAGCCGTCGCCTGGTTCCTCGAGCATCGCGCGGCGCATCCGGAGGAGGACGTTCCGATCGCAGCCGACCACGAGGCCGCGCACGCCGCGGTCAGCGGCTGGAAGACGGGTCGCACCCCCGCCGCCTCCGAGCGCTGAGCCCTCCTAGGCGGCTTCGCGCGAGCGCTTGGGAGCGGCCGCGCCGTTCTCGCCCGGCTTCCCGGCCGCGCCCTCGGTGCCGAAGAGGCTCTCGAAGCTCGCGGCGTCGAGGGGGCGTGCGAAGTAGAAGCCCTGGCCGAGCCGGCAGCCCAGGCGCTCGAGCTCGAGCACCTGCTCCGGTTCCTCGATGCCCTCGGCGACGACCGGAAGCTCGAGGGCCTGGGCGAGGTCGAGGATCGCGCGGACGAACGCGCGCCGCTCGGCTGCATCCACCCTGCGGATGAACGAGCGGTCGATCTTCAGCGTGTCGACGGGCAGGTTCTGCAGCAGCGAGAGGGACGAGTAGCCCGTGCCGAAGTCGTCGAGCGCGAGCCGCACTCCGAGCGCCGAGACCTCCTCGAGGATGCTCGTCATCTCCTCCCGCGCGAGCACGCTCTCGGTGATCTCGAGCGTCAACGCCTCGGGCGGAAGCCCCGAGACGGAGAGGGCATGGCGGAGATCGTCGACGAGGCCCGGGCGCCGGACCTGGCGAATGGAGACGTTCACGCTCACCTGCAGCGCCTGCGCGCCCGGCAGCGCTCTGCGCCAGGCCGCCGTCTGCGTGCACGCCTGCTCGAGCACCCAGCGCCCGATCTCGACGATGCTGCCGGTCTCCTCCGCCAGGGGGATGAACTCGAGCGGAGGCACGAGGCCCCGGGTCGGGTGATGCCAGCGCAGCAACGCCTCGACGCCCACGAGCGAGCCCGTCGCGAGCTCCACCGTCGGCTGGTAGTGGATGACGAACTCCTCCTGGATGCTCGCGCGGCGGAGAGCGCCGACGAGCTCCAGCCGTCCGACGACGTCCTCGTCCATCCGCGGCGCGTAGACGACGTACTGCGACTTCCCTGCGGCCTTCGCGCGGTACATGGCCACGTCGGCCGAACGCAGCAGTTCCGCCGCGGGCCCGCCGACCGCGATCCCGATGCTCGCCGTCACGAACACCTCGCGGCCGTCCAGCCGGAACGGCTTCGTCAGCTCCGTGAGCAGGTTCGCCGCGATGTCGACCGCGGACGATCCATCCGCCACGTCCTCCACGAGCACGGCGAACTCGTCGCCCCCGAACCGCGCGACCGTGTGGCTCCGGGAGAGCGCGCCCGAGAGCCGCTCGGCGACCGCCTGCAGCAAGGCGTCGCCGGCCGGGTGACCGAGCGTGTCGTTGACCGTCTTGAAGTCGTCCAGGTCGAGGAAGAGAACCGCGACGTCCGTACCGGCGCGCCTACGCAGGTCGAGGGCGTGCTCCACCCGGTCCGTGAAGAGCGCCCTGTTCGCGAGCCCGGTCAGCGGGTCGTGGAAGGCCTGGTGCCGCAGCTGCTCCTCGGCCTCCTTGGCCGCCGTGACGTCGAGCAGGTAGCCCTGGAGCACGGGCTCGTCCCCGTGCGCGTCGGCGATCACGCGGGCCTCGTCGCGCACCCAGACGACGTGGCCGTCGCGCGCGACGAGCCGGTACTCGACCTGGAGCGGCTCCGCGGTCGCGTGCGAGCGGGCGTGCGCGGCGAGAACCCGCTCGCGGTCGTCCGGGTGCAGGGTCTCGAGGAAGAGATTCGGGTTCGACGCCCACTCGGCCCCCGAGTAGCCGAGCATGTCCTCGATCTGCGGGCTCGTGTAGATGTTCGAGCTCGCCTCGTCCAGCCGGTCGATGTAGATGGCGAGCGGGAGCTGCTCGACGAGCGTCCGGTAGCGGCTCTCCGCGCGACGGACGTCGCTCTCCGCCTTCTTGCGCTCGGTGATGTCGATCGAGAAGCCCTGCCGGAACGGCGGTCTCCCGTCGGGCGGCTCGACGAGGACCGACCTGTCCTCGAGCCAGACCACCTCGCCCGTCTTCGTCCAGACCCGGTATTCGCAACACAGCTCGGCCCCGCTGGCGTAGGCCTCCCGCCGCTCCGCGAGGACTCGCTCCCGGTCGTCCTCGTGGATCGAGCGCTCGAAGAGGCCCGGCTTCGTGAGCCACTCCTCGACGGTGTAGCCGAGGACGGTCTCGATCTGCGGGCTGACGTAGTGCGCCTTCTCGCTCGGGCTCACGGACGAGTCGACGTAGGAGATGAGCGGGAGCCGCTCGACGAGGTTGCGGTAGCGGAACTCCGCGCTCCGGAGCCGATCCTCGGCGCGTTTCTTCTCGCTCAGGTCGCGGATGCAGGCGGTGAAGAGCGGCGGGCCCGGGAGGTCGACGCGGCAGATCGAGAGCTCGGCCGGGAAGAGCGAGCCGTCGGAGCGCTTGGCGAGCACCTCGATCCGGCGTCCGAGCAGCTTGCCCGCGCCGGCCGTCGGGCCTCTCTCCGTCCAGCGCGACATGGCTTCCCGATGCGCGTGGCGGGAGTCCTCGGGGATGACCAGCTCCGCGAGCTCGCGCCCGAGGACGTCCTCGCGGCGGTAGCCGAAGGTCCACTCGGCGGCGAGGTTGAACTCGCGCACGAGGCCCAGGTGATCGATGGTCACGAACGGGTCGAGGGCAGCGTCGAGCAGCGCCAGCGCATGGGCTTCGCCCACGCGCAGCTCCTCGGGGCCGCTCTCGAGGCTACGTGACACCGCTCGCATACGATCGTCGGCCCCCGGGGAAACGCGACCCCTCGTACGGGGTAGTCCGTCCGAGGCTCCGGGGCGGCCCGTTAGGATCGCGCGATGGCGGGCTCCCCGGACTCGCGTGAGCGGCTGTCGTGGGCCGGCTTCGGCGACGCCGCCCGGGAGCTCGCGCGGCAGGTCGCGGCCGACGGCTACGAGCCCGACCTCATCCTCTCCGTCGCGCGCGGCGGGCTGCTCGTCGGCGCCGCGCTCGCGTACGCGCTCGACGTCAAGAACAGCTGGACGATGAACGTCGAGTTCTACACCGACGTCGACGAGCGGCTCGACGTGCCGATGCTCCTCCCTCCCGTCCCCGAGCTCGTCGATCTCGAGTCCTCCCGGATGCTCATCGCCGACGACGTCGCCGACACGGGAGAGACGCTCCGCCTCGTGAAGGAGTTCTGCGAGGGGAAGGTCGGCGAGGTCCGCTGCGCCGTGCTCTACGAGAAGTCGCGCTCGAGCGTCTCGTGCGAGTACGTCTGGAGGCGGACCGACCTCTGGATCGACTTCCCCTGGAGCGCCGAGGCGCCGGTCGTCGCGGCCCGCGCCTGATCGGCGTCAGCGCACCGGCTTGCCGGTGCCGCGCAGCACGAGCCAGAGCCCACCGAACTCCGAGGCGCTCTGGCAGCGGATGACGCCGGGCGCGTCGTCTCCGCGGTAGTAATAGAGCGGGCGCCCGGCGTAGGTCGCCTGCAGCCGGCCGTCGCGTCGCCGCGTCCTGCCGACGAGCGAGGCCCTCGCGCCCTTCGTCGCCGCCGGCCTGGCTTTCACCACGTACGGCGGCCAGGCTTTCGCACAGGCGCCGTAGCACGTCGTCCGGCCCCGCGGGTCGTGCGTGAAGGAGTAGAGGACGTAGCCGCGCCCGTCGAAGAGGATCGGGCCGAAGCGCGACTTGGCCACGACGAGCGCCGGGCCGGTCGCCGCAGGTCGGGCGGCGGAGCCGACGGCCAGCGCCAGCGACGCGAAGGCGAGGAACCCGAGAAAACGGAGGAAGCGTCCGGCCGGCATCGTCCGCACTACTGCGCGCGGAGCGTCGGGAAGAGGATGACGTCGCGGATCGTCTCGCGGCCGGTCAGGAGCATGGCGAGCCTGTCGATCCCGAGCCCGAGCCCGCCGGTGGGCGGCATCCCGTAGGAGAGCGCCTCCACGTAGTCCGGGTCCCCGCGCTCGCCGAGAACGTGCTCCGACTGCTCGTCGAAGCGCCGCTGCTGCTCATCGGCGTCGTTGATCTCCGTGAACGCGTTCCCGAGCTCCATCCCGCCCGCAAAGTACTCGAAGCGCTCCGTCAGCATCTCGTCGTACTGCGTGGGGCGCGCGAACGGCGAGAGCTCGACCGGGTAGTCGTGGACGATCGTCGGCTCGACGAGCTCGGGCTCGACGAAGTGGCTGAAGGCGTGGTCGACGAGCTGCGGCCAGTCCTTGTCCGCGCCCGTGTCGACTCCGCGCTCCTCGAGTGCGGCCCGCAGCTCGTCCGCGGAGCGCGTCCAGAGGCCGTGCTCCTCCAGGGAGTCCACGAAGCCGACGCGCCGCCAGGGTCGTCTCAGGTCGAGCTCGTGGCCCCGGAAGGTCACGCGGGTCGTGCCGAGCACCTCCTCCCCGACCCGCTCGACGAGCTCCTCGATCCTCGCCATCGTGTCCGCGTAGTCCGCGTAGGCCTCGTACCACTCGAGCATCGTGAACTCGGGCTGGTGCTTGAAGGAGACGCTCTCGTTGCGGAAGTCCTTGCCGATCTCGTACACGCGCTCGAGGCCGCCCACGATCAGCCGCTTGAGATAGAGCTCGGTCGCGATCCGCAGGTAGAGGTCGGCGTCGAGCTCGCTCGAGCGCGTGACGAACGGGAGCGCGAACGCCCCTCCGTAGCGCGGCTGCAGGATCGGGGTCTCGACCTCGACGAAGCCCTCCGCGTCGAGGTAGCCGCGAATCGCGCGCACGACGTGCGAGCGGACGAGGAAGTCGTCGCGCGTCGCCTCGTTCATGAGCAGGTCGAGGTAGCGCTTTCGATAGCGGAGCTCGGCGTCCGTCAGCCCGTGGAACGTGTCCGGCAGCGGGTTCCGGTTGCGCGAGAGCACCTCGAGCCGGTCCACGAGGAGCGACGGCTCGCCGCGGCGCGACTTCCCCGGGCGCCCCGTGACGCCGACGACGTCGCCGAGCCGGACGTCGAGCTCGCCCGTGCGGCCCGTGTCGCAGATGAGCTGGATCCGACCGGAGCGGTCGACGAGGTCGAGGAAAACGAGCTTCCCCATCTCCCGTCGCGCCAGCACCCGGCCTGCGAGGCGGCGGGAGCCCTCGCCCTCGCCGCCGGCTTCGAGCCGCTCCGCATCCGACCGAACGGCGGCGACCTCGTCCCGGTCGGGGAACCGCTTCGGCGCCGCCATGGCGGCGAGTCTAAAGGTGGGCGGACAACCCACCCGCGTCAGTCAGGCCGCCTAGATCTCCATGATCTTGAACTTGAGCTTCGTGCCGCGCGGGGTGGCGACCTCGACGGTCTCGCCCTTCTTGCGACCCATGATGGCCCTGCCGACGGGCGACTCGTTCGAGAGCTTGCGGTCGGCGGGGTTCGCCTCGGCCGAGCCGACGATGAAGTACTCGATCGTCTCCTTCGCGTCCAGGTCGCGGAGGCGCACGACCGAGCCCACCGAGACGACGCTCGTGTCGACGCGCTTGGTGTCGATCACGCGCGCGTCCGCGAGGCGCTCCTCGAGCTGGGCGATGCGGTGCTCGAGCATCATCTGCTCGTTCTTCGCGTCGTCGTACTCCGCGTTCTCGGCGATCTCGCCGAACTCGCGGGCAGCGGCGATACGCTCGGCGATCTCACGCCGCCTCGCGGTGCGCAGGTGGTCGAGCTCCTTCTTCAGGTGCTCGTAGCCCGCAGGAGTCAGGATCACGTCCTTCACCACAAACCCCCAGAAAAAAACGAGCCAGACGGCCAGAAACCCGACCCTCCACGGGTCGGCGGGGCCGGTCGGCCCCGTCGAACGGCCCGCAATGGTAGCTGCGGCCGTGGACCGTCGTCAACAGCGGCTGACTACCATCGCCTGCGTGGAGATCGACCTGCGAACGCCGTGGCACATCGGCCCCGTCGAGATCCCCACCCGGCTCGTGCTCGCGCCGATGGCGGGCGTGAGCGTCCAGGCCTTCCGCCGCCAGGGCCGCCGCTACGGGGCGGGCCTCGTCTGCTCGGAGATGGTGAGCTGCGCCGGGATCGAGCACCGAAACGAGCGCACGCTCGGCTATCTCCGCGTCGCGGCCGACGAGCACCCGCTCGCGATCCAGCTCTTCGGCTCGGATCCCCGCGCGATGGGTGAGGCGGCGCGCCTGGTCGAGGCCGCCGGGGCGGACGTCGTCGACCTCAACTTCGGCTGCCCGGTGAAGAAGGTGACCCGGACGGGCGCCGGCGCGACCCTGCTCGAGGATCCCGAGCTCGCGGCTCGCCTCGTCGCCTCGGTCGCGGAGTCCGTGGACGTCCCCGTCTCCGTGAAGCTCCGGCGCGGGCTGCGGAACGGCTCGCGCTCCTGCCTCGAACTCGGTCCGAGGCTCGTCGAGGCCGGCGCGGCGTCGCTGACGCTCCATCCGCGCTCGGCCGAGCAGATGTACACCGGCGTCGCCGACCATTCCCTGACCGCCGAGCTCGTCTCGCTCGTCGACGTCCCCGTCGTCGCCTCGGGCGACATCACCTCGCACGCTAAGGCACAGGTCGTCCTCGGCACGACGGGCGCGGCGGCGGTGATGGTCGGCCGGGGTGCGCAGGGAAACCCCTGGGCGCTCCGCGAGATCGTCGACGGCGACGCGGAGGAGCCGACCCGCGAGGAGGTCGCGGCCGAGCTCGTGCTGTTCGTCCGCGAGGCCGTGCGCGAGCTCGGCGAGCGCCGCTCCTCGGGCTTCCTGAGGAAGTTCTACGGTTGGTACCTCGGGCGCGGCCGCTTCCCACGCCCGTTCAAGCAGGAGCTGGTGCAGCTCGGGTCGACCGAGGAGGTCGAGCGCAGGCTCTTTGCCGCGGCTCCCGGCGCGCTCGAGCTCGTCGAGCGCCTCGAGGCGGAGGCGCCGAGCGCGGAGGAGCGGACGCTCGAGCTCCCGATCTCGATCTACGGCGGTGGCTGAGCCCGCGGCGGCGCCGTCGGAGCGAGGGGCCGCGCGGAGGGCGCTGTGGCCGACGCTCGTCTTCGCCGCACTCGTGATCGTGCTCGTGGTCGCCGCGAGCGCGTTCGTCCCTCGCTGGTGGACTCACCGCGTAGGCGACTTCTCGAACCAGAGCTTCACGCGCGGGATCCTCGCCGGGCTCGTGCTCGGCTTCCTCTTCACGTTCCTGCCGCTTCTCCTCGCCTGGATCGGGATCCGCCGCATCCGCTCCTGGCGCGGAAAGCTTCTCGTCGTCCTCGCGGCTGCGCTCCTCGCCGCGCCCAACCTGCTCACGCTGAGCGTGGTCCTCGGCTCCGGGAATGCCGCTCACGCGGGCGATCGCACATTGGACGTCGAGGCCCCGGGCTTCCGAGGGGCCAGCCTCGCTGGCGCGCTCCTGGCGGCCGCCCTCGTCGCGGCTCCGATCTACCTGCTGTGGAAGCGGCGCCGCGCGACGCGGGCGCCGTAGCTCAGTCCTTCGCTCCGGCGAGCGCCGTCGCGACGCCGAGCCCGACGTAGACGCTCCCGGCGACGTAGCGCTGGATGCGCGCGAAGCGCCGTGAGCCGCGCACGACGGCCCCGGCGGTGCCCGCGACGAGCGCCCAGATCGAGTCCGTGACGAGCCCGAGCGCCGCGAAGAGGAGCCCGAGGAACGCGACCTCGAGCGCCGGGTGCGCGGCCTCCGGATCCACGAACTGGGGCAGGAAGGCGAGGAAGAAGAGCGCCGTCTTCGGGTTCAGGACGTTGACGACGATGCCCTGCGCGTAGATCCGGCGTAGGCGCCGCTCGCCGCCGACCGCGATCTCCGCGTCGGCGCGCGAGGAGAGCAGGGTCCAGAGCCCGAGGCCGATCAGGTACACGGCGCCGGCGATCTTCACCGCCGTGAACGCCACCGCCGAGGAGAGGACGAGAGCCGACAGTCCGGCCGTCGCGGCGGCGATGTGCACGAGCGTCCCCGTATGGATGCCGAGGACGGAGGCGAGCCCCGCCCGCCGTCCCTGGTGCACGGAGCGCGTCACGACGTAGAGCACGGCCGGGCCCGGGACCGCGAGCAGCGCGAGCGCCGCGACGACGAAGAGCGCGAGCCGGCCGGGATCCGGGATCAGCGGTTGAGCTCCCAGACGAGCCGCAGGCCGTCGAGCGTGAGGAAGGCGTCGACCCGCTCGATCGTCAGCGAGTGCGGAGCGACGAGGTCCGCCAGGCCCCCGGTCGCAACGACCCGGGCCTCGGCCCCGAGCTCGTCGCGGATGCGCGCCACGATCCCGTCCACCTGGCCCGCGAAGCCGTAGACGAGCCCCGACTGGAGCCCGCCCACCGTCGTCTTCCCGATCACGGACGCCGGCGGCGCGTAGTCCACCTTCACGAGCCGGGCGGCCCGGGCGAAGAGCGCGTCCATCGAGATCTCGATCCCCGGAGCGAGCACTCCGCCGACGTACTCGCCTTCGGGTGAGACGACGTCGAAGTTCGTCGACGTGCCGAAGTCGACGACGATCACGGGGGCGCCGTAGCGCTCCTTGGCCGCGATCGCGTTGACGATACGGTCGGGGCCCACCTCTCGCGGGTCGTCGTAGCGGATCGGGATCCCCGTCTTGACACCCGGACCGACGACGAGGAGCGCGGCGTGCGCCCACTTCTCCGCCAGGAGCTCCCACTCGCGCTGCAGCGCGGGGACCGTCGTCGAGAGGCAGATCCCGTCGACCGTCTCGAGGTCGAGGAGACCGCTCAGGAGCACTCCCAGCTCGTCGGCGGTCGAGGAATGCTCCGTCGTGAGGCGCCAATGGTCCGTCAGCTCGTCGTTTCCGTACAGGCCGAGGGCGGTCTGGGTGTTCCCGACGTCTGCTGCGAGCAGCACCGTGCAAGTGAATCAGAGGGCACTCCGACCGGCGCCGCGCGTCCAGAAATCAGGCACGAGTTGTGAAAGAGTGCTCCGTCGGCCGCTGCGGCGGGTGCCATCGGACGAAGGGGAAGGTCACATGAGCGAGCGGACGGCGGGGGACGAGCGCGAGCGCAACAAGGCGGTCATCCGGCGCTTCGTCGAGGAGGTCCAGAACCAGAAGAGCGAGGACGCGTACTGGGAGCTCAACGATCCGGGCTTCGTGAACCTCTCTCCTCTTCCGCCCGGCGTCCCGGCCGACCGCGAGGGCGGATTCGCCTACCTCTTCGGCTTCCTGAACGCTTTCCCGGACTGCCGCTTCACCATCGACGACATGATCGCGGAGGGCGACCAGGTGGTGACGAAGAAGACCTTCACCGGCACGCACGAAGCCGAGTTCGCGGGGCTCCCGCCCACGGGCAACAAGGTCACGCTCCAGTTCGTGGACATCATGCGCGTGCGCGACGGCAAGATCGTCGAGCACTGGAACTGCATCGACCAGCTCAGCTTCATGCAGCAGCTCGGCGTGATCCCCGCTCCGCCCGGCGCCTAGCTCGTCCCTAGTTCGAGGCTCGAAACGCCGGCGTGATCGGCCGATACCTCGGCACGTCATGTCGCCGTCCGCGAGCTCGAGCCACATGCCCTGCCCGGAGTGCGGCGCCGCGCGCGTCGAGGAGGAGCGGGAGCACGTGTGCGATCCCGAGCGGCGGGCGGACTACCTCATGTTCCAGCTGCGCGACGAGATCGCGGAGTTCGAGCGCGGCGTCTGGGAGTACCTGAGGTCGCCCCACGGCCGCTTCGCGCAGTGGCTCGCCGAGCGCCGCCGGCCCCCGCTGCAGGGCCTCGGCTAGCCCGCAGCCCTACTGCAGCGGCTCGTCGTCGCCAGAAAGCGGCTGACCGATCCGTTCGGCGAGCGCCTCGGCGGTCAGCGTGGGCTCCTCTCCCTCGCCCCGCAGCTCCTCGACCGTCACGTCGCCCGAGGTGTAGACCTCCGCCCGCGGGATGATCCTGGTCGGCCGGTTCTTGTCCCACACCCAGACGTCGTCCATGCGGATGTGGAAGTAGGGATAGCTCGCCTGCGGCAGAGCCTGCATGTCGAGCTTGTTGCAGAGGTACGTCGCGTCCTGCGTCAGGACGCAGAAGCGGAAGAGGCCGAAAACCGCTGCATATTCGCGTTTCAGCGAGAGCTCGAGCTCGGCCTCGTACTCGTCCAGGTCGTCCAGATGGGACATGAGCGTGCTCAGTGTAGACGAGCCAGGAGGGCCGAAACCCGCCCCTGGCCGGGGACGACGAGCCCCGGATCGAGCTCCGCGAGCGGCTCCAGCGCGAACCTGCGCTCGTGCAGGCGCGGGTGGGGGACGTGCAGCCCGGGCTCGTCGACGACCTCGTCCCCGTACAGGAGCAGATCGAGATCGACGGTCCTCGCCCCCCAGCGCGGGCCGGCGCGCACGCGACCCAGGATCCGCTCCACCCGCAGGAGCGCGTCTAGGAGCTCGCGGGCGGAGAGCGACGTCTCCAGCCCGACCGCTCCGTTCAGGAACCGCGGCTGGTCGACGACGCCCACCGGATCGGTCTCCCGGAGCTCGGACGTCGATACGACCTCGATCTCCGGCTCTTCCGCGAGCAGCTCCACCGCACGCTGCAGCGTCGCCTCGCGTTCGCCGAGGTTGGCGCCCAGGCCGACGTACGCGAGCGTCACGCGCGCGAGCGCTCGACGATGACCGCGGAGTGCTCGACGGGCGGCTCGAGCACGACGTCCGGCTTCCGCACGCGCACGCGGACCCGCTCGACCGTCGGGAAGCGTGCGAGGACGCCGTCGGCCACGGACCCTGCGAGGCGCTCGAGCAGCAGCAGCTCCGGCCCCCCGAAGACCTCCTGGACGAGCCTGGCGAGACCCCGGTAGTCGACCGTCTCCTCGATGCGATCGCTCGCCGTCGCGGTCTCGTCGACGTCGGCCCAGAGATCGACGAGGAACCGCTGCCCGAGGCGTCGCTCCTCCTCCAGGTACCCGTGATGCCCGAAGACGACGAGGCCTACCAGCTCGATCGTCGTGCTCATGGGCCGACTTCGGTCGCCCTATGAGCGGTGAAGGGCGTACGGAACCGGGAGATTCCCCACGCTTTCAAGTGGAAGGGAGCTGCGAGCCGAAGGCGAGCGTTCATGCTCCGGCCTCCACCGCCGCCGCGATCGCGAGCGCCTCGACCGTTTCCCGCACGTCGTGCACGCGGAGCAGCGAGGCTCCGTGCTCGAACGCGGCCACTGCGGCCCCGAGCGAGGCGGGCACCGTGCCTGTCCTCGCGTCCGGATCGCCGAGGATGCGGCCGAGCGAGCTCTTCCGGGAGAAGCCGACGCAGACCGGCCGTCCGAGCGCGACGAGCACGTCCAGCTTCCGCACGAGCTCGAGGTTCTGCTCGACCGTCTTCCCGAAGCCGATTCCCGGGTCGAGGCAGATCCGGTCCTCCGCGATCCCCTGCGCCACCGCGTGCTCGAGCCGCTCGGCCAGGAACGCTGCGACGTCGGAGACGACGTCGTCGTACCGGGGAGCGACCTGCATCGTCCCTGGCTCGCCCTGCATGTGCATGAGGCAGAGGTACGCGCCCTGCTCGGCGACGACACCGGCGAGCTCGGGGTCCGCCCGGAGCGCGGTCACGTCGTTCACCATCTCGGCGCCGAGCTCGAGCGCCCGCCTGGCCACCACGGCCTTGGAGGTGTCGATCGACACGGGGAGCTCGCCGGCGACGGCCTCGAGCACCGGCGAGACGCGCTCGAGCTCCTCCTCCGCGGAGACCGGCGCGGCGCCGGGCCGCGTCGACTCGCCGCCGACGTCGACGATGGCCGCTCCCTCCTTCCTGAGCAGGCGCGCCTGCGCGATCGCGGCCTCAGGGGCGAGGAACCTGCCGCCGTCCGAGAAGCTGTCCGGCGTGACGTTCAGGACGCCGAGGACCGACGGGCGCGGAAAGCGGTCCTCGAACGCGGGTCGCTCACGGGTCACGGGCGGAATCTAGCCCGGTGGTCGCGCGCCGACGAGCGTCGTAGACTCCGCACATGAGCTCACCTTCCGCGAACGTGGGACCGCTCGGGCAGCGCAGAGGAGTCGGCTTCGGGATCCTCCTCTTCATCGTCACGCTCGGCTTCTACTCCTGGTACTGGGTCTTCAAGACACAGGAGGAGGTGAAGAACCACTCCGGCCAGGGCCTCGGCGGCGTGCTCGGCCTCGTCGTCTGGATCCTCGTCAGCCCGGTGAGCGCGTTCGTCATCCCCTCCGAGGTCGGGAGGATGTACGCCCAGGACGGGCAGCAGCCTCCGGTCACCGGCTGGACCGGCCTCTGGCTCTTTCCCTTCGGCGTCTTCGTCATCCCGGCCATCGTCTGGTTCGTGAAGATCCAGGGCGCGCTGAACCGCTACTGGGACGCGAAGAGCGCTCCTATCGCGCCGCCGGTCCCGAGCGTCTAACCGGGTACGGACGCCGAGCAGAACCGAGTGCGCCAGCGGGAGAGCCTCGCTCGGCTCGTGCTGCCCGCGATCGGCGTCGTCGCCCTCGTCGCCCTCGTCGCGATCGCCGCGACGGGCTCGACGCCGGCAGGCTCGGAGAGAACTCGGCAGCCAGGGAACGAGTTCGTCGACACGATCTTCAGCCTCTGGCTCGTGCTCCTGGCGATCGGCGCAGGCCTCCTCGTCTACGGGCTCGCGCAGCGGCGCGCGATTGCCCAGGAGATGGCGCAGCAGCGGAAGCGTAGGTACGGGCTGGTGTTCCTCCTCCTCCTCGGCTCGCTCGCCATGGCGGTCTCCCTCGAGGCGGGCCGACGGCGGCTGCATCCGCACGGAGGGGCCGACAGCGAGGCGCTGCTGGGAGGGCGCGGCACGTCCGCGGGCCGAGGCAGCGGCGAGCTACGCGACTACCACGCGCAGTTCGCCTGGATCCCAGTGCTCGTGATCGTCGGGCTCGCGGGAGCCGCGATCCTGGCGTGGATGCTCGCCGCGCGCCGCCGCCGGCAGGCGGGCGTCGAACGGGAGACCCTGCGGGAGACGCTCGAGGACGTCATCGAGGAGACGCTCGACGACCTCGCCGCCGAGCCGGATCCTCGCCGCGCGGTGATCGCCTGCTACGCGCGGCTCGAGCGCGCGCTCGCGGCCGCAGGCCATCCGCGCCGCCGTGCCGAGACGCAGGAGGAGCACCTCGCGCGGATCCTGGGCGGGCTGGACATCGAGACGGCGTCCATTCGCCGGCTGAACGCGCTCTACGAGCGCGCGAAGTTCTCGCAGCACGACGTCGACTCCTCGATGAAGGAAGAGGCGATCGCTGCGCTCGTCCGCGTGCGCGACGAGCTCAGGGAGTCGGTGGAGCGCCGGCGCGAGCCGGAGCAGACGCTGACGGTGGGCCCGGCGCAGACGTGAGAGCGGACGGTCTCCGCGCTGCGCGCGCGCTCGTCCTCCCGACGCTCGCGCTCGGCGCCGTGCTCGCGTTCGTGCCCGGCGAGGCCGGCCTGGCAGCGAGGGCGTACGCGCTCCTGCTCTGCGTGCTCGCCTTCCTGCTCGCGCTCGCAGCGCTCCACCGCGGCCTCCCGCGGGAGCGGCCGCTGCGCCCCCGGGCGCCGAAGCGCCGCGGACGGGAGCGGCTCGCGATCCCCGAGACGCTCGAGCGCATCGAGCAGGAGACGCATCTCGGCATCGCGAGCTCGTTCGACCTCCACCACCGACTCCGCCGGCGGGTCCGCGACCTCGCGGCCGAGCTCCTCTCCACCCGCCGTCGCATCGCCCTCGACGACCAGCCCGAAGCCGCCCGAGACATTCTCGGCGAGGTCACATGGGAGCTCGTGCGGCCGGAGCGCCCTCCGCCGGAGGACCGCTTCGCGCGCGGAATCTCGCCAGCCGACCTCGGGAAGATCGTCGACTCGCTGGAGAAGATCTGAGCATGGAGCTCGAGCGCGTCCACGAGCTCTCCGCACGCGTGCTCGACGAGGTCGAGCGCGCGGTCGTGGGGAAACGACAGGCCCTCGAGCTCGTGCTCTGCGGCTTCCTCGCGAACGGACACGTCCTGCTGGAGGACTACCCGGGCCTCGCGAAGACGCTAGCGGCGCGCTCGTTCGCGCAGGTGCTGAGCATGCGCTTCACACGCATCCAGTTCACGCCCGACCTCATGCCCTCGGACGTGACCGGGGCCTCGATCTGGAACCAGCGCGAGGGCGACTTCGAGTTCCGGCCCGGCCCGATCTTCACCAACCTCCTCCTCTCCGACGAGATCAACCGCGCCCCGCCGAAGACGCAGGCCGCGCTGCTCGAGGCGATGCAGGAGCGGCAGGTGACGATCGAGGGCACGACGTACGCGCTCCCGCCGCCGTTCCTCGTCATCGCGACCCAGAACCCGATCGAGTACGAGGGGACGTACCCGCTCCCGGAAGCGCAGCTCGACCGCTTCCTCCTGCGGGCATCCTTCGGCTACCCGACGCCCGAGGACGAGGTCGAGATGCTCGGCCGCCGCGTCGAGCGCAGGAGCGACGAGGTCGCGCTCGACTCCGTCGTCGACCGAGAGACGCTGCTCGAGATGCAGGAGGCGGTCGAGACCGTGCACGTGTCCGACAGCGTCCAGCGCTACTGCGTCGACGTCGTCTCGGCGACCCGCGCCTCCACGAGCACGGCCGTCGGCGCGAGCCCACGTGGCAGCCTGGCGCTGCTCAAGCTCGCCCGCTGCAAGGCGGCGCTCGCCGGGCGGGACTACGTGCTCCCCGACGACGTGAAGGGTGTCGCCGTGCCCGCGCTCGCCCATCGCATCGTGCTCGTGCCCGAGCTCTGGGTGCAGCGGGTCGCGGCCGCGGACGTCGTCGCCGAGGTGCTCGCGACCGTTCCCACGCCCGCCCCGGAAGACATCGCGCTCCGGCGATGACGCGGACGGCCGGCCCGCGCGTCGAGGGCTACGCCGTGCTCGCCGGGGCGGCCCTCGTCGCGTCGCTCGCGCTGAGACGGCCCGAGCTCGCGGTCGCGGCGGCGCCGTTCGCGCTCGTGCTCGCGCTCGGGCTGAGGCTAGCGCGCGACCCGCTGGTGGGTGTCCGCCTCGACCTCGAGGCCACCCGTACCCTCGAAGGCAGCCGCGTGGCGGGCGAGCTGACGGCACGCGCCGAGACCGGCGTCGACCGGCTCGAGCTCCTGCTCGACCTGCCAGCGGAGGTAGAGATCGTCGACGCAGAGAGCGCGGTCGCGGTGCGGCTGCGGGCGGACGAGGAGCGGTCGCTCCCGCTCGTCCTCCGCTGCCGGCACTGGGGCGTGCACCGGGTCGGAACCGTCGAGGTCCGCGCGCGCGACGTCCTGCGGCTCGTCGTCTGGGAACAGCGCAGCGATCTCGGGACGATCCTCAAGGCCTATCCACGCGAGGAGCGGCTCGATCGGCTGCTCGCCCCCCTCCAGACGCGGGCGCTCACCGGGAGCGACGTCGCCCGGACGAAGGGCGACGGGATCGAGTACGCCGATCTCCGTGACTACGTCCCGGGCGACCGGCTCCGCTCGATCAACTGGCGCGCCTCGGCGCGTCGGACGTCGCTCGTCGTGAACGAGCGACACCCGGAGCGGAACACGGACGTCGTGCTCCTCGTGGACAGCTTCTCGGACGTGCGCGGAACCGATAGCAGCACGCTCGACGACGCGGTCCGGGCGGCCGCGACCCTGACGACGCGCTACCTCGACCACCGCGACCGCGTCGGACTCGTCTCGTTCGGCGGGCTGCTCCGCTGGGTGCAGCCGGGCCTCGGGCTGGTCCAGCGCTTCCGCCTGATCGAAACGCTGCTCGAGACGGGCGTCGCGCCGACCTACGCCTGGCGCAACGTGAACGTCATCCCGGGCCGCGCGCTCCCCTCGAAGGCGCTCGTGCTCGGGCTGACCCCGCTCGTCGACGCACGGTTCGTGAGCGCCATCCAAGACCTGCGCGCCCGCGGCTACGACGTCGCGGTCGTGGAGCTCGATCCGACCGAGGCCGTCGTGCCGGGCCGCGCCGAGGCCGAGCAGCTCGCCTACCGGCTCTGGCTCCTGCAGCGAGAGACGCTCCGCGCCCAGCTCCTCCGCCTCGGGATCGCCGTCTCTCGCTGGGATGCCGACGCAGCGCTCGACGTCCCGATCGAGGAGGTGAGGACATTCCGGCGGCACGCCCGGCTCTCGCGCGTGTGACGACGGGGACGGCCTGCGTCGCGCTCGCCGTCGCGCTCTGCGCGTTCGCGCTCGCGCGCGGGAGCGATCTCGTCGTGCGCATCGGGGTGCGGGGCGCCGGCGTCGCCGTACTCGCGCTCGGCGTCGCGCTGGTGCTCGGCCGGCCGCGGCTCGTCTCCGTCGCCCTCGTCCTGCTCGGAGGCGTGTACGCGCTCTACCTGGGCGTCGACGACCCGCCGCTCGACGTCTCGGCGCCCGCCTTCGCCGCCGGCCTCCTCGTGATCGCGGAGCTGGCGTACTGGTCGCTCGACGAGCGCCAGCACGTCCACGCCGAGCGCGGAGAAGCGCTCCGACGCGCGGCCATCGTCGCGACGCTCGGGGTCGCCGCGCTCGTCCTCTGCGCTGCGCTCCTCGCTCTCGCCGACGCCGCCCGCACGCGTGGGCTCGCGGTCGACCTGCTGGGCGCCGCGGCCGCCGTCGCGGTGCTGCTG
>JBKPTS010000067.1:0-83837 GCA_046735575.1 Actinomycetota bacterium
CGCGACACAGGCCGAGCGCGCGCTCGCGCCCCTGGAGCGGCTCGCTCCCGAGCTGGCCGCCGGCGCCGGCGAGTTGCGCGAGCTCGGTCTCCGACTCCACGAGGTCGGGAGTGACCTCCACCGCTTCCTCGCCTCGCTCGAGACGGACCCGGGAGAGCTGGACGAGGTGGAGGGCAGGCTCGAGCGGATCGGCGACCTCGAACGCCGCTTCGGCGCCGCTTCCCTCGACGAGCTGCTAGAGCGCGCCGCGCAGGTGGAAGACGAGCTGGAAGCCGCGGCTGCCGGGCGGGACCCCGTCGCCGAATCGGCCGCCGCGGTCGCAGCCGCGGAGACCCGGTTCCACGCGCTCGCGGACGAGCTTCGAACGCGGCGCCGGCGGGCCGTGGAGCCGTTCGGGAAGGCCGTGGGCGGGGAGCTCGGGACGCTCGGCATGGGGGAGGGTGAGCTGCTCGTCGAGCTGCGCGAGCGGGACCCGGGCCCGGCCGGCGCAGACGAGGTCGCGTTCCTCGTCCGGCCGAACGCCGGGCTGCCGTTCGCTCCGGTCGCCGAGACCGCCTCCGGAGGCGAGCTCTCGCGCATCGCGCTGGCGCTGGCTGCTGTCGCGGGCGGCGAGACCGTCGTCTTCGACGAGATCGACGCGGGCATCGGCGGCGTCACCGCACACGCGGTCGCGGCGACCCTGCAGCGCCTCGCCGAGCGAGCGCAGGTCCTCACCATCACGCATCTGCCGCAGATCGCGAGCGTCGCCGACCGCCATTACCGCGTCGAGAAGGTCCCCGGCGACCCGACGCACACGCGCATCGAGGAGCTCGACGACCCGCTCCGCCGCGACGAGCTGGAGCGGATGCTGGGCGGCCAGGAGTTCCTGACCTCGCTCGCCGAGTCCTGACGTGGCCGCCGCGCGGGCGTCACGCGACCTCCTCGCGTCGCCGGAGGACGTCTGGGCGTTCATCGCGGAGCCGCGCCACCTCGCGGACTGGTGGCCCGGCGTCGCGGCGGTCGAGCCCGACCGCCGAGGTCTCGCGCCCGACGCCCGCTGGCGTGTGCGCAGGAGCGGAGCATCGCTCTTCCGGAAGGCGGAGGCGGAAGACACGCTCGTGGTGACGGCGGCCGAGCCCGCGCACCGGTTCGGGTTCGAGCTCGTGCAGGCGCGGCTACGCGCGGAGCTCTTGCTGGCTCCCGGCCCGGGCGGCACGCGTGCCGAGCTCGTGGTGGAGGGACCGTTCCTGCTCGCGTTCTCGAAGAGCCTCCCGAAGAACGCCCTCGCACGACTGCACGACCTCTGTCAGACGGCGGCGGCGGTCTAGCCAGCCGCCCTGCTACGGTGACAACCCGTGGCCAAGTTCGTCTTCGTCACGGGTGGGGTCGTCTCGGCGCTCGGCAAGGGGATCGTCGCCGCGTCCCTCGGGCGGTTGCTGAAGGCGCGCGGGCTCTCCGTGAGCGCGCAGAAGTTCGACCCGTACCTGAACGTCGACCCGGGGACGATGAGCCCGTTCCAGCACGGCGAGGTGTTCGTGACCGAGGACGGGGCCGAGACGGACCTCGACATCGGGCACTACGAGCGCTTCATCGACGAGAACCTGTCCCGGAACGCGAGCCACACGGCCGGCGCGATCTGGGACGCCGTGCTGCGCAAGGAGCGGAAGGGCGAGTTCCTGGGGGCGACCGTCCAGGTCATCCCGCACATCACGAACGAGATCAAGGCGCGCATTCGGCGCGCCGAGAAGGTGATGCCGGCCGACGTCGTCATCTCGGAGATCGGAGGGACGGTGGGCGACATCGAGTCGCTGCCCTTCCTCGAGGCGATCCGCCAGTTCCGGCGCGAGGTCGGGCCCGAGAACGTCCTCTATCTCCACGTCACCCTCGTCCCCTTCGTCTCGGCGGCGGGCGAGCTCAAGACGAAGCCGACGCAGCACTCGGTCAACGAGCTCCGGCGCATCGGCATCCACCCCGACATCGTCGTCTGCCGCTCGACGGAGCCGCTCTCGGACGACCTGCGGGACAAGATCGCGCTCTTCGCGGACGTGGACGTGAGCGCGGTCGTGTCCGCGCCGGACGTCCCGGACGTCTACCTCGTCCCCGAGGTGCTGCAAGAGCAGGGGCTCGACTCGCAGGTCTGTGCGAGGCTCGGCCTCGAGTGCCGCCCCACGGACCTCGGGGAGTGGCAGGACCTGACCGAGCGCAGCCGCGAGCTCGACGAGACGGTCGAGATCGCGCTCGTCGGCAAGTACGTCAAGCTCCACGACGCCTACCTCTCGGTGCACGAGGCACTCAAGCACGGCGGCGTCCACCACGGCTGCCGCGTGCACGTGCGCTGGTTCGACGCCGAGCACGTGTCGTACGAGGAGGCCGTGCGCGAGCTCGAGCAGGTCGACGGGGTCCTCGTCCCGGGAGGGTTCGGCTCACGCGGGTGGGAGGGGAAGATCCTCGCCTGCCGCGTCGCGCGGGAGCGCGAGATCCCCTACCTCGGGATCTGCCTCGGGATGCACGTTGCAGTCTCGGAGTTCGCCCGACACGTGGGCGGGCTGGACGGCGCGAACTCGACGGAGATGGACCCCGAGACGCCGTATCCCGTGATCGACCTGCTCCCGGAGCAGAAGGAGATCGAGGACCTCGGCGGCACGATGCGGCTCGGCGCGCAGGCGGTCGAGCTCGGAGAGGGCACGCGGGCGCGAGAGGCGTACGACGAGCCGGTGGTGCACGAGCGGCACCGCCACCGCTACGAGGTCAACAACGAGCTGCGTCCGGCGCTCGTCGACGCCGGCCTCGTCGTCTCGGGGACGTTCCAGGAGGGGCGACTCGTCGAGATCGTGGAGCTTCCGGAGCACCCCTGGTTCGTCGCGAGCCAGTTCCATCCGGAGTTCAAGTCGCGGCCGACGCGCCCCGCGCCGCTCTTCCGCGAGTTCGTCGCGGCCGCGCTCGAGCGCGCGAGGTCGCGGCGGGCGGTCCGCGCAGCCGCCTCCTAGCAGTCGCTACCCTCGCAGGGGATGGGAGCGTCTGCGACAGACGCGCTCGAAGTGGTCCGAGAAGAGGTCGGAGATCCGCGCGAGTGGGAAAACGGGGAGCGCGCCGTCGCGACCGATCTCCGGTATGCCGGCGGCGAGCAGGTGTCCGTGCACATTCGAAAGCGCGGGCGCCGCTACGACATCGACGACGGGGGCGCGGCGGTCGCCACGGCCCGGTCGTTCGGCGTCGTCGACTGGCGCGACGTCGCTGCGACCGTGGTGGACGCCCACGACCTGAACGTGAACCGCCGCGGAGTGGTGTTCGTGCCCGCGGTCGAGGGCCGCGACCTCGCGTGGCTCGCGTATCGGGTGGCGAGGTGCTCCTACGCGGTGCATTCCGAGCTCCTCGACACCCTGGGCTAGGCGCTCCCGCGCTGCGTGCGAAGATGGGCCGGTGAGCGAGGCGTCGGCAGCGGCTGAGAGCACGGCCCGCGAGCTCCGTGCGCTCTACGATCTCACCGCGGCCGTCGCACGGGCGACCGAGATCGAGGAGATCTTCGAGGAGGCGCTTCGAGTCGTGGGTTCCGCGCTCGAGGTCGACCGCGCCGCCGTGCTCGTCGCCGACGAGCAGGGCGTCATGCGCTTCCGTGCCTGGAACCGCCTCTCCGACGGCTACCGCGCCGGCACGGAGGGGCATTCGCCGTGGAGCCCCGACGAACGGAACCCGCTGCCGGTCGTGGTCGAGGACGTCGCCAAGGACGAGACGCTGGGAGAGCTGTGCGACGTCGTCGCGAGGGAGGGAATCGGCGCCCTCGCCTTCGTCCCCATCGTCGGGCGAGGAGGGCTGATCGGCAAGTTCATGCTCTACTCGGACGCCCCGCGCGCGTTCCGGGACGAGGAGCTGCGGCTCGCGAGCACGATCGCGGCGAGCGTTGCCGTGGCGATCGGACGGCGGGAGATCGAGGGGGAGCTTCGCGCGTCACGCGATCAGCTGCAGGCGATCTTCTCCGCGGTGGCCGACGGGATCACCGTCTTCGACCGCGAGGGGCGCTACGTGATGGCGAACGACGCGGCCGCGATTCTGAGCGGGTTCGAGTCCGCGCAGGCGATGCTCGCCGCGACCTCGGAGACCGTCCTGCAGCAGTTCCAGGTCCTCGACGAGGACGGGAACCCGCTGCCGACGGAAGCGCTGCCCGCTCGGCGCGTGCTCGCCGGGGAGCCCTTCGCGGAGCGGGTCGTCCGCTACCGGACCGTGGGCTCCGACGTGGATCGCTGGTCGGCCGTGAAGGCGGCCGCGGTTCCCGGCGAGGACGGGGAGCCCGAGTTCGCCGTGACCGTCTTTCGGGACGTCACGGCCGAGCGCCGGGCGCGTGAGCAGTCGGAGCTGGCCCTCCGGCGGATGTCGAGGCTCGAGCGTCTGGCGGACGTCGCCTTGAGGGCCACTACGCTCGACGAGCTCCTCGACGAGCTCGTGGCTGCCGTGCGCGCCGCGCTCGGGAGCGATCGGGCGACGATGCTGCTCCTCGGCCCGGCGAACGAGCTCGTCGTGCGCGCGGCGGCCGGGATCGATCCCGAGGTGGCGTACGGCGTGCGCGTGCCGCTGGAAGAGGGGATCGCAGGGACCATCGCGTCGACGAGGACGCCGACGATCGTCGACGACGTGTCGGCGTTCGAGCCCGTCAGCGCGTACCTGCGCGAGGCCGGAGGCTCGCTGGCGGGCGTGCCGCTCGTGTTCCAGAACCGCCTCCTCGGCGTGCTGCACGTGAGCTCGGACCGGACTTCCGCATTCGGGCGCGAGGACCTCGAGTACCTGAAGCTGGCCGCGGAGCGGGCGGCGATCGCGATCGAGCAGGCGCGTCTCTTCGAGCGCGAGCGCGACATCGCCGCCACGCTCCAGCAGAGCCTCCTGCCCGACCGCTTTCCTTCGCTCCCGGGCGTATCCGTTGCAGCGTCGTACCTCCCGGCGAGCGACGGCGCGCGCGTCGGTGGCGACTGGTACGACGCGGTCGCTCTCGGCGACGGACGGATCCTGCTCGCGATCGGCGACATCGTCGGGCACGGGATCGACGCCGCGGCCGCGATGGGCCAGGTGCGGAACGCCCTCCGCGCGTACGGGAACGAGGACCCGTCCCCAGCCCGCATCTTCTCCCGCATCAACGGCCTGCTCTGCGACACGGCCGAGGATCTCTTCTGCACGGCTTTCTGCGCGGTCGTGGACCCGTGGGCCCAGACCGTCCTCTACTCGGACGCGGGGCACCCGGCGACGCTCGTGCTGACCCCGTCGGGCGAGGCGAGGCTGCTCGAAGGCGCGCGGTCGACGCCGCTCGGCGCGATGCGGAGCGCGCGCTACCGCGAGGAGCTCGAGCAGCTCGAGCCGGGGGCGATCCTCTTCGCGTACACCGACGGGCTCGTCGAGAGCCGCCGGGAGCCGCTCGACGGGCGCATCGCCACGTTGATCGAGGCGGCGAGCTCGTCGCTCGAGGTTCCGCTGCCGCGGCTTCCGGCGGCGGTCGGAGCGAAGCTGCTCGCCGCAGACGAGGCGCGTGAGGACGACGTCGCGATGCTCGCCGTGCGCCTCGACGCCGACCCGCAGCACCTGCGGCTGCGACTTCCGGCGGAGGCGCGGTCGCTGCCGGTCGTACGCGGTGCGCTCGACGGCTTCACCCGGCGCGCCGGCGCATCGGACGACGAGGTACTCGATCTGAAGGTCGCGTGCAGCGAGGCCTGTACCAACGTGATCGAGCACGCCTACGGGACGCGGTCGGGCACGTTCCGCCTGAACGTGGCCGCCCGCGAGGGAGGGGTCGCGATCTCCGTCTCCGACAGCGGGCGCTGGCGCCGCGGGCATCCACGCGGAGCGCGGCGCGGCGGCCACGGGCTGAAGCTCATGCGCGCGCTCACCGACGAGGTCGAGATCACGACCGGGACGCCCGCCGGCACCGAGGTGCGCATGTTCCGCCGACTCGGGAGGTAGCAGGGGTGCAGCAACGGATCACGATCGAGGCGCAGGAGAACCATGCCGTCGGGGTGGTGAGCCTCCAGGGGGAGCTCGACCTCTCGAACGCGCAGTACGTGGAGGACGCCATGCTCGAGCACGTCGACGACGAGGCTCCCGGCCTCGTCGCCGACCTGACCGACCTGCACTACGTGGACAGCGCGGGGATCCGCCTCTTCGTCGAGGTCTCGGAGCGGCTCCACCGCAACCGGCAGGCGTTCGCGCTCGCCGTGCCGCCCTCTGCGCCCATCAGCCGCACCCTCTCGATCGTGAAGCTCGACCTCCTGCTGCCGATCCACGAGACCGTGGAGGGCGCGGTCGAGGGAATCGTCTCCCCGCCCGCGTCCGGCTGACCGGCGCTACGTGCGCGGGCCCTGCGGGGCCCTGGAGATCTCCTCGACCATCTCGCCGACGGCCTTCTCCTTCGCCTCCAGGGCGATGTCCGCCTGTGCGACGACTCCGACCAGACGCTCGTCGTCGTCCACGACCGGGATCCGCCGCACCTGGTAGGTGGCCATGAGCTTCAGCGCCTCGGCGAGATCGTCGTCGGGGCCGACGGTCACGAGCTCGCGCGTCGTGATCTCGCGGACGGGCATGCCGCGGGGATCCTTCCCCTTGGCCACCGCGCGGATCGCGATGTCGCGGTCGGTGACGATCCCCTGCAGGCGGTCACCCTCGAGGACCGGAAGCGAGCCCACGTCCTCCTGCTCCATCAGCTCCGCCACCTCCTGCACCGAGGTGTCCGGGGAGACCGCGCGCGGGCGCGCCGACATTACCTCGCGTACTTTCGTGCCCATGAGCGTTCCTCTCCTTCCGTCTCTGCCGCCTTGCGTTACGTCTTTCTGCCTACCCGCCCGACCCACGAGGGAAACGGGCCGCATAACCTTCCGCGCGTGGAGACCGCGCAGCAGCCCCTGACCTCGCCGCTCCTCGACCTCTTCCTCGAGCTCTGCGCGATCCCGAGCCCCCCGGGAGAGGAGCGCCGGGTCGTGGACCGCATCGGCCGGTACCTCGACGGGCTGGGCCTCGAGTGGGACGAGGACGACGCAGGAGGGCGGATCGGCTCGTCGAGCGGCAACGTCTACTGCCGCCTTCCCGGCGCGGGAGAGGAGGGCACGCCGATCTTCCTCTGCGCGCATACGGACACCGTGCCGCTGGACGGGCGCCTCGAGCCGGCCGTACAGGACGGCGTGGTGCGCAACTCGGGCGGCACCATCCTCGGCTCGGACAACAAGGCCGCCGTGGCGGTGATGCTCGAGGCCGCGCGCCGGATCGTGCGCGAGGAGCGGCCGCACGCCGGGGTCGAGCTCCTCTTCACGCCCAAGGAGGAGGTCGGGCTCGAGGGCGCAGCCGCGTTCGCGCACGAGCGCCTGCTCGCGCGCACCGGATTCGTCTACGACCAGGAAGGGCCGCTCGGGGAGATCGTCCTCGGCGCGCCGCACGGACGCAGCCTCGACCTCCGCTTCCACGGGCGCGCCGCCCATGCCGGGATGGCGCCCGAGGAGGGCCGGTCCGCGATCGCGGCCGCCGCGAAGGCGATCGCGGACTTCAGGCTCGGGAGGCTCGACGAGGAGACGAGCGCCAACGTCGGCGTCGTCGGCGGCGGGACCGGCCGCAACGTCGTCCCCGAGTGGTGCTCGGTCCAGGCGGAGGCCCGCTCCCACGACGAGCGCAAGGCCGCGGAGCTCGTCCGGGAGATGCTGGAGAGCGCGGCGTTCGCCGCCAGCCTCTGCGAGTGCGAGCTCGAGTCCGACGTCGACGAGGGCTTCCCCGGTTACCGCTTCCGCGAGGGCGACCCGGTCGTCCAGCTCGCCGCGGGCGCCCTGCGGCGAGCCGGCTTCGAGCCGAGCTATGCGCTTTCCGGCGGCGGCGCCGACGCCAACGTCTTCAACGCCCGCGGGCTCGCCTGCCTGAACCTCGCGAACGGGATGACGGACATCCACACGCCGGACGAGCACATCGCGGTCGCCGATCTCGAGGCGATGGTCGAGGTCACGCTGGCCCTCGTCGACGTCGCCCGCGAGACGGCTGTCAGCTGATCTCGACTGCGAGCTCGAGCGTCGACGTCTCGCCGCCGTCGACGACGCGCCAGAGCGCCGTCAGCGAGTCCTGGTAGCCCGGAAGGCTCTGCACCGCTGCGACCTGCTCGACATTCCGCCAGCCCTCGGTCAGGCCGAGGAAGCGTCGCGGGCTCGCCTGGTCGCGGAGCAGCCGGAACGTGAGGTTCGGGTAGTCGGGGGCGAGCGCGTCGGCAAGCTCCTGCCAGCGCCGCTCGAACTCCTCGACCCGACCTTCCTTGACGATCCACTCGGTGACCGTGCAGATCATGGGCGGCAGTGTGACCCGATATCGTCCCGCGCGCCATGAGGGTCGGCGTCGCCAGGGAGATCAAGCCGCAGGAGTACCGCGTCGCGCTCACCCCGGCAGGAGCGCGCGAGCTCGTGCAGCACGGGCACGAGGTGCTCGTGGAGGCGGGTGCGGGAGCAGGCAGCGCATTCCCGGATGACGCCTACGAGCGGGCCGGGGCGGCGATCGCCTCGGTCGAAGACGTGTGGACGCGGTCCGAGCTGCTGCTCAAGGTGAAGGAGCCGATCGCTGCCGAGTACGGACGGCTGCGCGAGGGGCTCACGCTCTTCACCTACCTCCACATCGCCGCGGACGAGCCGCTCACGAATGCGCTCGTCGACTCCGGGATCACGGCCATCGCGTACGAGACGGTCGAGACCGACCGCGGCGCGCTTCCGCTCCTCGCCCCGATGAGCGAGATCGCCGGGCGGCTCGCGCCGCAGGCGGGCGCGCACCACCTCGAGAGGCCGCGAGGCGGCCGGGGGCTGCTCCTGGGCGGGGTCGCCGGGGTGGCGCCCGGGCGCGTCGTCGTCATCGGAGGAGGCATCGTCGGCTACAACGCTGCAGTCATCGCGCTCGGGCTGGGCGCGCAGGTGACGATCCTCGAGCGCTCCGTCGACCGCATGCGGCACCTGGAGGAGGTCCTGATCGGACGCGTCTCCCTGCTCATGTCGTCGAGCCTGCAGGTCGAGGAATCGCTCGCGGAGGCGGATCTCGTCATCGGCGCGGTCCTCATCCCCGGGGCGCTCGCCCCGAAGCTCGTGACGCGGGAGATGCTCGGCGGGATGAAGGAGGGCTCCGTCTTCGTCGACGTCGCGATCGACCAGGGGGGCTGCGCCGAGACGTCGCGCCCGACGACGCACGACGAGCCCGTCTACACCGTCGAAGGAGTCATCCACTACTGCGTCGCGAACATGCCAGGCGCGGTGCCGATCACGTCGACGCGGGCGCTCACGAACGTGACGCTTCCGTACGTCGAGGCGATCGGCGAGCGCGGGGTCGCGGGAGCGATTCGCGAGGATCCTGCTCTCGCACGGGGCGTGAACGTGCTCGGCGGGCGGGTGACCTACGAGGCGGTCGCCGAGGCGCACGGGCTCGAGTACACGCCGCTCGACGACGCGCTCGCCGCAGCGGTCGCCTGAGCCAGCAGGGAAACGACGCACACGCCGCGGCCGCTCTGCTGCCGCGCGCGGATTAGCTGGCCGTCGCCCGCTTGGAGCGGCGGAAGAGGCGGCCCTGAGCCTCGCCCGTGCCGTCGTCGGACGGCCCCTCGGGCTCGTCCGGCTTGTTCTTGACCGGGAAGAGCCTGATCACGCCGTACGTGACGAGGCCGGCGAGCCCGACGACGGAGGCGACGTAGAAGGCGAGGATCACCAGTCCGATGGCCCGGTCCACAGCCGACCTAGAATACCCGCGTGCCCGCCCCCGTACGCACGCAGGCCGGATCTGCGTTCGCCACGCAGGCCGGAACGGCCGTTCCCTAGTGCCGCGCGCCTGCGTGATCGTCCTCGACGCCGTCGGGGCGGGGGAGCTGCCGGATGCCGGCGATTACGGGGACGAGGGCTCGAACACCCTCGGCAACGTCGCGACCGCCGTGGGCGGGCTCGACCTGCCGAACCTCGAGGCGCTCGGGCTCGGGAACGTCCTCCCGCTCGAGGGCTGCCCGCCCCAGCCGGGCGCGCCGGCGATCGCGGGGCGGCTCCTCGAGCGCTCGAAGGGCAAGGACACGACCACCGGCCACTGGGAGCTCATGGGCGTCGTGACGCCGACGCCGTTCCCCACCTACCCGCACGGGTTCCCGGACGAGGTGATCGACCCGTTCATGAACCGCACGGGCCGCGGGGTCCTCGGCAACAAGCCCGCCTCGGGCACGGAGATCATCCAGGAGCTCGGCGAGGAGCACCAGAGGACGGGGAAGTGGATCGTCTACACCTCGGCCGACTCCGTCTTCCAGATCGCGGCCCACGAGGAGACCATCCCGCTCGAGGAGCTCTACGACGCCTGCCGCGTCGCGCGCGAGATCCTCACCGGCCGCCATGCCGTCGGGCGCGTGATCGCGAGGCCGTTCGCGGGCGAGCCCGGGAACTACGAGCGGACCCCGAACCGCCACGACTTCTCGCTCGAGCCGGGGCGGCCGAACTACCTCACGCAGGTCCGCGAGGCGGGGCGCACCGTCCAGGGCGTCGGGAAGATCGGCGACATCTTCGCCGGCTGCGACATCGACGACTCGCATCCCACGAAGTCGAACGTCGAGGGCATCGCGAAGACCATCGAGCTCATGCAGGAGATCGACGAGGGCCTCGTCTTCGTCAACCTCGTCGAGACCGACATGCTCTGGGGCCACCGCAACGACCCGGTCAACTTCCACCGCTGCCTGCAGGACTTCGACCGCCGGCTGCCGGACCTCCTCGAGGCGCTGCGGCCCGAGGACCTGCTCGTCCTGACGTCCGACCACGGGTGCGACCCGACGACTCCCTCCACCGACCACTCGCGCGAGTACGCGCTCCTGCTCGTCTACGCGGCGGGGCACAACGCCTCGGGGCACGTCCACGAGGAAGGGGAGTTCGCCGACGTCGGCTGCACCGTGAACGCCTGGCTCGGCGGCAAGTCGGCGGGGCGACGGCTCCCCGGCCGACCGATCATCGAGCAGTGAGCCTCGACGACCCCCTCTGTCGTTCGCGAGGAGTACGCGAACGAGCGGGCATGATCGTCGCCATGGCCGTGGGATGCGACAAGATGGCCGGAACGGACCCGTCGTGATCCGCGCAGCGGATCTGATCGAGCGCAAGCGGGACGGCGAGGAGCACTCGGACGAGGAGATCGTGGGGCTCGTCCGGGGCTACATGTCCGGCGACGTGCCCGACTACCAGATGGCCGCCTGGTGCATGGCCGTCTACTTCCGCGGCCTCACGGGGCGGGAGACGTACGCGCTGACCGACGCGTTCATCGGCTCCGGCGAGACGCTCGACCTCGGCGCGGCACTCGGCCGGCGCGTGGTCGACAAGCACTCGACGGGCGGGGTCGGGGACAAGACCTCGCTGGCCGTAGGGCCGATCGTCGCGGCGTGCGGCGTTCCCTTCGGGAAGATGAGCGGCCGGGGCCTCGGCCACACGGGCGGGACGCTCGACAAGCTCGAGTCGATCCCCGGCTTCCGCGTGGAGCTCTCGACCGCCGAGTTCGTGGCGCAGGTGCGCGACATCGGGCTCGCGATCGTCGGCACCTCCGCCGACCTCGTGCCGGCCGACAAGAACCTGTACGGCCTGCGCGACGTCACGGCGACCGTGGACATCGTCCCGCTGATCGCCTCCTCGATCATGTCCAAGAAGATCGCCGCCGGGGCGCACGCGGTCGTGCTGGACGTGAAGATCGGCGACGGCGCGTTCATGAAGACGATCGAGGACGCCCGCATCCTCGCGGAGCAGATGGTCGACCTCGGGCGGCGGGCCGGTTGCGACGTCGTCTGCCTGCTGACGGACATGGACCAGCCGCTCGGGAACGCGGTGGGAAACGCCCTGGAGGTGAAGGAGGCCGTCGCCACGATCCGCGGGCACGGGCCGGAGGACTTCACCGAGCTCGTGCTCGCCGCCTGCTCCCGCCTCCTCGCGCTGTCCGACCTCGAGATCGACCTCGAGGAGGGGAGACGCAGGGCGCAGCGGGCGCTGAGCGACGGTAGCGCGTTCGCGGCCTACGAGCGCTGGATCCGGGCGCAGGGCGGCGATCCCGACCTCGGTCGGTTGCCGGCGGCGGACGTCGTACGGGAGGTCGTCGCCCCGCAGGCAGGGGTCGTGACGCGCGTGCGCGCGCTCGCCGTCGGGATCGCCGCGCTCGAGCTCGGTGCCGGCCGGCGGACGAAGGAGGACGACGTCGACCATGCGGTCGGGATCGTCTGCCGAGCGAAGCGCGGCGACACGGTCGCGGAGGGGCAGCTCCTCGCCGAGGTGCACGCCCGGGACGAGGCGTCTGCGGCGCATGCGGCGGACGCGGTGCTCGCCGCCTACGAGGTGGGGCCCGGGCCTGCGCGCCGGCAGCGGATCGTGCTCGACGTCATCTCCTAGCCGTCGTGCCGGAGCTGCCGGAGGTCGAGACGATCAGGGCGCAGCTCGAGCCGCGCCTCGTGGGGCGCAGGCTCGAGCTCGTCTCCATCCTCGACCCGCGGCTGACCCGTCCTCTCGACCCGCGAGAGGTGGCGGCCGAGCTCGAGGGTGCGCGCGTCGAGGCGGTGGAGCGGCGGGGCAAGTACCTGCTCCTGCGCCTCGACTCGGGGAGCGGCCTCCTCGTGCACCTGCGCATGACCGGGAGCTTCGGCTTCGGGCCGACGACGCACGAGCGCGCGGTCCTCGAGCTCGAGGGCGGCGAGCGGCTCGTCTACCGGGACGTGCGCCGCTTCGGGACGTGGCTCGTGCTCGACGCCGTCGAGCTCGACCCGTACCTCGCGAGGAAGAACGGGCCGGAGCCGCTCGGCTCTCGCTTCACCGCCGCCTGGCTCGCACGGCAGCTCTCCCGCAGACGGGCGCCGCTCAAGGCCGTGCTGCTCGATCAGCGCGTGGTCGCAGGGCTCGGGAACATCTACGCGGACGAGGCGCTCTGGCGGGCGCGCCTGAGCCCGTTGCGCCCGGCGAACTCCGTCGAGCCGGAGGACGTGCCCAGGCTGCACCGAGCCGCACGGGCGGCGCTGCGGACGGGGATCGCGCGGCAGGGCGCGTCCCTTCGCGACTACGCGAAACCGGACGGCGAGGCGGGGGAGATGCAGCAGGAGTTCCGCGTCTACGGGCGCGAAGGGGAGCCGTGCCCTCGCTGTGGCACGCCCATCGCGAAGGCGCGCGTCGGTGGGCGGGGAACCTGGTACTGCCCCCGCTGCCAGCAGTAGCCGGAAATACACTCACCGCGTGGCCCGCAGCTACAAGACCGAGGCGATCGTGCTGCGCTCGTTCCGCCTCGGGGAAGCCGACCGCGTGCTCCACCTCTACACCCGCGCGCGCGGCCGGGTGGGGGCGGTCGCGAAGGGCGTCCGCAAGACGAAGTCGCGCTTCGGGGGGCGGCTCGAGCCCTTCTCGCACGTGGAGCTCGTCCTGCACCAGGGATCGGGCGAGCTGCACACCGTCACCGGCGCCTCGCTCGTCGATCCGCACCGGCCGACGCGCGAGGACCGCCACCGGCTCTCCGTCGGGCTCGTGGGCGCCGAGGCGATGTTGCGGCTCTTCGTCGAGCAGGAGGAGAACGAGCGCGCGTTCGAGGCGGTGACGAGGTTCCTGTCGGCCGTCGACGCCATCCCCGCCGGCCGCCGGGGCCGTGCCTCGCTCGACCCGCTCGCGCTCGGCTTCCAGCTCAAGCTGCTCTGGCTCTCCGGCTACCTCCCGCACCTCGACGCCTGCGTGGAATGTGGTGAGACCGAGGAGCTCGTCGGCTACCTCCCGAGCGCCGGAGGCGCGGTGTGCACCGCCTGCGCTCCGGGCGAGACGGTCGCGCTCTCTCCCGAGGGGTTCCGCGGCGTCCGGGCGCTCCTCCTGAGCCCGCTCGCGGAGGCGAACGGCCTGTCGCTCGGCGAGCGGGGCGCGCGCGATGCGCTGGCGGTGGTCGTCACCTCGTACGAGTTCCACGGCGGCTTCCGGCTCAGGACGCTGTCGGCGTGAGACGCGAGCTCGAGGACGGCTTCGAGCTCGACGACGACCCGGCCCGCATCGACCGCGAGGCCGTCCACGCGTTCCTGACCACGTCGTACTGGGCGAAGGGCCGTTCGCGGGAGACGCAGGACGCGCTGATCGACGGCTCGCAGCGCGTCGTCGGCCTGTACCAGGACGGCCGACAGGTCGGCTTCTCCCGCACCGTGAGCGACGGACGCGTCCATGCGTACCTCGCGGACGTCTACGTCCTCCCGGAGCTGCGCGGGCGTGGGCTCGGCGTCGAGCTCGTCCGCTTCAGCGTCGACGAGAGCCCGTACGCCGGCTGCCGCTGGGTCCTGCACACTGCCGACGCCCACGGTCTGTACCGCAAGTTCGGGTTCCGGCCGCCGGGCGACCGGGTGCTCGAGCGCCCGCGCCGAGTCTAGTCGGCCTTGGGCGTCTTCCACTCCTGCGCGAGACGATCCAGCACGATCTCGCGCGCGCCCGAGATCGGGATCCGCTCCTGCGCGAGCGAGTCCCGGTCCCGGATCGTCACCGTCTCGTCTGCCACCGTCTGCTCGTCGATCGTCAGGGCGAACGGCGTGCCGATCTCGTCCTGGCGCCGGTAGCGACGGCCGATCTGCCCGGAGTCGTCGTACTCGGCGACGACGGCCCGCCGCAGCTCCTCGTACAGGTTCCGCGCCCGCGTCGACTGCTCGTGGTCGCGCGGTATCAGCGGTAGCACGGCGACCTTGACGGGCGAGAGCTCCGGGTGCAGCCGCAGCACCGTCCGCGGCCGCTCGGCGACGACCTCTTCGTCGTACGAGTCCACGAGGAAGGAGAGCAGCGAGCGGTTGACCCCTGCTGCCGGCTCGACGACGTGCGGGACGTAGCGCTCGCCGGTCGCGGAGTCGACCCACTCGAGCCTGGTGCCCGAGGCCTCCGTGTGTGCCGTCAGGTCGTAGGCGCCGCGGTTCGCGATGCCCTCGAGCTCGGACCAGCCGATCGGGAAGAGGTACTCGATGTCGCTGGTCGCGGAGCTGTAGTGCGAAAGCTCGTCGGCCTCGTGGGCGCGGACGCGGAGGTGGCTGTCGCGGATCCCGTAGCGCCGGTACCAGCCGAACCGCTCGTCGATCCAGTAGCGGTGCCATTCCTCGGCCTTGTCGGGAGGGACGAAGTACTCCATCTCCATCATCTCGAACTCGAGCGTCCGGAAGATGAAGTTGCCCGGAGTGATCTCGTTCCGGAACGCCTTGCCCACCTGGGCGATGCCGAACGGCGGCTTCCGGCGCGCGATCTGGGCGACGTTCTTGAAGTTGATGAAGATGCCCTGCGCCGTCTCGGGCCGGAGGTACGCGTCGAGGCCGGTCTCCTCGAGGGCGCCGACGCGGGTCTGGAACATGAGGTTGAACTGGCGGGGCGCGGTGAGGTCGCACTTCTCGGTCTCGCCCGGATGCTTGCTCGGCCTGGCGCCGCACTCGGCGTCCTCGAGCTGGTCCGCCCGGTAGCGGCGCTTGCAGAAACGGCAGTCGACGAGCGGATCGGCGAACCCGGTGACGTGTCCCGACGCCTCCCACACGCGCGGGTGCAGGATGATCGCGGAGTCGAGCGCCACGATGTCGTCGCGCTCGCGCACCATCGCCTCGAACCAGCGGTCCTTGACGTTCTCCTTCATGAGCACGCCGTAGTGGCCGTAGTCGTAGGAGGAGCCGAGGCCGCCGTAGATCTCCGACGAGGGGAAGACGAACCCGCGGCGGCGAGCGAGCGAGACGATCTTCTCCATCGTCACGGGATCGTCCGGCGGCATCCCCTGACGTTACTTGGACGGGGCCCCGCGATAGCCTCCGTGCGCGTGCGCGGCGAACCTGAGCCCGAGACCGAGCCCGTCGAGCTGCACATCGTCTCGGACTCGACGGGGGAGACCGCCGCGCGCCTCGTCGTGGCGCTCGAGGCGCAGTTCCCCGACCAGTCGTTCGTCGAGGTGCGCCATCCACGGGTCGAGAACGCCGAGGATCTGCAGATCGCCGTGCAGCAGGCGCGGGGGCGGCCGGCGGTCATGGTCTACACGCTCGTCGAGCCGGAGCTGCGCGACGTGATGCGCCAGCTCTGCCGCCGCTCCCGCGTCCACTACTGCGACCTGCTCGGCCATCCCATCGACTCGATCTCGCGGGTCGCGGGCGTGGCCGCACGCATGCAACCGGGCGTTCGCGCGCCGCTCGACGCCCAGTACTTCAAGCGGATCGAGGCGATCGAGTTCGCGGTCAAGTACGACGACGGCGTGGGGAAGGGGCTCGACGAGGCGGACATGGTCCTCGTCGGCGTCTCCCGCACCTCGAAGACGCCGCTCTCGATCTACCTCGGCTACCTCGGGCACAAGGCAGCCAACGTCCCGGTCGTGCGCGGCATCGAGCTGCCCCGGGAGCTCTTCGAGATCGACCCCGCGAAGATCGTCGGCCTCACGATCGACGCCGAGCGGCTCCTGGACATCCGCAGCGCGCGCGTGCGCAGCATGGGCGCCTCGCGGCGCCGCTACGCGGAGCTCGAGGAGATCTACCGCGAGCTGGACGAGGCCGCGGCGATACATCGCCGGCTCGGGTGCCCGGTCCTCGACGTCACGGAGCTCTCGGTCGAGGAGACGGCTATGCGGATCATCCGCACGGTCGAGCAGCGGCACCGGAGCGCGGCCGCGCGATGAGCCGCCAGGGCGAGCGGCCGCCCCAGCCGTACGGGGCTCCCGGGGAGCCTCCGCTCCCCGTCCCCTGGCGCCCGCCGCCGGGCGGCGAGGGAGACCTGCGGGCGAAGGGCTGGGCGCCGCTCCCGCGGCTCGTCCTCTGGTGGGCGCTGCTGGTCGCGGGCGACCTCGTCTTCTACGTGCTCCTGACCCCGATCTGGATCGGCCTGCGCGCCGCCGCCTGGGTCGCGGAGCTCCGCTCCCGCGCGCGCCGCTGACCGCTACTGCGTCTTCGGGTCCAAGCGGTAGACGGCGCCCGTCAGCGAAGTCGCGTAGACACGACCGACGCCGTCCATTCCGAAGCTCGTGAGCTCGGGGACGACGAGGCCGAGGTCGTCGGAGGCGACGACCTTTCCGTTGTCGACCGCGGCTGTCTCGATCTTCCCGCCGCAGAAGTCGCCGTACAGGTAGCGGCCCGCGAGCGCGGGCAGCCGGGGATCGCGTACGACCACCCCTCCGATCACCGCGCACACGTCCGGTGAGTGAGGGAGGTCGATCAGCGGCGGCACCGGGTCGGCGCACTGCGCCGCCGGGTCGAACGGCACGGTTCCCTCGAAGCACGGCCAGCCGAAGTTCTGGCCGCTCGTGCCCTTCGGGATCAGGTCGATCTCCTCGCGCGCGCCCTCGCCGGCGTCGGCGACGTACGTGTCGTCCGTGCCCGGGTCGATCCAGAACCGCCACGGGTTGCGAAGGCCGTACGCCCAGATCTCCGGCCGCACGCCGGC
The DNA here is from genome assembly GCA_046735575.1 of Actinomycetota bacterium. Taxonomy (GTDB): domain Bacteria; phylum Actinomycetota; class Thermoleophilia; order Gaiellales; family Gaiellaceae; genus GMQP-bins7. The sequence goes on from JBKPTS010000067.1 coordinate 17,343, forward strand.
GACGCCGACGAACGGGTTGTCCGCCGGGACCGCGTACGGGTCGCCGTGGCGCGGGTCGATGCGGAGGATGTCGCCGAGGAGGTCGTCGCGGCGCTGCGCGAAGAAGCCCGGCGGATGGACGACGCCGCTGTCCCCGTCGCCGACGGACAGGTACAGGTCGCCGTCGGGGCCGAACTGGAGCATCCCGCCGTTGTGGTTCTCCCACGGCTTCGGGATCGTGAGCACGATCCGCTCGCTGTACGGGCTCGCGAGATCGGGGTTCCCGGGATCTCTTCGGAACTCCGACAGGCGAAGGTCGCCGTTGCCCGCGTTCGCGTTGTAGGCGACGTAGAAGAGGCCGCTCTCCGCGTAGTCCGGCGCAAAGGTCATGGAAAGAAGCCCGGGCTCGCTCAGGAACCTGACCTTGTCCCGCAGGTCGAGGAACGGCGTCGTCAGGACCTGGCCGTTCTCGACGATCCGGATGACGCCCGTCTGGTCGACGACGAAGATGCGGTCGCCGTTGTCGGGAGGGGACGTCACCCACACCGGCCGCTCCGTGCTCGCCACCTGCGTCAGCACCGCGCTCCCGGACGCGCTCACCGGCGGCGGGGTGGGCGTCGGCTGCGAGACGGCACGCGTCCCCACCGCGAAGGTGCCCTTCATCCCGAGGCGCGCGTGCCCCGCCACGCTGCAGAGGTACGTGAACCTCCCCTTCCGCGCGAAGCTGACGGTGATCGTCTGCGAGCGGCCGGGTGCCAGCCGCCGCGTGCGGTGACCGCGGACGACGAAGTCGTGGACCGTGCTCCCGGCGTTCCGGACGACGAAACGGACCGTCGCGCCCGCGGCCACCGAGCGGCGCGAGAGCGTGAACGCGTAGTCCCGCGCCACGACGCGGACGGTGACCGGCGTCTTCGACCCGGCGGGGGCCGCGCCGGATCCGACCGCGGCGACGAGGGCCCCGACGAGGACGCACGCCGCTCCGCGAGCCACGAGACGGCGCCGGGTCACGGCCGGACCCTACCGACCGTGCGAGCCGGCCTCTCCCGGCGCGATTACCTTCCGGGCCTTCCGGGAACCGATCCGCAATGAGCGCATATACGAAGGCCAATCTCCGCAGCCAGGTGGAAGACCAGGCGCCGAAGTTCGACATGCCCGAGGAGATGCACGCGCGGTTCGCCCGCACACCTCTCGAGGGGAAGACGCTCGGGCTGAGCCTCATGAAGCTGGAGCCGAACTTCCGCATCCCCTTCGGCCACAAGCACGAGGAGCAGGAGGAGGTCTACGTGGTCGTTCGCGGCTCGGGCCGGATCAAGGTCGAGGACGAGGTCGTCGAGGTGGAGGAGTGGGACGCCGTCCGCTTCGACCGCGGCGTGATGCGAAACGTCGAGGCGGGGCCGGACGGGATCGAGTACCTCGCCTTCGGAGCCGGTGACGACCCCCGCGACGCGGAGATGGCGCCCAACTGGTGGAGCGACCCCGGCTCGGAACGCAGCTGACCCGCCCGATTCCGAAGCACGGGTAGATTCCCCCCGCAAATGCGGTACGTCTTCGACTTCGACGAGGACGCCGCCGGCGGGCGGGAGCTCCTCGGCGGCAAGGGCATCGGGCTCGCCGAGATGACGCAGCTCGGGATCCCGGTGCCCGCCGGGTTCACGATCACGACGGAGGCCTGCCGTGCGTACATGGCGGCCGGGAGCAGGGTCCCGGAGGGTCTCGACGAGGAGGTCGAGCAGCACGTCACCGCGCTCGAGAGCCGCGCCGGGAAGGGCTTCGGCGAGGCGGCGGACCCGCTGCTCGTGTCCGTCCGCAGCGGCGCGGCCATCTCGATGCCCGGGATGATGGACTCGATCCTCAACCTGGGCCTGAACGACGAGACGGTGCAGGGGCTCGGCCGCTCCACCGGGGACGCGCGCTTCGCCAACGACTCCTACCGGCGCCTGATTCAGATGTACGGAGACGTCGTGGCCGGCGTGGACGCCCAGCGCTTCGAGCAAGCGCTCACCGACCTGAAGGCGGCGCGGGGCGTCGAGCACGACGTCGATCTCTCTTCGGACGACCTCGGTGGGCTCGTCGAGACGTTCCGGGCGATCTACCGCGACACGATCGGCGAGGACTTCCCGCAGGACCCGCGCGAGCAGCTGCGCCGCGCCTACCGCGCCGTCTTCGACTCGTGGGACTCGCCGCGGGCACGCGTCTACCGGCGCGCGAACGACATCGCGGACGACCTGGGCACGGCCGTGAACGTCGTGCAGATGGTCTTCGGCAATCGGGGCGAGAGCTCCGGGACGGGCGTCTGCTTCACCCGCGACCCGGCGACGGGCGAGAAGGGCATCTACGGCGAGTTCCTCGCGAACGCGCAGGGCGAGGATGTGGTCGCCGGCATCCGCACGCCGGAGCCGATCGAGCGGATGCGCGAGCGCATGCCGGAGGCGTTCGCGCAGCTGGCGGAGACGCTCGAGCGGCTCGAGCAGCACTACCGGGAGATGCAGGACGTCGAGTTCACGGTCGAGGAGGGCGAGCTCTACCTCTTGCAGACGCGCACCGGGAAGCGCACTGCCGCCGCGGCGCTGCGGATCGCCGTCGAGATGGTCGAGGAGGGGCTGATCGGACGCGAGGAGGCGGTGGCGAGGATCGACCCCGGGCAGCTCGACCAGCTCCTGCACCCGATGATCGATCCCGACGCCGACGTCGAGGTCGCCGCCCGCGGGCTCAACGCGTCGCCGGGCGCCGCTTCGGGGGCGATCGTGCTCGACGCCGACACCGCCGAGGAGCGCGGGAAGGCGGGGGAGGACGTCATCCTCGTGCGCTGGGAGACGACTCCGGACGACATTCACGGGCTCATCCACGCCCGGGGGGTGCTCACTGCGCACGGCGGCATGACCTCGCATGCGGCCGTGGTCGCGCGCGGAATGGGGAAGCCGTGCGTTGCCGGGTGCGACGCGCTCACGATCGACGTCAAGGCGGGGACGGTCCGCCTCGGCGACGCCGAGCTGGCGGCCGGAGACGTGCTCACGATCGACGGCGGCAAGGGCACGGTGATGATCGGCCGTGTCCCGCTCGTCCCGCCCGCGATCGACGAGAACTTCGGGACCGTTCTCTCGTGGGCCGACGAGCTGCGGCGCCTGGGCGTCCGTGCGAACGCGGACACGCCCGAGGACGCGGCGAAGGCTCGGGAGCTCGGCGCCGAGGGCATCGGCCTCTGCCGGACGGAGCACATGTTCATGGCCGAGGGCCGGCTGCCCGTCGTCCGCGAGATGATCCTGGCGCGCGACGAGAGGGAGCGGCGCGCGGCGCTCGACCGACTGCTCCCGCTGCAGCAGGGCGACTTCGAGGGCATCTTCGAGGCGATGGCGGGGCTGCCGGTGACGATCCGGCTGCTCGACCCGCCGCTGCACGAGTTCCTCCCCTCGCTCGAGGAGGCGACCTCGGACGCGATGCGCGAGCGGATCCGCCAGTTGCACGAGGCGAACCCGATGCTCGGGACGCGTGGCTGCCGGCTCGGCCTGCAGTTCCCCGAGATCTACGAGATGCAGGTGCGCGCGATCGTCCGGGCGGCGCAGGCGGTCGAGGAGCGGACCGCCGAGGCGCCGCTCGTCGAGATCATGCACCCGCTCGTCGGCTTCCGCGAGGAGCTCTCGCGGCTGCGCGAGCTGACGGAGCGCGTCGCGGCCGAGGCCCCGTCGGTCGACTACCTCTGCGGGACGATGATCGAGCTCCCCCGTGCCGCGCTCCGCGCGGACGAGATCGCGGACGAGGCCGACTTCTTCTCCTTCGGCACGAACGACCTGACGCAGACGACCCTCGGCCTGTCGCGCGACGACGCCGAGGGCAAGTTCCTCGCCTTCTACCTCGAGCAGCGCATCCTCGAGCGGAACCCGTTCGAGGTGCTCGACGTCGACGGTGTCGGCGACCTCATGCGCATCGCGGTCGAGCGGGGCAGGGGAGCCAAGCCGTCGCTCAAGCTCGGCATCTGCGGGGAGCACGGAGGCGAGCCGCGCTCGGTCGCTTTCTGCCACGAGCTCGGCCTCGACTACGTCTCGTGCTCGCCGTACCGCGTTCCGCTCGCGCGCCTCGCCGCAGCCCAGGCCGCCCTGGCCGAAGCGGGCGTCACGGCCGTCGCCGTCGGCGGGTAGTCAGACCGTATACAGCGCGATCGCGACGCTGACGGCGCCGATGCCGGCGACGGCCAGCGTCGCGAGGCGGGGGTTTCGCCGCAGGCTCGTCAATGCGAGCGCCGCGAGCGCGCCGCCGATCCCGCCCGCGATGTGTCCCCCGATGGAGACGCCGGGGACGATGAGCGTGAAGATGAGGTTGAAGACGACGAGGCCCATCGCCTGGCCGCCGAAGACGTAGATCCGCCGCGCCTCGAGCAGGACCGCCGCGCCCATGAGCCCCCAGATCGCCCCCGACGCGCCGACCGTCAGCGCGTTCGGGCTGAGGAGCAGCGCGCCGGCGGAGCCGGCGAGCCCCGAGACGAGGTAGACGAGGAGGTACCGGAGCCTCCCGAAGTACTCCTCCAGCGCCGGGCCGATGAACCAGAGTACGAGCATGTTGAGCCCGAGATGGAGCGGGCCGTAGTGCAGGAACGGCGCCGTGATCAGCCGCCACCAGTCACCCTGCGCCACGAGGGGCCCGGCCAGGACGCCGTTCTCGTAGAGCCAGTTGGAGGTGCCGTTCAAGGCTCCGCCGAGAGCCAGTTCGAGGAGGTACACGGCGACGTTCACCGCGATCAAGGCCCGCGTCACGATCCCGACGGGCACGCTCAGCTTCCGCGCGGTCGTCTTCGCGCGCTGGCGAGGCGCCGAGCCGGCGCTCCGCGCGTGATCGGGACAGCGGATCCCAACCGGCCCGAAGACCATGCAGTCGGGGCAGATTCCGCGCCCGCACTCCGAGCAGGAGACGTAGGTCTCCCGGTTCGGATGCCGGTAGCAGCGCAGCGCCTGGGTCGAGTGCGTGCTCACCGGGCTAGCGTACCCAGGTGCGCATCGACGTCGCCTTCACCCCGGCCGAGGCCAAAAAGGCCCCCACCGGGATCGTCATCGACGTCATCCGGGCGACGTCGACGATCTGCCAGGCGCTCGCGTCCGGCTACGGCCGCGTGCTCTGCACCGCCGAGATCGAGGAGGCTCGCGCGGTCCGCGCGAAGCTCCAGGAGGGCGTCCTCGGGGGCGAGCGCGACAACGTCGTCATCGACGGCTTCGACCTCGGGAACTCGCCCCGCGAGTACCTCGAGCCGCGTGCCGAGACGCTCGTCCTGACGACCACGAACGGAACGCGCGCGATCGTGTCCGCGGCCGCGCGCTGCGAGCGGGTCTTCGTCGCGTCCATGCTCAATCTCGCGGCTGTCGTGGGGGCGGCGCGCGAGGCTGGGGAGGACGTCGTCGTCGTATGCGCCGGCGTCCAGGGCACGCTCGCGCTCGACGATGCGTTCGTGGCGGGACGGATCGTCGAGTCGTTGGACGCCGAGCGGCTGGACGCCGCCGAGGCGGCGGTCCGGCTCGCGAGGAGCTGGAGCGGGCCCGAGGAGGCGTTCCGCGCCTCGCGGAGCGGCCGCAACCTGCTCGAGAACGCGCCGCAGCTCGAGGAGGACCTGCCGTTCTGCGCCCGGGAGAGCGTCCTCGACGTCCTCCCGAGTTTCGCTCGCATGAACGGGCACGCGGCGGAGGTCGTCGCGTGATCGTGAACCGCGACGAGGGCGCGAGGGGGCCGGCCACGTCGTTCGGCCTCGTCGCCGGCGCGTACGAGCGGGGACGCCCCGGCTACCCGGAAGAGGCCGTCCGCTGGCTCGTCGGCGAGGAGCCGCGCGACGTCGTCGACCTCGGGGCGGGAACGGGCAAGCTGACGCGTTCCCTCGTCGCGCTCCGCCACAGGGTGTGGGCGGTCGAGCCGCTGCCGGAGATGCTCGAGCAGCTCGTCACCGCCGCGCCGGGGGCCTTCGACCTCCTCGGCAGCGCGGAGGTGATCCCGCTGCCGGATGCGAGTGCGGACGTCGTCACCGCCGCGGCCGCCTTCCACTGGTTCGACCACGCCGTGGCACTCCCGGAGATCGCGCGCGTGCTCCGCCCGCACGGCCGGCTGGCCCTCGTCTGGAACGCTCGCGACGAGCGCGAACCGTGGGTCGCCGAGCTGAGCGAGACGCTCGGCGTCGAGTCGGTCTCGCGCGGGGACGCGGAGGAGCCGATCGAGGCGAGCGGGCTCTTCGGGCCGGTCGAGAAGGCGACGTTCGAGTGGACGCAGCGACTGGATGCCCCGACGCTGCGCGACCTCGTCCTCTCGCGCAGCTACGTCGCGATCAAGCCGCCAGCGGAGCAGGAACGGATCCTCGCGGACGTCGACCGGCTCTTCGTCGAGCACGCGAAGGCGGGATCCATCGACCTCCCGTACATCACGGAGTGCTTCCGGGCGACGAAGCGCTGATCAGGCAGACACGAGCACGCGCATCTCGTCGACGTGCGCTGTCGCGGAGGTGCGGGGGGCGGCACCCGGTGCGCCTTCCGCGAGGTAGAGAGTGATCGCCTCCTCGACTGCCTCTCGCAGCTCGTCGAGATCGCTTCCGGAGGCGAAGCAGCCGGGGAGCCCCTCCACCTCTGCCCAGTACGAGCTGCCCTCCTCGTGGACGAGGACGCGGTACTCGCGTTCGGCCATCGCGCTCACTGTAGACCAGCCTGTTTGAGAATCGCGGCTGTCAGGCTCTTGCCGTAGCTCCTGCCGCCGTGGTGCGGAAGCGTGATGGGCCTTTCGCCTTCCTTTTCCATCTTCACCACGTGCTACCGCCTCTCGTCATGCGCCAGCCGTTTTGCTCGAGAAGTCTTCTGGCGCTCTTCTGGTCGAGCAGTTTTCGACGCACTCCTCGAGCGTGTCCGATCCGCTCCGACGCCGAAAGTCGCTCTTTCAGCCATGTCTATCGCACGAAAGCGCTGATCAGCTATCGAGCTCAGCGTCTGTTTCCTTCGTCCCATGAAAGCTCGGTTCCAGGTTGCGCGAACGGTCACAAGCAGTATGTTGTCGCTTGACAGGGGAACATATGTTCGTGTAGAACATACGTTCCCATGCTGGCCTGTCTGCTCATCCCGGGGTTCGAGCTGAGAGCCGCGCTGCGGGCGCGGCCGCGCCTCGCGACGGAGCCGGCGGCGCTCGCGCCCGAGCCCGGCGAGGAGCAGCTGCTCGGCCCGGTGACCGCGGCCGCCGAGGCCGAGGGAGTGAAGCCGGGGATGCGCCTCGGGGAGGCGCTTGCGACCTGCCCGCGGCTCGTTCTCGTGGAGCGCGACCCGGCGGCCGTCGAGCGCGAGTGGGAGGAGGCGCTCCGCCGCCTCGAGGACGCGGGCTTCGCCGTCGACCCGGTCGAGCACGGCATCGTCGTCTTCGAGACGAAAGGCGTCGAGCGGCTCTACGGCGGCGCCCGGCCGGCGCTCGAACGGGCGCTCGGGGCGGTCGGCTCGGGCTGGGATCCTCGGATCGGCGCAGCTGCCCGCCGGTTCACCGCACTCGCCGCGGCAAGCGTGGCCCGGCCGGGCCAGATCGTGATCGTCGAGGATCAGAAGGAGCAGGACTTCCTCGAGCCGCTGCCGCTCTCGCTCTTGCCGCTGACGCCCGACCGCTACGCCGAGCTCGAGGGCCTCGGGCTGCGGCGGCTCGGCGAGCTGGCGCAGCTTCCCCAGGCGGCGGTCGCCGAGCGGCTCGGCGTCGAGGGGCGCAAGGCATGGCGGCTCGCCCACGGCGGTCGCAAGGCGCGCGTCCGGGGACGGAGGCCGGCGTCCGAGCTCGCCGAGGCCATCGTCTTCCCGGACGCAGTCGGCAACGAGCTCACGCTGCGACGGGCGCTCGGCTCCCTCCTCGAGCGCCTGCTCGCGCGACCCGAACGAGCCGGGCGGCCGTTCAGGAAACTGGCGCTTTCCGCCCGGCTCGTCGACGGCGGCTCGTGGCGGCGGGCGCTGACGCTGCGCGAGGCGACGGCCGAGCTCCCGCGCCTGCGGGTCGCGCTCGGCCCGAAGCTCGGAGAGCTGCCGGCCCCCGTGCTCGAGCTGCGGCTCGAGGCCGTCCAGCTCGCGGAGCACACGGGGATGCAGCTCGCGCTCGTCGAGCCGGCCGGCGAGGAGGCGAACGTGCGCCTGCGGGAGGGGCTGAAGCAGGTGAAGGCGAGCACGGGGACGGGCTCCGTCTGCACCGTCGTCGAAGTCGCACCCTGGTCTCGCATTCCCGAGACGAGAGCACTCGTGGTTCCCAGGGAGCCATGACGTGCATCGCTGACGGAAACGAAGCGATCGCATCGCCGAAGGGCGATTCACTCGCCCGTAGGCAGACGATCGTTTGGAGTGCCCCGGGAAGAAGAAGGGGGCTCGCGGGGGAAACATGGTTTCCCCCGCGCTAGGGCGTCTCAATGCTCCGCGGCCGGCGCTTGTCGAGACGGAGTTCGACGGTGCGCCGCGCGTGGTGAACCGGCAGCTCGTCGCGCTCGTCCGCGAGGAGTGGCGCGTGGTCGACCGCTGGTGGACGGACGAGCCCGTCGACCGGCGCTACTTCGAGGTCGTGCTCGAGAGCGGCCAGAACGTCTGCGTGTACCGCGACCGCGAGGCGGGCGCGTGGTTCTGTCAGAACGCTTAGGACAGCCTGATCAGGACCACGGAGGCGGGATCGCCGCCGCCGTCCGCGGGCGGGTCGTGCTGGTCGAACTCGGGGTTCCGCCCGCGCAGGTAGTCCCCGAACCCGCACGACGGGGAATGGAAGTTGAGGAAGCGCGTCGTGTCCGAGCTCTCGTTCCGGAAGGAGTGGACGACCTCGCGCGGGACCGAGACGAACGTCCCGCCCGGCGCCTCGAGCGGTCCGTCGCGAAGGCCGAACACGAGGGCTCCCTCGACGACGATGAACGAGTCCGTGTGCTCGTGGTGGACGTGCGGGTCGGGCCCTCGCTCGCCGGGGCCGTACACGGACTCGGTGATCGCGAGCTCGGGGGTGTCGAGCAGGATCGTGATGCGGCGCCCGGGGCGGTCGGTGACGACCTCTGCTGTTCCCGCTCCGGCGCCGGCAAAGCCGGCGCCTTCGCTCCTGGGCGGCTCCGTCGAGCCTACGCCGCCATCGGCGCTCCCTGGTCCCATCGAAGGGGACGTTAGCCGTGGCCGGCTACGTCGAGCTCCACTGCCACTCCGCGTACTCGTTCCTCGACGGCGCCTCGCAGCCGGAAGAGCTCGCGGCCCGCGCGGCGGAGCTCGGCTACGAGGCGCTCGCGCTCACCGATCACGACGGCGTCTACGGCTCTCTCGAGTTCGCACAGGCGGCGAAATGGTTCGGTGTCCGTGCGATCACCGGGGCGGAGGTGACGCTCGACGGCGGCGCTCACGTCACGCTCCTCGTGGAGTCGCGGCAGGGGTACGCGAACCTCTGCCGCATCCTCACCGCAGCACACGCGGGAACGCGCCTGCCCGGCAAGGAAGATCGGGAAGCTCTCCCGCCCTCCGTCCCGCTCGAGACGATCGCGGAGCTGAACGAGGGGCTCGTCTGCCTCTCCGGCTGTGCCCGCAAGGGTCTCGGCGTCCGCGAGCCGAATGCCGCAGTCGGCCTGGCGCAGGCGTTCGACCGCGACCGCTTCTTCGTCGAGCTGCAGCGGCCGTACGAGCGCGGCGACGCCCACCGGAACGTGCTGCTGCGCGACCTCGCCGAGCACCTCGGCGTGGAGACGGTCGCGACGGGCGACGTCCACGCCCACCACCCCCGGCGCACGCTCCTGCAGGACGTCCTCGTCGCCATCCGCTCCTGCACCTCGCTCGAGGGCTGCGAGCCGGAGCGGCGCGGAAACCGCGAGAACTTCCTGCACTCGCCCGAGGAGATGCTCGAGCGCTTCTCCTTCGACCGGAGAGCGGCCGAACGAACATCGGAGCTCGCGGCGCGGCTCGAGTTCGACCTCACGCAGGAGCTCGGCTACCGCTACCCCGACTTCTCGGACGGCGACGAGCCGGCGATCCGGCAGCTGGCCGGCATCTGCCGAGCCGCGCTCGAGGAGCGCTACGGCTCGGAGAGCCCACGTCTGCGCCGAGAAGCGCGACACCGCCTCGAGGACGAGCTCCGCCTGATCGAGGACCTCGGGCTCGCCGGCTTCTTCCTCCTCCACCGCGAGGTGCTCGAGCTGGCGCGGGAGGCGGCGCTCGAGGTGCGCGGCGAGGGCTCGCCGCGGCGCTTCCTCCCGCCGGGGCGCGGTCGCGGGAGCTCCGTCGGCTCGATTGTCTGCTACCTGACCGGGCTCTCGCACGTCGACCCGGTCGCGAACGACCTCTCGCTCGGGCGCTTCCTGAACCGCGAGCTCGCGGGCGTCCCGGACATCGACCTCGACTTCCCTCGGGACATACGCGAGAAGCTCATCGTCGCCGTCACCGAGCGCTACGGGCGCGAGCACGCGGCCCTCGTCGCGAGCTTCGCCACCTACCGCTCGCGCGGGGCGATCCGCGACGTCGGGAAGGCACTCGGTCTGCCCCCGGCCGAGCTCGAGCGGCTCGCGCGCATGTCCGACGGCTGGAACGCGCGGCGGGTCGGGGAGGAGCTCGCGCAGCTCCCGGACGGCAGGCGGAAGCTCGGGTCCCGCCGCTGGCGGGCGTTCGCCTGGCTGACGGCGGAGATCGCGGGCCTCCCGCGGCACGTCTCGCAGCATCCCGGCGGGATGGTCGTCTCGACTCGCCCGCTCGTCGAGATCGTCCCCGTGCAGCCGGCGGCGATGGCCGGCCGCCAGCTCTGCCAGTGGGACAAGGACTCCTGCTCCGACGCCGGGTTCCTCAAGATCGACCTGCTCGGGCTCGGGATGCTCTCCGCGGTCGAGGACTGCGTCGAGCAGATCGCGCGCACGCGCGACGAGATCGTCGATCTCTCGCGCATCCCGTTCGACGACCGAGAGGTCTACGCCGAGATCCAGCGCGCGGACACGATCGGCGCCTTCCAGATCGAGAGCCGAGCACAGATGCAGAGCCTCCTGCGCACGAAGCCGGCGAGCCTCGACGACCTCACGATCCAGGTCGCGCTCGTGCGGCCGGGCCCGATCCAGGGAAAGGCCGTGCACCCGTACATCGACGCGAGAGAGAAGCTGCGCGTGGATTCCTCGTACATCTGGCCGGTCGACCACGAGCTCCTGCGCGAGCCGCTGCGCTCCACGTACGGCGTCGTCGTCTTCCAGGACCAGGTGCTCGAGGTGGCGATGACGCTCGCAGGGTTCTCGGTCGGGGAGGCGGAGGGACTGCGGCGCGCGATGAGCCGCAAGCGGAGCCAGGAGGCGCTCGAGGCCTTTCGCGAGCGGTTCATCGCGGGCGCGGCGGGGAACGGCGTGGACGGGGAGACAGCGAACGGGGTCTTCGACAAGCTCGTCGGCTTCTCGGGCTTCGGCTTCCCGAAGTCGCACGCCGCCGCGTTCGGGCTGCTCGCGTACCAGTCGCAGTGGCTGCGTCGCCACTACCCGGCCGAGCTCCTGTGCGCGCTCCTGAACGCGCAGCCGATGGGCTTCTACCCGCCCGCGACACTCGTCCGCGACGCCCAGCGGCGCGGTGTGGAGGTGCTGCCCGCGGACGTCAACCTGAGCAGGGCGAGGTGCATGGTCGAGCCAAGTTGCAAATTGTTACAAGGCTCTTCGCCGCCGCCCGTTCGCATCGGGCTCGAGTACGTCGGCTCGGTCGGGAAGGAGGACGCGGAGGCGCTCGTCGCCGAGCGGGAGGAGAACGGCCCCTACGCCGACGTCGCCGACCTAGCCCGCCGCTGCCCCCTCTCGCGCGAGGGGCTCGAAGCTCTGGTCAAGGGCGGCGCCTGCGATTGCTTCGGCCGGCCGCGCCGCGAGCTCCTCTGGGAGCTCGGCCTCGTCTTCCGGGCGGAGTCGGTGCCGGGGACGGCGGGCGAGGCGAAGCAGCTCCCGCTCGCGCTCGGGCCGACGGCGGAGACGCCCGCGCTCCGCGAGCTCACCCGCTGGGAGCGGATGCTCGCCGACTACAGGCACACCGGCCTGTCGGTCGGAACGCACCCATTGACGCTGCTGCGCCCGCACCTGCCACCGGGGACGCTCTCGAGCGCGGAGCTGCGCGAGCAGCCGCACGGGCGCCAGGTCTCGGTCGCGGGCATGGCGGTCGCGCGCCAGCGGCCCTCGACCGCCAACGGGATCGTGTTCATGCTGATCGAGGACGAGCATGGCCAGGTGAACCTGATCGTCCCGCCACCCGTGTACGACCGGCACCGCGCAACCGTGCGCGCGGACCCGCTCGTCCTCGCGCACGGGCGCTTCGAGAAGATCGGGGAGAACCGGAACGTGCTCGTCTCGCGCATCGAGTCGCTCGGCCCGCTCGCCCGCGCCGTCGCCGAGGACGACTCCGTCTGGGACTCGCTCCCGCGCGCCCACCACTTCGGGCACCGTTGACGGAGGCCGGACGCCGCGACACGCTTCCCTCGTGAGCGATGTTCGCTTCGCGAAGAGCGGTGACGTCCATGTCGCCTACCGGGTCGTCGGCGAGGGGCCGATCGACCTCGTCTACGCGCAAGGCGCCTTCACGCATCTCGAGGTCGAGTGGGAGCTGCCGGCCTTTCGGCGCTACTGCGAGCGGCTCGCCGACTTCACCCGGTTGATCCTGTTCGACAAGCGTGGGATGGGCATGTCCGACCGCGTCCCCGGCGCGACGACGCTCGAGGATCGGATGGACGACGTCCGTGCGGTGCTAGACGCCGTCGGGAGCGAGGGTGCCGCGGTCATGGGCGAGTCGGAAGGAGGTCCCCTCGCGATGCTCTTCGCCGCTGCTCATCCCGAGCGGACGCGCGCGTTGATCCTGCAGGGCGCCGAGGTGCGCGAGCGCAAGGACGAGGACTGGCCTTGGGGCGAGGCGTCCGAGGACGAGTTCGAGGAGGCCATGGCGACCCTTTCCGAGCGTTGGGGAAAGGGCCTCGGCATCGACTGGGTCGCGCCGAGCGTCGCGGGCCAGGAGTGGGCGCGTGCTTGGCTCGGACGCGTGGCGACGCATGCCGCGACCCCGGGCGCCGCCGAGGCCTTCATGCGCATGGCGTTCGACATCGACGTGCGCCACGTCGTCCACGCGATCAGCGTCCCCACCCTCATCGTCCACACGGTCGACGACCGCGTCTGCCATGTCGAGAACGCCCGCTTCCTGGCCAGGAACATCCCGGGCGCGAAGTACGTCGAGCTACAGGGGAGCGAGCACGTCCCCTGGTTCGATCCCGAACGGACGATCGCCGAGATCCGGGAGTTCCTCACGGGACGCCGGGAGGCGGCGACGCCGGACCGGGTGCTCGCGACCGTCCTCTTCACCGACCTGGTGGGATCGACGGCGCGCGCGGCCGAGCTCGGGGACCGCCGCTGGCGCGACGTCGTCGAGCAGCACCACGCAGCCGTCAGGCGCGAGCTCGGACGGTTCGACGGCCGCGAGGTGGACACGGCCGGCGACGGCTTCTTCGCCACCTTCGACGGCCCAGCCCGTGCCATCCGGTGCGCGGGGGCGATCGTCGGCGCGGTGCGCCCGCTCGGGCTGGACGTCCGCGCGGGCCTGCACACGGGCGAGGTCGAGGTCGCCGACGGCAAGGTCGCGGGCATCGCGGTCAACATCGGCGCGCGTGTGGCGGCGCAGGCGGGGCCGGGCGAGGTGCTCGTCTCGAGCACGGTGCGGGATCTCGTGGCCGGCTCCGGGCTCGAGTTCGCCGATCGGGGTGTCGCCCAGCTCAAGGGCGTCCCCGGGGAGTGGCGGCTCTACGCCGTGACCGGCTGAGGCGCCCTCCGTGCGAGGGTGAACGCGGTCTCCACGAGCGCCAGGTGCGTGAACGCCTGCGGGAAGTTCCCGACGAGCCGCTTCCGCTCGGGGTCGTACTCCTCCGAGATCAGCCCCAGGTCGTTGCGGAGTGAGAGCAGGCGCTCGAAGAGCGCGAGCGACTCGCCGTAGCGTCCCTGCTGGGCGAGGACGGCGGCGAGCCAGAACGAGCACGGCAGGAAGACGCCCTCGCCGGGAGGAAGGCCGTCGACGCCGACGTTCTCCTCGTCCGCGCGGTAGCGCTCGACGAAGCCGTCGCGCAGGAGCTCGCGCTGGATCGCGTCCACGGTCCCCACGACCCTCGGGTCGTCGGCCTTCAGGAAGCCGACGAGCGGGATGAGGAGCAGGCTCGCGTCGAGCCGGTCCGAGCCGTAGGACTGGACGAAGGCGCCCCGGTCCGCGTCGTAGCCGTGCTCGAGGACGTCCTTGCGGATCTCGCGCCGGAGCGCCAGGTAGCGGTCGAGCGGGCCTTCCCGGTCGAGGTGTCTGATCAGCTTGACGGCCCGGTCGAAGGCCACCCACGCCATGACCTTCGAGTGCGTGAAGTGGCGGCGGGGGCCCCGCACCTCCCACAACCCCTCGTCGGGCTCTCGCCAGCCGGACTCCAGCCAGTCGAGCAGCTTCTGGCACAGCGTCCACGCCTCCGGCGAAGCCGGGAGGCCGCGTCGGCGAGCCTGGTAGAGCGCGTCGAGGACCTCGCCGTACACGTCGACCTGCAGCTGAGTCGACGCGTCGTTGCCGATGCGGACCGGCGCAGACTCCGCGTAGCCCGGGAGCCACGGAAGCTCGAGCTCCGTCAGGCGCCGCTCGCCGGCGACCCCGTACATGACCTGGAGATCGTCCGGCTTCCCGGCGACGGCGCGCAGGAGCCAGTCGCGCCACGCGCCGGCCTCCTCGACGTAGCCGGAGCGGACGAGCGCGAGCAGCGTCAGCGTCGCGTCGCGGAGCCAGCAGAAACGGTAGTCCCAGTTGCGGACTCCGCCGAGCGCCTCCGGGAGCGACGTCGTGGGGGCTGCCACCACGCCGCCCGTCGGGGCGTAGGTCAGCGCCTTCAACGTGAGCACGGAGCGGTGGATGTCGTCGTGCCAGCGCCCGCCGTGGCTGCAGCGGGTCGCCCAGTCCTCCCAGAAGCTCACCGTGTCCCGCAGAGCCGCCTCGGGATCGACGGAGGCCGGCGGCGGCTCGTGCGACGGGTACCAGGTGAGGACGAACGGGACGCGATCGCCCTCGGCCACCGCGAAGGAGGCATGCGTGCGGAAGTCGCGTCCCTCGAGCTCGACGGGCGTCCGGAGCGTCACCGCGTCCGGCCCCGCGATCCCGACCAGCGTCCCGTCCAGGTTCCGGACCCACGGGATGACGGAGCCGTAGTCGAAGCGGAGCGCGAGCTCCATCCGCATCTCCACGCGCCCGCGCACGCCCTCGACGATGCGCACGACGTCCGGCATCGTCTCGCGTGGAGGCATGAAGTCGACGAGCCTGACCTCCCCCTCGTCCGTCTCGAAGGTCGTCTCCAGGATGAGCGTGTCGTTCGTGTACCGGCGGGCGGGGCACCGGAAGTCGCCCTCGGGCTGCACGATCCAGTGGCCGTTCTCCCCGTCGCCGAGCAGCGAGGCGAAGACGGCGCCGGAGTCGAAGCGCGGCAGGCACAGCCAGTCGATCGAGCCGTCACGGCTCACGAGCGCGGCCGTCTGCAGGTCGCCGATCAGGCCGTAGTCCTCGAGCCGAGTGCTCATGTCTCCTCGTAGAGGAGCGCCGCGTACGGCCGGAACCGCTTGACCGCCGCACGGTTGAACGCCGCTCGGTAGGTCGCGGCGGTCTGCTCGTCGAGCGACGCGGCGTAGGTCTCCCGCACCTCGAGGAGCCGCTCGGCGATCGCGTCGACGACGAGCTGGTACTGCCCGTACAGCTCCTCGGCCTCCTCGCGGGGCGCGTTCGTCCAGGCGTCGTCGGACTCCTCCGCCTCGTCGAGGAGGGGCTCCTGGTCGACCTCGAAGAGGTCGAGCTGCCGTCGCAGCAGGTCGTCGAAGCGCCCCCGTCCCAGCACCCGCGGAAATCTAGATGCGTGAGAATCCTGCGATGCCGTCGCAGGAGGAGCTCGACGAGGCGCGAGCGCAGTTTCCGGTCCTCGAGCGGATCGCCTACCTGAACGCGGGATCGATGGGGCCGCTGTCCCGCGCGACCGCGGACGCGCTCCGAGCCGAGCTCGAGCGGGAGCTCCTCGACGGTCGGGCCGGCGGCGACTACGTCGACAGGGTGCTCGAGCTGCGGGCCGGGCTCCGGCGCAGGATCGCCGCGCTCGTGGCCGCAGAGCCGGAGCAAATCGCGCTGACGAGCTCGACGACCGACGGCTGCAACATCGTCCTCGCCGGTCTCGAGCTCGGCCCCGGGGACGAGATCGTCACGACCACCGACGAGCACTTCGGGCTGATCGGGCCGCTGCACGCCTCCGGAGCGCGGGTCGTCCCGGTTCGGCCGGACCCGGAGGCGATCGTCGCGGCGGTGACGCCGGGCACGCGGCTCCTCGCCCTCTCGCAGGTGGTCTGGACGACCGGCGCCGTGCTCCCCGTGCGCGACCTGCGGGAGCGGACCGGCCTACCGATCCTCGTCGACGGCGCGCAGTCGGTGGGCGCGATCCCGGTCGTCGCCGAAGGGCTGGACTTCCTCACGGTCTCGGGTCAGAAGTGGCTGTGCGGCCCGGACTCGACGGGCGCGCTCGTCGTCCGTGAGCCCGAGCGGCTGCGGGTCGCGCGACCGAGCTACTTCTCGCAGGAGCGCCACGAGCCCGACGGCGCGTTCGTCCCGTGGCCCGGCGCGCGGAGGTTCGAGCACGGCTGGCTGTCGGCGGGAGCGCTGGCGGGGCTGCTCGCCGCGGTCGACGGGCGGCCGAGCTGGGCCTGCGAGCGCGCCGCAGCCATGGCGGAGCGCTGCCGGGACGTGCTCGTGCAGGCGGGTCACGACGTGGTCGTACCGCGGGAGCGCGCGACGCTGGTCTCCTGGAGGCCACGGGACGAGGACCCGGCGGAGGTCGTTCGGCGTCTCGGCGGGGCCGGCGTCGTCGTGCGCTCCCTGCCGGGCAGGGACCTCGTGCGCGCCTCGGTCGGCTGGTGGACGAGCGAGGAGGATCTCGAGCGGCTGGCGGCGGCGCTGTAGACGTGCGGGCGGCTATCGTCGCCGCGTATGGCGTACGACGAGGAGCTCGCGGCACGCATCCGGCGACTCCTGGGCGCCGAGCCCGGCGTCACGGAAAAGAAGATGTTCGGCGGGCTCGCCTTCCTCGTGGGCGGGAACATGGCGATCGCGGCGAGCGGCCAGGGCGGCATCCTCGTGCGCGTCGACCCCGCGCTGTCGGACGAGCTCGTCTCGACGACGAAGGCCACCGTCGCCGTGATGCGAGATCGGCCGATGGCGGGCTGGCTGCGAGTCGAGACCGGCGACGTCGCGTCGGAGGACGAGCTCGCGTCCTGGGTCGAGCGGGGCAGGAGCTATGCGCGCTCGCTGCCCCCGAAGTAGCGCGCCCGCCCTCCTACGCATACGCCGGCTGGGCGGCGTGGCGACTCGCGGGGTCGACGCCTGCGTAGGTGAGGAAGTCCGTCATCCGAAAGCCCGGACCGGGGTTCTGCACCGTCGGTTGCCAGCCGGGCTGGAGGACGAGGAAGCCGTTCGGGTCGGTCTGGAGGAGCCCGATCAGCACCTCGGCGACGATATCCTGCCCGCGACCGGGCCGAGGTGGTGCCCGCCGTCCCCGTGGAGCTCGGCCTCCTTGAGCGCGTAGTACCAGAGCGGCGTGCTCTTGTCGAGGTCGTACGGCTTCAGCTCCTTCACGTCCTGCTTGTCGATCGGGCTGACGCCCATGACCCGTGCGATCGACTGGCCCGAGGGCAGGCTCCAGGTGAGGTGGCGGAGGAGCGTCCGCTGCGGCAGCACGGTCGGCGGGTCGTGGCTCGCGATCGCCCCCAGGGGCAGCGTGAAGAGCGGGGTCGAGTGGCGCGTGTCGATGAGCTTGTTGTGCTTGACCTCGGCCTTTCCGGTTCCCGCGTCGATCCCGAAGTCGAAGAACGTCTGCCAGCCGATGAAGCGCCGCGCAGCGCGGAAGCCGCCGCGCAGGTCGCCCGGGTCGGTGGCGACGCCGTTCTGCCCCGGGTCGAAGACGAAGCCGAAGAACGGGTTGCCGCCGTCGCCCTTCAGGTTCGCCCGGTACGAGGGCCGCACCATCGAGTGCCCGAAGCGGTAGCTCGCGCCCTGGAACTCGACGGGCATGAACCCCTGGCCGACGCCCACGGTGTAGAAGCGGCGCCCGTTCTGCAGGACGTCGTCCACGAGCGCCTGTCCGACGATCTGCGGGAGGAACTCGTGCAGCACGAGCCAGTGGTAGTGCCAGGTGGTGAGCTGTCGCGCCTGCGCGAAGGCGTCCTGCCACGTGCTCGCCCCGTCCGCGCGGGCATCGTCCACGGCCCGGTTGTGGAAGAGGATGAAGGCGCACTGGAGACCGGAGATGACGAGGTTCTCGTCGTTCCGCGGGTCGCCGACGATCGCCGTGCCGTCTCCGGTGCGCGGGAGGTCCTCGAAGATCCCGCCCGACTCGATCAGCAGCTTCGCCCGGTCCGAGGAGTCGTAGAGAGCCGGGCTCCCGATCGGCCCCGCACCGTAGACCGAATCGAGGTCGAGGGCAGGCGTGCGGCCGTTCGGCGAGGTCAGGGGGTCGGTCGGGACGCCGAGCGTCGAGCTCGTGTCGAACGTGACGTCGTGGTCGACGAACTGGCCGAAGAACGTCGTTCCTGCCGTGTGCATCGGGTTGTCCGGATTGTTCAGGCTGAGCGCGGGGCTCGTGATCAGCGCGACCGGGCCGGCGCTCAGGTCGTCCTTCGCGTCGAGGAGGCCGCCCTGCGCGGCAAGGTCGACGAGCGACTTCGTGACGCCCTTGCTCGCGGGTGCGAACGGAGGCAGGTTCGGGAAGATGCGCCCGAAGTGCTGCGCGTCCGTGGCGACGACGTTGCTGCGCGCGGGCGCTGCCCGGACGGGAGAGGCGAGCGCCCCGCCGATTCCCCCGCCCGCCGCGACCGCGCCGGCTCCGAGGCCGAGTCGCGTGAGGAACGTGCGCCTGCTGTACCGGCCTGCGTGTCCGCTGTCTCCGTTTCCACCCATGACGGGCTCCTTTCGCGCCGCAGACCGTGGTGTTCGTTTCCCTCCTGACGGCTCGGGCCCGGCGCGTGATCCCTGTCGGTGCGCTCCTTGACGCACGGCGTGTCGCGCCGGTCACAGAGCGGCTGACGCTAGACGGATCGCGCCCGCGGCGAAATGCCGGGAAGCGGTGACCCCCTTTTGGGGGGATCCGCGATGCTCTACGCCGCGTCGGCGGCCGTGCGGAGGCCGAGCTCGCCCGCGATCGGCTGCATGGCGGCGATCACGTTCGCGATGTGCTCGTCGAGCGAGAGCCCGAGGAGCTCCGCGCCCTCGTACACCTCGTCCCGGTGCACGCCGGCGGCGAACGACGGCTGCTTCAACTTCTTCTTGACCGACTTCGGCTCCAGCCCGTCCAGCCCCGTAGGCCGCACGAGGCCGCACGCATGGACGAACCCGGAGAGCTCGTCGCAGGCGAAGAGGACCTTCTTGAGCTGCGTGTCGCGGGGCAGCTGCAGGTGCTCGGCGTGGGAGAGGACCCCCTCGATCAGCTCCTCGGGATAGCCCTCCTCGCGCAGGATCGGAGCGCCGTCCTGCGGATGCTCGTCGAGGGTCGGATGGATCTCGTAGTCGAAGTCGTGGAGCAGCGCGACGCAGCCCCAGAGCTCCTCGTCCTCGCCGTAGAGCCGCGCATAGTGGCGCACCGAGGCCTCGACCGCGAGCGCGTGGCGAAGCAGGGATTCGCTCTTGGTGTACCGCGTCAGCGTGGCCCAGGCTTGCTCGCGCGTCGGCACGGCCGACTACGATAGCCGCCGCCGTTGGAAGTCGAGCTGAGGGAGAAGGCCGTGGCCCCGTACGGGAGCTGGGAGTCCCCGATCACCGCCGAGCTGGTCGCGGAGTCGGGCACGTCGCTGTCGGGCACATGGCTCGAGGACGGGGTCGCCTGGTTCCTCGAAGGCCGTCCGGCCGAGGGCGGCCGCGTCGTCCTCATGCGAGCGGCCGACGGGGAGGAGGCAGCCGACTTCACGCCCGAAGGCTGCAACGTCCGCACAGCGGCTCACGAGTACGGGGGCGGCGCCTACTGCATCCACGGCGGGACGGCCTTCTTCTCGAACTTCGCGGACCAGCGCCTGTACCGGCAGGACGCGGGCGCCGAGCCGGTCGCGCTCACCGAGGCGATCGAGGGAAAGCGGCACCGCTATGCGGACGGCCGGATCACGGCGGACGGCTCGCTGTGGGTCGGGGTGCGCGAGCGGCACGAGGGCGAGGGGCCGGCGGACGTCGTGAACGAGCTCGTCGCCGTCCCGACCGACGGCTCCGGCGAGCCGAGGATAGTCGCAGGCGGGCACGACTTCTACTCCGGGCCGCGGATCTCGCCCGACGGCACGAAGCTCTGCTTCCTCGCGTGGGACCTCCCCTGGATGCCGTGGGACGGGTGCGAGCTCTTCGTCGCCGGCCTCGCGGCGGACGGCACGCTCGGGGAGCCGGAGCACGTGGCGGGGGAGAACGGTCGAGAGTCCATCTGGCAGCCGGAGTGGAGCCCGTCCGGGGACCTCGTCTTCGCGAGCGACCGCAGCGGCTGGTGGAACCTCGAGCAGGTGACGGGCGCCGAGCGCGCGGTGCTCCGTGCGGCGGAGGCCGAGTTCGGATACCCGGCCTGGGTGTTCGGCATGCACTCGTTCGGCTTCCTCGCGGACGGCCGGATCTTCTGCTGCTACGAGAGCGAGGGCAGGACGACATACACGCTCCTCGATCCGGGCTCGGGTGCGCTCGACGACCTCGAGCTGCCGTACGACAGCGTCGGCGCCGTCACGGTCGCGGTCGAGGGCTCGACCGCCCTGATCGTCGCCGGCTCGGCGACGATCCCGTCGCAGGTCGTCCGGCTGGACGTCGACACTGGGTCGTACGACGTTCTGCGCTCGAGCGCCCAGGTGCCGGTGGACACGGCGTTCTTCTCGGTCCCCAGGGCGATCGAGTACCCGACGGAGGACGGACTGACGGCGCACGCGCTCTACTACCCGCCCAAGAACCCCGAGTACGAGCCGCCCGAGGGCGAGCTGCCGCCGCTCATCGTGGACGTCCACGGCGGGCCAACCGCCTCGTCGTCGCCGCTCTTCTCGCTCGCGACCCAGTTCTGGACGACCCGAGGGTTCGCCCTCGTCGACGTCAACTACGGCGGCTCGACGGGCTACGGCCGCGAGTACCGGGAGCGCCTGAACGGCCAGTGGGGCGTCGTCGACCTCCAGGACTCCGTGAACGCGGCCCTCTACCTCGTCGCGCAAGGCGAGGTGGATCGCAGCAAGCTGCTTATCCGGGGAGGCAGCGCCGGCGGCTACACCGTGATCTGCGCGCTCACCTTCACGGACGAGTTCGCCGCGGGAGCCTCGTACTTCGGGCTCGCCGACCTCGAGCCGTTCGCGAACGGGGACACGCACAAGTTCGAGTCCCGGTACGAGCACACGCTCGTCGGCCCCTATCCCGAGCGGGCGGACCTCTACCGCGAGCGGAGCCCGGTCCACGCCGCGGACCGCATCAAGACGCCGATGCTCGTCCTGCAGGGCGCGGACGACATGATCGTGCCCGTGTCGCAGGCGAAGCTCATCGTGTCGGCGCTCGAGGCGAACCGCGTCCCGCACGCGTACCTGCTCTTCGAGGGCGAGGGGCACGGCTTCCGACAGTCCGAGTCGATCGTCCGCGCCCTCCGGGCCGAGCTCTCGTTCTACGCCCAGGTGCTCGGCCTCGACCTCGGCGACTCCGTCCCCGAGCTGGAGATCGAGTACCTCTGAGATGACGTCGCTCCAGGCAGGCCTGGGCGCTCCGGGAGCGACCGGAGGGCCCGAGTACGATGCGCGCCGGATGGAGTCCTTCGTCATCGAAGGTGGCCGCCGCCTGTCGGGGACCGTGCGCGCCTCCGGGAACAAGAACGGCGCGCTCCCGATCCTCGCGGCGAGCGTCCTCGCCTCGGACGAGGTGCGGCTGACCAACGTCCCGCGCATCCGGGACGTCGAGACGATGGTCGAGCTGCTCGCCGAGCTCGGCGCCGACGTCGAGTGGACGGGGCCGAACGCGGTCCGCGTCGATCCGCGCGGCGTCGAGAAGTGGGAGCTCGACCGCGGGCTCGCGCAGGAGATCAGGGCCTCGTTCCTGCTGACGGGGCCGTTGCTCGCGCGCTTCGGGCGCGTGAGCGTGCCGCCGCCCGGCGGCGACGTGATCGGCCGGCGCCGGCTCGACACGCACATCAACGCCTTCCAGGAGCTCGGCGTGGAGGTCGAGCTGAACGGCGGCTACGAGATGCGCACGGACGGCCTCAAGGGCAAGCGCATGTACCTCGACGAGGCGTCGGTCATGGGAACCGAGAACGCGATCATGGCCGCGGTGCTCGCGGAGGGCGAGACGATCGTCGGCCACGCCGCGTGCGAGCCGCACATCCAGGATCTCTGCCGCTTCCTCGTCTCGCTCGGGGCGCACATCACCGGGATCGGCTCGAACGTGCTCCACATCGAGGGCGTCCGGAGCCTCGGCGGCGGCGACCACCGCATCGGGCCCGAGCACGTGGAGGTGGCGAGCTTCGCGGCGCTCGCGGCGCTCACCGGCGGCGACGTCACGATCGAGGACGTCGAGCCCGACGACCTGATCGCCATCGTCCCGGCGTTCCGCAAGCTCGGCATCCGGATGGAGATCGAGGACCGGTCCGTGCGCGTCGCGCCCGGGCAGGACCTGCGCGTCGTCGACGACCTCGGCGCGCAGATCCCGAAGATCGAGAGCGGCGTCTGGCCCGCGTTCCCCGCCGACCTCACCTCGATCGCGCTCACCTGCGCGACCCAGTCGCACGGCACCGTGCTCATCTTCGAGAAGATGTTCGAGAGCCGCCTCTTCTTCGTGGACAAGCTGGTCTCGATGGGGGCGCGGATCATCCTCTGCGACCCGCATCGCGCCGTCGTCACCGGCCCGGCGAGGCTCTACGGCCAGAGGCTCGAGAGCCCCGACATCCGGGCCGGGATGGCGATGGTGATCGCCGCCCTCTGCGCCGAGGGTCGCTCCTCGATCGGCAACATCGGGCAGATCGACCGCGGCTACGAGCGAATCGACGAACGACTCCGCCAGCTCGGTGCCTCCATCGAGCGGGCCGAGCTGTGAGCCCCGGCCGCACGGCGCGCATCTCCCTCGGGACCGGAGCAGCGAGCGACGTCGCCACGGGAGTCGCCGTTCTCGACCACCTGCTGGCCGAGCTCGCGGCGACGGGCGGGTTCGAGCTCCAGCTCGAGATCGCGCCGGGCGAGCCCGAGGCAGAGGTGGGCGCGGCCGGGACGGCGCTCGGCGAGGCCTTCGCGCCGCTCCTGCGAGGCGACGGAAGGGCGGGGCGGGGCCTGGGGGTGGTCCCCGCCGACGAGGCTCTCGCGATGGTCGTCGTCGAGGCTTCGGGGAAGCCGCTCGTGGCGTCGAATGCGGACCTGACGGCGACGCGGGCCGGCGGCCTGCAGACCGATCTCGCATCCGTCTTCCTGCAGGCGCTCGCGGACGCGGCGGGCCTGACGATCCACGTCCGGCTGATCGAGGGCGAAGACTCGCAGCACGTCCTCTCGGCGATCTTCAAGGCGCTCGGAGCCGCGCTCGCCGAGGCGTGCAGGGAGTAGAGAGGAGGACGATCACATGGCCGAGAAGCACGTCATCCGAACCGACCAGGCGCCAGGGCCGTTCCAGGGCGCGCCGTACAACCAGGCGGTCCGCGTCGGCGACCTCGTCTTCGTCGCGGGGCAGCTCGGGATCGAGCTCGAGACGGGAGAGCTCGCCGGGCCGACGGTGCAGGAGCAGACCGGGCAGATCATGCGCAACCTGTCGGCGATCCTCGAAGCGGCCGGGAGCGGCCTCGACAAGCTCGTGAAGACGACGGTCTTCCTCTGCGATCTCGGCGACTTCGCGGGGATGAACGAGGTCTACGCCCGCTACGTCGGCGACGCCCCGCCGGCACGCTCGACGATCGAGATCGGCGCGCTCCCGAGCGGAGCGGTGGTCGAGATCGAGGCGGTCGCGCACGTCTGAGCGCCTGGTGAACGTGCGCGACGCCGTCCCCGCGGACGCGGCTGCCATCGCGGACGTGCACATCCGCACCTGGCAGGAGGCCTACGCGCACGTCTTCCCTGCCGAACGGCTCGCCGCGCTCGACGGCCGGCGGATCGAGCGCGAGCAATCCTGGCGCGACACGATCGAAGCCCGCGTGCCGCGCAGGCACGTCCTCGTCAGCGAGGACGCGGAACGGGTCGGGGGCCTCGCGTCGGTCGGCTCGGCCGACGAAGACGAGACCCTCGGCGAGCTCTACGCGATCTACGTGCTGCCCGAGGAGTGGGGTCGTGGCTCGGGCCCGGCGCTCATGGCCGAGGCGCTCGAGCGGCTGCGCGGCGAAGGGTTCGCCGAGGCGGTGCTCTGGGTGCTCGACGACAACCCCCGTGCGCGTGCGTTCTACGAGCGGGAGGGCTGGGCGCTCGACGGCGCGGCGCGGGACGGGACGCATCTCGGCACAGGCACGCGCGAGGTGCGCTACCGAATCGCGCTCGGGCCGCCCGCGACGAGCTGATCCTCGGGAGAGGGGCAGAATTGGGCCCATGCGGGCCGAGACCGTCATCGCGACGCACGGGAACACGGACTTCGACGCGTTCGCGGCGATGCTGGCCGCCCGCCGCCTCTACCCGGGCGCGGTCGTCGCCGTCGGGTCGCTCAACCGCAACGTCCGCGACTTCTACCGGCTCCACGCCGAGGAGCTCGAGCCGATCGTGGAGAGCTCGAGGCTCGAGGGTGAGGGGATCAGGCGGCTCGTCGTCGTCGAGACGACGGATGCCGCGAGGCTTGGCGAGCTCGAGGCCGTCGCGCTCGACCCGGAGGTCGAGAAGGCGCTCTTCGACCACCACGGAGGCGAGCTTCCCGACTGGGTGCACGCGGAGGCGGCCGTCCTCTCCACGGACGGCGCGCTGACGACGACGCTCGTCGGGATCCTGGCCGAGCGCGAGCTCGAGCCGACGGCCCTCGAGGCAACCGCGTTCGCGCTCGGGATCCACGAGGACACGGGCAGCCTCACCTATCCGACCGCGACGCAGCGCGACGCGGACGCCCTCGCCTGGTGCCTGCGCCACGGCGCCCGCCAGGAGCTCATCGCCTCGTACCTGCACGTGCCGCTCGCGCGCCCGGAGCGCGATCTGCTGCAGCGCCTGCTCGGGGCGCTCGAGCCGGTCTCCGCCGGCGGCGAGGAGCTCCTGCTGGCCGCCGTCCAGTGGCCGGAGTACGTGGACGGCGTCTCGAACCTCGCGCACAAGATCGTCGACCTCACGGACGCCCGCGCTCTCGTCCTCCTGGTCGAGATGGAGGAGCGCGTGTTCGCCGTCGTGAGGAGCCGGAGCGACGGGCTCGACGCCTCCGCCCTCGCGGAGGCGCTCGGAGGCGGCGGGCACCCGCAGGCAGCGTCCGCGATCGCGCGGATCTCGCTGGAGGAGGCGCGCGAGCTGCTGCTCGCCGCGGTCGAGGGCGCCGCTCGCGAGCCCCGCCGGGCGCGCGACGTGATGTCGAGCCCCGCGCGGTCCGTGACCTCGGACGCCGCGGTGCGCGACGCGATGGTGCTCTGCCAGCGACACGGCCAGAGCGGCGTCTTCGTGACCGACGACGCGCGGGTGGTGGGGGCCGTCTCGCGGGAGGACCTGGACAGGGCCATCACGCACGGCCTGGCCCACGCGCCCGTGCGCGGGATCATGAGCGGGCGAGTCGTCACGGCGTCGGAGGAGAGCTCGCTCCCCGAGCTCCAGTCGCTCGTCGCCTCGGCCGACGACGGCCGGGTGGCGGTTCTCCGCGAGGGCAGCCTCGTCGGCGTCGTGACCCGTTCCGATCTCCTGCGCGAGCTCGAGGGAGCTCGCGTGGAGGAGGTCGAGCCGGGAGAGTCGCTCGCGGACGAGCTGCTGTCAGTCGCGCGGCTGCGGCCGGTCTTCGACGCGGTCGCGGCGCTCGGCGAGCGCTCGGAGCGCGTCTTCCTCGTGGGGGGCACGCTGCGGGACATCCTCCTCGGCGAGGAGAACTTCGACGTGGACGTCGCGGTCGAGGGCGACGCGGTCGCGGTCGCGCGCGAGGTCGCGACCACGCTCCGCGGCCGCGTGAAGGTGCACGAGAAGTTCGGGACCGCGGTGGTGCTCTACGGCGAAGGCGAGCGGCTCGACGTCGTGACCACGCGCACGGAGCTCTACGACGCCCCCGGCGCGCTGCCGGCGGTCGAGCGCGCGAGCCTGCTCGAGGACCTCTTCCGCCGCGACTTCACCATCAACGCGATGGCCGCGTCGCTCGCGCCCGCCGACTTCGGCCGCCTCGTCGACCCGTACGCAGGCAGGGCCGATCTCGAGCAGCGCGTCCTGCGCGTGCTGCACAACCTCTCGTTCATCGACGACCCCACGCGCATCTTCCGGGCGATCCGGTACGAGACGCGCCACGGCTTCCGGCTCGAGGACCATTCCGTCCGGCTCGCCCGCGGGACGATCGAGATGGGCCTCGTGGGCGATCTCTCGTCGGCGCGCCTGCGCGACGAGCTCGTCGCGCTGCTCGAGGAGCCGCGGGCACCGGAGGCGCTCGTCCGGCTCGGAGAGCTCGGAGCCGATCGTGCGATCCATCCCCGCATGCGCGCCGACGCCGATGCCGCGGCGCTCTTCGAGCGCGCGCTCGCGCTCCGGCGCGAGCTCCACGTCGAGGTGCCGGCCTGGCGCCTCGGCGTCGCCGTGCTCGCGCGCGACCTGAGCTCGGACGAGGTCTACGGGCTCCTCGAGCGGCTGCCCGTTCGCCGGGCCGACGCAGACCGGATCGCGAAGGCCGTGACCGTCTCGCCGCTCCTGCTCGAGCGCCTCGAGCATGGGCGGTCCAGGGCCGCCGAGGTGGTCGCGCTCGTCGAGCCGTTCGCGCCCGACGCGCCGCTCCTCGCCCTCGCGCGCGAGGAGCGGCCGGAGCTTCGCGACTACTTCGAGCGCCTCCGGGACGTGCGGCTCGAGATCGGCGGCGAGGATCTCGCCGCGCTCGGCCTGCCCGAGTCGCCGCGGGTGGGGGAGGTGCTCGCCGAGCTGCGGCGCCGCAAGCTGAACGGCGAGCTCGACGGCCGGGAGTCCGAGCTCGCGGCTGCGCGCGGCCTGATCGAGGCGGGCGGATGAGCGTCGCGTCCGCCTCCGAGATCGCCGAGCGCTACCTGGCGCTCCGAGACGAGGTAGGGGAGTCCGTGACGATCGTCGCCGCGACCAAGTACGTGTCGCTCGAGGACATGGCCGCGCTGGCCGAAGCCGGGGTCGAGGTCGTCGGCGAGAACCGGGCGCAGGACCTCGAGCGCAAGCACGGCGAGTACGGCGAGGCGTTCCGCTGGCACTTCATCGGCCACCTGCAGTCGAACAAGGCGAAGGTGGTGAACCGCCTCTGCGAGCTCGTGCACTCGCTGTCCTCGGACTCGGCCGCACGCCGCGTCGAGATTCCGGCGCTGCTCGAGGTGAACCTCTCGGGAGAAGCGTCGAAGTCCGGCGTCTCCCCGGAGGAGATCGCTGCGTTCGTCGACCGCTACCCCCTCGTCCGCGGGCTGATGACGATGCCCCCGCCCGCAGGCGAGCCCGAGCGCTCGCGTCCGTACTTCGCGCGGCTGCGCGAGCTCGCCGCCGAGCATGGGCTCCCGGAGCTCAGCATGGGGACGTCGCAGGACTACTCCGTTGCCGTCGAGGAGGGCGCGACGTACGTCCGGATCGGGGCAGGCTTGATGCGGCCGCGCTAGAGGGGAGGTGCCGGCTCTGCCGGTGCCGGACCAGGAACGGTCGGCAGGGCTAATATCGGCCCTCGACATGAGCTTCTCCGACCTCTGGAACCGGACCCTCGTCTATTTCGGGATCGCCGAGGAAGAGGAGGACTGGGACGAGGACGGCTACGCCGCGAGCGAGCCGATCGAGGAGACGTACCGGCGCCGTGAGCGCCAGAACGTGCGACGCCTGCCGAGCGCGTCCGAGTCCGACGACTGGACGTCCGAGGAGGCGCCGAGGCGCCAGTCCCGCCTGCGCAGCGTCGACGTGCCGGCCCCCGCGAAGGTGCACCTCGTCGTGCCGCGGAGCTTCAACGACGCCCAGCAGATCGCCGACCGCTTCAAGGCCTCGATCCCGGTGATCCTGAACCTGCAGAACGCGGACACCGACCTCTCGAAGCGGCTGATCGACTTCGCGAGCGGGCTCACGTACGCGCTGGACGGGAGCATGCAACGGGTCGCCGACAAGGTGTTCCTGCTCACGCCGCGGAACGTCGAGCTCTCCGCGGAGGAACGTGCCCGCGCGCTCGAGCGCGGCGGCTTCTACAACCAGGCGTAGGAACCGAGCCGAACGCGGCGAACACGCGTCCGATGGGCGCTAGCGCCTCGATCCCGCTTACCGACGCCGCGACGTCGCTCCAGAGCTTCGTCTCGGTGTTCATCGGGATCTACATCCTGCTCATCATCGTCCACATCCTGCTGTCGTCGTGGATCCAGCTCCCGTATTCCAGGACGGGACACGCTGTGCAAGAGTTCCTGGAGGAGATCTGCCGTCCGTACCTTCGCCTCTTTCAAGGCCGCCTACCGATGCTGGGGCCGCTCGACCTTTCGCCGATGGTGGCGATCCTGGTCCTCATCGTCGGGATGTACCTCGTCAACCGCCTGATCGGGGCAGTGCTCTAGAGGGGCCTGAGGAAGGAGACTCACATGGCGCTCACCCCAGTCGAGATCAGACACGTCGAGCTCCGCCGAGCGTGGCTGCTGGGCTACCGGCGGAGCGGCGTCGACCGGCTGCTCACCGAGATCGCGGACAGCTTCGAGAGCGTCTGGCGCGAGCGGGCGGATCTCGCCGACCGGCTCGAGGACCTCGAGGCGGACGCCCGGAAGCACCGTGAGCTCGAGGCCCTCCTGCGCTCGACCCTCGTCTCCGCGGAACGTGCCGCCCAGGACATGAAGGAGCAGGCGCGCCGCGAGTCCGACCTCATCGTCCAGGAGGCCCACGCCGAGAGCCGGCGCATCGTGCGCGCGGCCGCGGGCGAACGGCAGCGCCTGGAGGAGGAGACGCGGAGGATCCGGGCAGCGCTCCGCTCCGCCCTCGAGGCGCTCCTGGACGGGAACGAGGCGCCGGAGTCGGCCGAGGCCGTCGAAGCGCGGCCCGAGACTCCGTCCGACGACATCGCGGAGAGCGGCATCCGCAAGATCGCCGGCTGACTTGCAAGGCGCAGAGCCGAGCCCGATGCGACGGGCCCCGCTCGCGCGAACCCCCTGGAGGGCCCAACCCGTTCCGGTTCGACGTCCGAGGGTTCGCGGTGCTCCGCTCCGCCTCCGAGGCCCAGCGGAGAACGCCCGCGCGAGACGCGCGGATATCCTGTCGCGCGTGGACGGTTCCGCCATCCGCCTCCGTCTCCGCGTCACTCCGCATGCGCCACGTTCGTCCGTCGTCGGGCGCCACGGTGACGTCTGGAAGCTTCGGGTCGCGGCGCCCCCCGAGCGCGGCCGGGCGAACGAGGCCGTCATCGAGCTTCTCGCCGACGCCCTCGCCGTGCCTCGCACGGACGTCGCTCTCGTCTCGGGCGCTGGCGCCCGCGACAAGACCGTGGACGTACGGGGGATCGGCCGAGCGCGGGCCGAGGAGCTGCTGACCGCGGCGGCCGAGCGCCGGAAGGCGGCCGCATGACGCTCGACCTCGGCGAGATCCGCACCCAACTCGAGACGGAGCGCGACCGGTTGCGCGGCGCGATCGAGGCCGTGAATCACAAGGGCTCGTTGACCGACGAAACCGGCGACCTCTCCATCGGGAAGGACGACCACATCGCGGACTCCGCGACCGAGACGTACATGCGGGAGCTCGACGGCGGGCTCGAGGAGAACGCCGAGCACCTGCTCGAGAAGGTGGAGGGCGCTCTCCGGCGGCTCGACGACGGCAGCTACGGGAAGTGCGCGATCTGCGGCCGCCAGATCGAGGAGGAACGGCTGCGGGCGGTTCCGTACGCGAAGCTCTGCATCGAGGACAAGCGAGCGCAGGGGCGTCGGTGACGCGCGGTCTGCGGCGCGCCGGCGACGAGCTCCGATGATCGATCCGGCACGCGACGAGCCCACTGCTGCGCCCCCGGACGTCCGCGTCGGCTCGGCGACGAACGCGGTGCGGCCGATCCTCGCCGCCGAGCGGTCGCTCGCGGCGGGCCCGGCTCAGTGGACCGCCCTCCTCGCGGTCGCGGCCGCGGCACTCGTCGCCGATCAGCTCACGAAGCAGGTGATCGCGCGCACGCTCGACCTCGGGCAGAGCGTCGACGTCGTCGGCCCGTTCTCGATCCGGCACGTCGAGAACTCGGGCATCGCCTTCGGGTTCTTCTCGAGCCGGACGACCGTCGTCATAGCCGTCACCGCCGTCGCCGTCGGCTGGATGGTGTGGTTCTTCGCACGCTCGGCGAAACGGCACCCCGTGCTCCCCGTCGCGCTCGGCCTCGTCCTCGGCGGCAGCGTCTCCAACCTCATCGACCGCGTCCGCCTGGGGCGCGTCACGGACTTCCTCGACCTCGAGGCGTGGCCGGCGTTCAACCTCGCCGACAGCTTCATCGTGGTCGGGGTCGCAATTCTCTTCGGCGCGCTCGTGCTCGCCGACCGGCCGCACCGTCCGCACGGAGCGAGCGATCTCGACGGTCCGTTTCACGGTCGCTGACGACGAGGCAGGCGTTCGACTCGACAAGGCGCTCGCGAGCCGGCCCGAGATCGGCTCCCGCACCCTCGCGGAGAAGCTCCTCGACGCAGGAGCGGTGCTCGTCGACGGGAGCCCACGGCCGAAGAGCTTCCGGCTGGAGCGCGGCGCGAGCGTGCAGGTCGACGTCCCGGAGGCCCGTCCGCGGCAGCTGCTCCCGGCCCCGGCGACCGTCCCCGTCCGCTACGAGGACGAGCACCTCCTCGTCGTCGACAAGCCGGCGGGCATCTCGGTTCATCCCGCAGCCGGGGAGAGCGAGTCGACGCTCGCGAGCCAGCTGCTCGGGCTCGGGGCCGCGGGCGGCGAGGACCCGGAGCGGCCCGGGATCGTCCATCGGCTTGACCGGGACACGTCGGGCCTCCTCGTCGTCGCGCGCTCCCAGGCCGTCTATGCCAGGCTGCAGGACGCGATTCGCCGGCGCGACCTCGAGCGCCGCTATTCCGCCCTCGTGCGCGGCCGGCCGAAGTCCCGCACGGGGCGCATCGAGGCGCCCGTCGGCCGCGACCGCCGCGACCGGACGAAGCGCTCGCTCGACACCGACGAGCCCCGGGAGGCGGTCACGCACTTCGAGCTCCGCGAGCTCATGCGCGAGCACGCGCTGCTCGACGTGCGCCTCGAGACCGGGCGGACGCATCAGATCCGCGTGCACCTCGCGGCGATCGACCTGCCCGTCTCCGGCGACCGCCAGTACGGGGCGCCCGGCGACCTCGGCCTCGAGCGCCAGTTCCTGCACGCGTACCGGCTGGGCTTCCGCCATCCGGTCACGGGCGAGGACGTCGACGTCGAGTCGCCGCTTCCCGCGGATCTCGACGCGGCGCTCGAACGGGCCCGCGCCCTCTAGGCCAAGCTACAAGCTGTTAGAAGGCACCGGCGGCTAGACTTTCGCGGTCGTTCGAACCACGTCTACCCGGCGACCACGCCGGGCGGTGGTGCCGCAGCCCTGAGCTCGGTTCCGCCCGGCCCGCCGGAGAACCACCGTCAACCAAAGGAAAGGGGCTGATCGCGTGTCAGTCGTCACGATGCGGGAGCTGCTGGAGGCCGGCGTTCACTTCGGCCACCAGACCCGCCGCTGGAACCCGAAGATGCGCCGCTACATCTTCGGCGAGCGCGGCGGCATCTACATCATCGATCTCACGAAGACGCTGGAGCTGCTGGAAGAGGCGCACGCGTTCGGTCGCAATCTCGCCGAGCGCCGCGGGACGATCCTCTTCGTCGGCACGAAGAAGCAGGCGCAGGACGCGGTGCAGGAGCACGCGACCCGCGTCGGGATGCCGTACGTCAACCACCGCTGGCTCGGCGGCCTGCTCACGAACTGGCGGACGATCTCCGAGCGCATCGGGTACCTGCACGACCTGCGCCGGCTGAAGACCGAGGGCCAGCTGGCCCTCCTGCCCTCGAAGGAGCGCATCGCGCTCGAGGCCGAGCTCGAGAAGCTCGAGGCGAACCTCGGCGGCGTGGCGGACATGAAGCGCCAGCCGGACGCCGTCTTCGTCATCGACCTGAAGAAGGAGCAGCTCGGGGTCCGCGAGGCCAGGCGTCTCGGCATCCCGGTCATCGGGCTCGTCGACACGAACGCCGACCCGGACGAGGCGGACTACGTGATCCCCGGGAACGACGATGCCATCCGCGCCTGCAACCTCGTCACGAGGGTGGTCGCGGACGGGGTCGAGGCGGGCAAGGCGAAGGTGACGCCGGCGGAGCTCACGGCGGAGCCGCAGGCGGAGGACGCCGCCGCCGAGGACGAAGCTCCGGAGGAGCAAGCACCGCAGGAGGAGGCGCCGGGGGAGGAGGCGTCGGCGGAGACCGAGCCTCAGCCCCAGCCGGCGGCCGTGTCGGAAGGGGCGAGCGAGCAATGAGCGAGATCTCCGCAAGCCTCGTGAAGGAGCTCCGCGACGCCACGGGCGCCGGGATGATGGACTGCAAGCGCGCGCTCGAGGAGACCGGCGGGGACCTGGATCGGGCGCGCGTCCTCCTGCGCGAGCGCGGCCTCGCGTCGGCCGGGAAGAAGGCCGAGCGCACGACCTCCGACGGCCTCGTCGGCTACATGGTCTCGGACGCAGCGGGCGCGATCCTCGGCGTCGGCTCGGAGACGGACTTCGTGGCCAAGAACGACGAGTTCCAGGCCTTCGCGGAGAAGGTCCTGCGCGCGGTGCTCGCCGAGGGCGACGGCGCGGTCGAGCGGTTCGAGCCCGAGCGACTCGAGCTCATCGGGAAGCTCGGCGAGAACATCGTGATCGTCGGCGCCGCCCGCTTCGAGCGCGCGAACGGGAACGTCGTCGCCGGGTACGCGCACCCTCCGGCCAACAAGATCGGCGTCCTGGTGGAGCTCGCGGGCGGCACCGAGGAGCTCGCGCGGCAGCTCGCGATGCACATCAGCTGGGCGGCGCCGGAATGGACGACCGAGGGCGACGTGCCGCAGGAGACCGTTGCCGCCGAGCGCGACCTCTACCTGCGCAGCGACGAGGTGCAGTCGAAGCCCGAGGCGGCGCGTGAGAAGATCGTGGACGGAATGCTCGCCAAGCGCTTCTTCGCCGCGACGCCCGGCGGCGTGCTCGTCGACCAGCCCTGGATCGCGGAGCCCGCGAAGACGGTCGGGCAGGTGCTCGAGCAGGCGGGAGCGACCGTCGAACGCTTCGCGAGGATCGCAGTCGGTACATGAGCGTAGGCTTGACGGAGCTCATCAGAGAGCGGAGGTGCCGGCTCTGCCGGCGCCGGGAGCGGGTGAAAGGATGACGGTGCATCCCCAGGAGGCGCCCGAGCGGCTCCGGCCGGAGCAGGGCGCGGCCTTTCGCCGCGTGCTGCTCAAGCTCTCCGGGGAGGCGCTGCTCGGCGACCGCAAGTACGGCATCGAGCCGGCCAAGGTCACCGAGATCGCGGAGGAGGTCTTCGCCGTCCACGACGCCGGCACCGAGCTCGCGGTGGTCGTCGGCGCCGGGAACGTCTACCGCGGGATCGAGGCTGCCGCGGAGGGAATGGACCGGGCGACCGCCGACTACGCGGGGATGCTCGCGACGCTCCTCAACGCCCTGAGCCTCCAGGACGCCTTCGAGAAGCGGGGCGTGCACACCCGCGTGCAGTCGGCGATCACGGTCTCCGAGGTGGCGGAGCCGTACATCCGGCGGCGCGCGATCCGGCACCTCGAGAAGGGCAGGGTCGTGATCTTCGCCGCCGGGACGGGCAACCCGTTCTTCACCACGGACACCGCCGCCGCCCTCCGTGCGCTCGAGATCGGCGCGGAGGCGATCCTGATGGCGAAGAACAGGGTCGAGGGCGTCTACGACGAGGATCCGCGCCTCGACAGCGACGCGAGCTTCATCCCCGAGCTGACGCATCTCGAGGCGATCGAGCGCGGGCTCAAGGTGATGGACACGACGGCGCTTTCGCTGTGTATGGACAACCGCTTGCCGATCTACGTCTTCCGGCTCGCCGAGGGCAACATCCGGAAGGTCGCTGCGGGCGAGCGCGTGGGCACGATCATCTCCACCCCCGACTGAGACCAGGAGGGCGCATGAGCGTAGGCGTGACGGAGCTCATCTCCGGCGTAGGCTCGACGGAGCCGGGCGGGAGCGCAGTCGCCGGCTCCGCCGGTGCCGGAGCGGGAAGCGAGCGGAGGCGCCGGCTGTGCCGGCGCCGGGAGCGGGCACAGTGACCGCGATCGATGACTTCCTCGCGGACGCCAGGCGCCGTATGGACCGGTCGATCGAGGCGACCCACCAGGAGTTCAACAGCATCCGCACGGGCCGGGCCTCACCCGCCCTCCTCGACCGCATCTCGATCGAGTACTACGGGACGCCGACGCCGCTCAAGAGCCTGGCGTCGATCTCGGCCCCCGAGCCCAGGATGCTGACCGTGCAGCCGTTCGACCCCGGCTCGATGAAGGCCATCGAGCGGGCGATCCAGGAGTCGGATCTGGGGCTCACGCCGTCCAACGACGGGAAGATGATCCGGCTCCCGATCCCCGCGCTCACGGAGGAGCGCCGGAAGGAGCTCGTGAAGGTCGTGCGCCGGGTGGGCGAGGACGGCAAGGTCGCGATCCGCAACGTGCGCCGCGACGTCATGCAGCACCTGCGCGACCTCGTCGTGAACGGCGAGGTGGGCGACGACGAGGAGCGGCGCGCCGAACAGCAGGTCCAGAAGCTCACCGACGAGCACACGAAGTCGATCGACGATCTCCTGAAGGTCAAGGAGTCGGAGATCATGGAGGTGTGACCAACGTTCGACTTGTGAAGACGGGGGGAGCCTCCCGGTTCCCCACGCCCCTCCGCGGTCGGAGACCAGCCAAGGTTGGTCTGTGACCGCCTCCCAGGACGATCCGGGGCGAGCCCGGAGCGTCGCGATCATCATGGACGGGAACGGGCGCTGGGCGTCCGCCCGCGGTCTTCCCGTCTCCGAGGGCCATCGCGAGGGCGCCCGGGCGCTCAGGAGGACGGTCGAGGCCGCGATCGACCTCGGCGTCACGTCGCTCGCCGTGTACGCGTTCTCGACCGAGAACTGGGTTCGGCCCGTCGACGAGGTGGAGTCGTTGCTCGACCTCCTGGACGAGACGATCGAGCGCGAGCTTCCCGACCTCGCGGAGCAGGGCGTGCGGACGCGCTTCTTCGGCCGCCGGGACCGCATCCCCGAGCGCTCGCGCGAGAAGATGGAGGA
The DNA here is from genome assembly GCA_046735575.1 of Actinomycetota bacterium. Taxonomy (GTDB): domain Bacteria; phylum Actinomycetota; class Thermoleophilia; order Gaiellales; family Gaiellaceae; genus GMQP-bins7. The sequence goes on from JBKPTS010000067.1 coordinate 52,576, forward strand.
GCTCGAGCGCGAGACGGCCGGCAACGACCGGCTCCAGCTCTGGATCGCCTTCGACTACGGCAGCCGCGCGGAGCTCGTCGAGGCGATCCGCAAGCTGGTCGCCGACGGCGTCCCGTCCGAGGACGTGACGGAGGAGGCGCTCGAGGAGCGCCTGTACGCGCCCGACCTGCCCGACCCCGACCTGCTCATACGCACCTCGGGCGAGCGGCGGCTGTCGAACTTCCTGCTCTGGCAGTCGGCGTACTCGGAGCTCGTCTTTCTGGACACGCTCTGGCCCGATTTCGGCGCCGACGCGCTCGAGGCGGCGCTCGCGGAGTACGCAGGCCGTGTCCGCCGCTACGGAGGGCGCTGAGCCCGTGGCGCCGTTCTGGTCCCGAATCGTCATCGCGCTCGTCCTCCTGCCTCTGGTCATCGGCGTGGCCTACCTCGGCGGCTGGTGGCTCTTCGCTCTCGCGCTCGTCGCGGGCCTGATCGCGCTTCACGAGCTCTACCGCATGGCGCGACAGCTGAAGCCGCTCGTGCTGGCCGGCTACCTCGGGCTCGTGCTGGCTCTCGTCGGGGCGGAGATCGGAGGCGCGGTGTGGATGGCCGGAGGAATCATGCTGACGCTGCTCCTCTCCTTCCTCGTCTTCGGCCTCTCGCACGAGCGGCCGTCGGCGAGCGCATCCTTCGGCGTGACCGTCCTCGGGGCCCTCTGGATCGCAGGCGGGCTCGGGTTCCTCCTCCTGCTACGCGACATCCCGGACCACGGCTTCTGGGCCGTCATCGCCGTCATGTTCACCGTGTTCGTCGCGGACACGGCCGCGTACTTCGTCGGGCGCACGCTCGGCCGCCATCGCCTCGCGCCCGTGATCTCGCCGGCCAAGACCTGGGAGGGGTTCGTCGCCGGGATCGTCGCCGGCGTCCTCGCCGCCTTCCTCATCCTCTACAAGGACCGCCACGACTTCCTCTCCGTCCCGCAGACGTTCGCGCTCGGGGCGGCGGTCGTCTTCGCCGCAGTCTGCGGCGACCTCTTCGAATCCGCGCTCAAGCGGGACCTGAGCGTCAAGGACTCGGGGCGCCTGCTCGGCGGCCACGGCGGGATGCTCGACCGCATCGACGCCCTGCTCTGGGCTGGGCCCGCCGCGTTCTACGTCGTCCTCGCTTTCGGCGCCAGTTAACCCGGATCGCCCGCCACGCCGAGCGCGGCCTCCGCGATTAGCCTTTGCCTGTGAGGAAGCGCATCGCCCTGCTCGGCGCCACCGGCTCGATCGGGGCACAGGCGCTCGAGATCGTCGATTCGAACCCGGATCTCGAGCTCTGTGCGCTCGCCTCGGGATCGCAGCCGCTGGACGAGCTCGCGGCAGCGCGCGGCGTTCGCCACGCGCAGGTCGGCGGCGATCTCACCGCGCTCCTGGAGGCGGCCGAGCCCGACGTCGTCCTGAACGCCGTCGTGGGGTTTGCCGGGGTCGGGGCGACGCTCTGGTCGCTCGAGCGCGGCGTGACGCTGGCGCTCGCGAACAAGGAGAGCCTGGTCGCGGCCGGCATGCTCGCCCTCGAGGCGTGGGGGAGGGGCGGCGGTCTCCTCGTGCCAGTCGACAGCGAGCACTCGGCAGTGTTCCAGTGCCTCGAGGGCCGGCGAGCGGAGACGGTCGAGTCGCTCGTGCTGACGGCCTCGGGCGGGCCCTTCCGAAACCGGGCGCTCGAGGAGCTCGTATCCGTGACCGTGGAGGATGCGCTGGCTCATCCGACCTGGTCGATGGGCCGAAAGATCACCGTGGACTCGGCGACCCTCGCGAACAAAGGACTCGAGCTCATCGAGGCGCACTACCTGTTCGACATGCCCTACGAGCGCATCGACGTCGTGGTGCACCCGAGCTCGATCGTGCACGCGCTCGTCAGGTTCCGGGACGGAGCTGCGCTCGCCCACCTCGGCCACCCGGACATGCGCGTCCCGATCTCCTTCGCGCTCACCTACCCCGATCGGCGAGAGACCCCGGTCCGGCAGCTCGATCTCGCGGCAGGGCTCACGCTCGAGTTCGAGGCGCCGGATCCCGAGCGCTTCCCGCTGCTGCCGCTCGCACGGGAGGCGGGCGAGCGCGGGGGCACGTTCCCGTGCGCCTACAACGCCGCCAACGAGATCGCGGTGTCCGCGTTCCTCGATGGGCGCATCGGCTTCCTCGACATCGCAGCCGTCGTCGAGGACGCCCTCGCGAAGGTCGACGGTGCCCCGGCGCGTGACGTCGACGAGCTCGTGGAGGCGGATGCGAGCGCGCGTCGTGTCGCCGAAGGAAGACTCGCGGCCGTTTGAGCATCGCGATCGCCATCCTCGGCCTCGGCCTCCTCGTGCTCGTCCACGAGGCCGGCCACTTCTTCGCCTCGCTCGCCGTCGGGCTGCGGCCGCGCCGCTTCTACCTCGGCTTCCCGCCGCCGATCGTGAAGGTCAAGCGACGCGGCATCGAGTACGGGATCGGGATCGTCCCGCTCGGCGGCTTCGTGACCATCCCCGGCATGCACCGTCCGATCTCGCACGACGCGGAACGGCGCTTCTCCCGGGCGGTGGGGGAGGTGCCGCCTCTCGCGGGCCCGTACGACCGCCTGCGGCGAGCGCTCGACGCGGAGGACGTCGCCGCCTCGCAGGCCGCCCTCGCCGACTTCGAGCTCGCGCTGCAGGAGAAGCGGCTCTCCCCGGAGGCGGCGTCCTCGGCGGGGCGCGGCCTGACCGAGCTCCGGGACGCGCTCGGGCCCGACGCGTACTGGAAGTCGGCGACCTGGAAGCGCCTGGTCGCGATCCTCGCCGGCCCGTTGGCGAACGTGCTGCTCGCGATCGTCCTGCTGACGGTGCTCTTCATGACCGGCTCCGTGAAGCCCTCGCGGACGGTCGCGGGCGTCGAGCCGGGATCGCCCGCGCAGCGGGCGGGGATCCGTGCGGAGGACCGGATCGTCGCGATCGACGGCGTCCGGGTGACGGCCGAGAACCTCCCGGTCGCGATCCTGAGCTCGCAGGGCCACCCGGTTCGGGTCACGATCGAGCGAGACGGCGTCACGCGGCGGCTGTCCCCGGTGGCCCCGATGAAGACGCCCGACGGCTACCGGCTCGGGATCATCCGCAAGGGCGTGGGCGTCCCGCCCGGCGACGCATTCGTGCGCTCGCTCAAGTGGACGGGGATCATCACGAGGGAGATGGGGGTCGCCCTGAGCCATCTCGCGCAGGGCAAGGGCCGGAAGGACGTCTCCAGCCCGATCGGGATCGTGCGCGGCTCCGCGGACGCGGTGAACGAGGGCACGTCGAGCTACCTCTGGGTGCTGAGCCTCGTCTCGCTCTCCCTCGCCCTCCTGAACCTGCTTCCGCTTCTGCCGCTCGACGGCGGCCACATCCTGTTCACCCTCATCGAGGGCGCCCGCGGCCGCCTCGTGCGCAGGGAGGTGTACGAGCGAGTCTCGTTCGTCGGCCTCGCCGTCGTCGTGCTCCTCTTCTTCCTCGGCCTGTCCAACGACATCAGCGGCCTGTCGTAGCGCGACCGGGCGCCGCGGGCGCCTCTTTACACTGACGAGGTTGGCGAGCGAGGTTCAGATCCGCGTGGGCGACGTGCCGGTCGGCGGCGGCGCGCCGGTCGTCGTGCAGTCCATGACGCTCACGAAGACGCACGACGTGCAGGCGACGACGGCGCAGATCGCCGCGCTTGCCTCCGCCGGCTGCGAGGTCGTTCGCGTGGCGGTCCCGAAGACCGAGGACGCCGAAGCGCTCCCGCTGCTCGTCCGGCTCTCGCCGTTACCCGTCATCGCCGACATCCACTTCAACGCCTCTCTCGCACTGAAGGCGATCGACGCGGGCGTGGCGGCCGTCCGCATCAATCCGGGGAACATCGGGGGGCCGGACAAGGTCGAGCAGGTGGTCAGGGCGGCGAAGCGCGCAGGAATCCCGATGCGGATCGGCGCGAACTCCGGCTCCCTTCCGAAGCATCTCGAGAAGCTCGCGCAGAAGGACCAGGCGGAGGCGCTCGTCGCCGCGGCGCTCGAGGAGGTCGAGCTGCTCGAGAAGCTCGACTACCGCACGTTCAAGATCTCCGTCAAGGCGACGCACGTGCCGACGATGATCCGCGCGTACCGGATGCTGTCGGCGAAGGTGCCGTACCCGCTGCACCTCGGGGTGACGGAGGCCGGAACCGAGTTCGCCGGGGCGATCAAGAGCGCGGTCGGCATCGGCTCGCTCCTCGCCGACGGCATCGGGGACACCGTGCGCGTGTCGTTGACCGCCGACCCCGTGAAGGAGGTCGAGGTCGCCTGGGAGATCCTCAAGGCACTCGGCCTGCGGGAGCGGGGGCCGGTGATGATCGCCTGCCCCTCGTGCGGGCGGGACAACGTGGGCGTCGAGAAGCTCGCGCTGGTCGTCGAGGAGCGGCTCCGCGCCTATCCGGAGGCCTTCGAGGTCGCCGTCATGGGTTGCGCCGTCAACGGGCCCGGGGAGGCTGGAGACGCCGACTTCGGGATCGCGGGGGGCCGCGACGTCGGCTTCGTGTACGCGCACGGGCGCGTGCTCAAGAAGGTCTCCTCCGACATCCTGATCGACGAGCTCTTCCACGAGATCGACGAGTGGATCGCGGGCGGCATGAAGCGCCCGAAGCGGCTGAAGATGGCCAAGCCGGCCGCCCTCGCCATGGCCGAGGCGTCGCTGATCCCTCTGGGCAGCGACTAGTCTCACCGGACAACGATGGTCGCGAGGCAGTCACGGCTGTTCATCCCCACGCTGCGCGAGGATCCGGCGGACGCCGAGGCCGTCTCGCACAAGCTGCTCGTGCGCGGCGGGTACATCCGCCAGGTCAGCGCGGGGATCTGGACGTTCCTCCCGCTCGGGTGGCGGGCGCACCAGAAGGTCGTCCAGATCGTCCGCGAGGAGATGGACGCCATCGGCGGCCAGGAGATGCTGATGCCGGTCCTGACGCCCGTCGAGCTCTGGGAGGCGACGGGACGCTCGGCCATCCCCGAGCTCTTCCACGTGGAGGACCGCGCGGGTCGCCAGTTCATCCTCCCGATGACCCACGAGGAGACGGTCACCTTCCACGCCCGGGAGATCAAGAGCTACCGCGAGCTCCCGAGGATCCTCTACCACTTCTCGATCAAGGAGCGCGACGAGCCCCGGCCGCGCGGCGGGCTTCTGCGTGTCCGCGAGTTCATCATGAAGGACGCGTACTCGTTCGACCGGGACGACGACGGCCTCGCGCGCAGCTTCGAGCTCCACCGCCAGGCGTACCACCGCATCTTCGAGCGCTGCGGCCTCGAGTTCTACGAGGTCGCGGCCGAGCCCGGGATCATGGGCGGCAAGGAGAGCCAGGACTTCCTGTGCCCGGCCGGCTCGGGCGAGAACACGCTCGTCACCTGCGAGCGCGGCGACTTCGCGGCCGATCTCGAGATCGCGCAGAGCATCCCGCGCCCGCCGGTGCTTCTCGCCCGGAAGGAGGCGCCGGAGGAGGTCGACACCCCGGGCGTGACCACGATCGAGGCGCTCGCCGAGCTGCTCGCGATCGACGCTGCCGCGACCTCGAAGGCGATGCCAGTGGTCAGGGACGACGGCACGCTCGTGCTCGCGCTCGTCCGCGGCGACGATCGACTCTCGGAGCCGAAGCTGCTCGGGGTGCTGGGAGGGACGTTCCGCGCTGCGACGGACGACGAGATCAGGAGCACGTTCGGGGCGGACGGCGGCTCGCTCGGCCCGGTCGGCGTCGAGCTGGACGTCGTCGCGGACGAGGCGCTGCGAGACGGGCAGTTCGTCGCGGGCGCGAACCGGAACGGTCGCCATCTGCTGGGCGTCGAGGCCGGGCGGGACTACGAGCCGCGGTTCGCCGACATCCGCGAGGCGCGCGAGGGCGACACCTGTCCCAACTGCGGAGGCGCGCTCCGCTTCCAGACCGCGATCGAGGTGGGGCACATCTTCAAGTTCGGCACGCGCTACTCGGAGCCGCTCGGGGCGACGTTCCTCGACGAGGACGGGAAGGAGAAGCCGCTCGTCGGCGGAAGCTACGGCATCGGCCCCGGGCGCGTCCTGGCCGCCGCCGTCGAGCAGCACCACGACGAGCGTGGGATCGTGTGGCCGCGCTCGCTTGCACCGTACGACGTCCACGTCCTGGCGCTGCACGGAGGCTCGGAAGACGTGCTCGCCGAGGCCGGCTCGCTCTCGGCCTCACTCGACGGAGCGGGGCTCGACGTGATCCTCGACGACCGCGACGAGCGTCCCGGGGAGAAGTTCGCAGACGCCGACCTCGTCGGCTGCCCCCTGCGCGTGACGGTGGGCCGGAAGACGCTCGAGGACGGCGCGGTCGACGTGCGTCGGCGCGAGGAGTCGTCCGACCAGCGCATGAGCGCGAGCGAAGTGGTGAAATGGGTGGACGACCGCTGATGGCGAAGCGACGCAGGTACAGCGACCAGACGTTGGGCCCGACGATCGAGCAGTTGATGGCGGAGACGGGGACGACGTACCGGGGTCTCGCGGACAAGGCGGACCTCTCCGCCGGCTACCTCAACCACATCGTCCACGGCAATCGCCCCGTACCCTCGAACGAGGTCATCGCCCGCATCGCGGGCTCCCTCGGCGTCGAGCCTGAGCACTTTCGCGAGTACCGCATCCGCGTGATCACCGAGAAGCTCGAGGCGATGCCCGAGCTCATCGACCGGCTCTACCGCCGGCTGGCGTAAGCGCGGGAACGACCAGCTAAGGTTCCGGGGCCGCGGGGCGTGGCGCAGCCTGGTTAGCGCGCTAGTCTGGGGGACTAGAGGTCCCGAGTTCGAATCTCGGCGCCCCGACTGAGTTTGCGGCCCCACCGGCCGCCCGAGTCAGCCTCGAGGTCAGCATTAGGTCAGCATCCGTGGCGCTCGGAATGCTGACCCGGCGGCACGTTCGCGCTCGCGTCTAGGCTGGAGTAGTTCTCTGGTCAGCGGTGGCCGGAGTCGTGTACGCCGAGCCGTTCGGCAAGGAGATACGCCGGATGGGTGAAGACGAAGAACCCGAATTACTGGCGGCTCGACCTGGAGCGCGAGGCGATGCAGAGGTCGCGGGAACGGCGCGAGCGCCTACTCATCTGACAAGACTGCCCCAGTCGATGAAGCGTGGTCTGCCCTTGCCGGTCGTGATGCGCTGGAGCTTCGCACCCTCGCGGTCGATGATGGCGAGGCTGTTGGTATCGCCCGACTCGATGCGAAAGACGATCTTCGTGCCGTCAGGAGAGAAGGAACCCGCGAACGCATTCTCCGTCCTTCCGGTGAAGTTGGTCAGGTTCTTCATTCCCGATCCGTCGGGGCGGATAGTGACGAGATTGGCGGACTCGTTGGGTCGGACGTAGTCGGCGTTCGTCGTCAGGACGATCAGCGTCCCGTCCGGCGACCAGTCGTGCTTGGTCGCAATCTCCCACGAGTAGGGAGTGATCCGATGGAGACCTGTCCCGTTCGGCCGCACGGCGAAGAGCGCCTGCTGCTCGTGGTCCTTCTTGATACGCACGAACGAGATCCACTTCCCATTGGGAGAGAAGTTCGGATCCGTGTCGCATCCGCATTCGCCGTTCAACATGAACGGGTTTCGCGTCACGCGATGGAGCTTCGTGCCGTTCGAGCGCATCAACCACACGCCGTTGTTGCCGGGGGCGATGTCGCGCTCGTACACGATCCACTTTCCGTCCGGCGAGTAGGACGGCTGTCCCTGGAAGCCCTTGGGTGCCAGGTAGCGGATGAGGGTTCCTGCAGCGGTAAAGAGCGCGATGCCAGCGCCACTGTCGCTCACCACCTCGGCAACGATCGTGTTGCCGTACCAGTCGGGATTCACGACGCTAGGCAGATTGTGGGTGATCTGCTTCGCCCCGGATCCGTCGGGACGGATCGTGAACAGCTGATAGTGGTCGGGTCGAAGCTCCTGGGCGTACACGATCAGACCGTTTCGACCGGGCGGCGTGGCTGTCACCCCGGTCGCGGCGATAAGGGCGACGAAAGCCGCCGTCGCAAGGCCGAGGCCCCTCGTCACTTGTCCTCCTGCCGTAAACACACGGCCCCTGTTCAACTTCCGGAGGCCCGAGTTTCTGCGGATGGGGCGCGGAAGTCAAGGCCGTCGCTCGCGGGAGCGTCTGGCCTGGCGCTGAACGCCTGCATCAACCAGTCTGCGAAGACTGCCGCCGAGTTGTAAAGGCCACGCCGGGACCACCAGTGTCCAGGCACCTGGACAGGGCATTTCCGAGACACGGATGCAGATCGGACGAGAAAAGAGTCGGATCTCATCCTCGCGTGGATCCCGTCGTCCGTAGCTGAGCCGCGCTATACCGGTTCGTAGGGTGTCTAAGACAAGCGCCCTGGTGGGTGCTTGTCTAGTTGCCCCCATTTAGACAAGTACGACGGCGGCGCTACTTGTCTGTCTCATCGCCCTCAGAATGCTCGTCGGCCTCGTCGTCTCTTAAGTACCGGTACTCGTAGAAGTCATAAGCCTCACGGAAGACAGCCTTCTTCACCCAGCGTCGGTAGTCCGTGCAGTAGTACGACCAGTACGAGTCGGTATCCGCAGGCGGGCTATAGCGCCCTTCCTCCCGACGCACCCAGGCGTTCTCGGGGTCCGGGACCATAACTTCGATCGCGAAGGCAACAACTCCGAGATCGAAACCCGCGGATTGTCTTGCTCGAGGATGTCGAGCTCGTCGGCGATCAATGCGTGCATTCGGCGCTCGACCTCGGCGCGGCTAGGCGTCTCCATGGAGGGGAGACTAAGCGAGGCTACCCCGGCGGGCCAGCGCGATCGAGGGAGGCCACCTCTCGATTCGTCGTGGCGAGCGGATGCGTGCCCTGTTCGCTCGCTCGATGCGAAATAGCGCCGGGCCGGGTGCGTCGGAACCGCCGTCTAGCGGAGTCGCACCGCGAACGACCTCGTCAGTCGCGTCCCTCCGGCTGTCGCGCCGATGCGCCCCCGAAGAGTCTGGCCAGTCGCACTCCGTGGCGAGTGGAAGGTGCAGGTGGCTCTTCCGGCTACGACGGAACCCCGTCCAAGGACCTTGACGCCGGCTGCGACGGCAGCGCAACGAACCGCGGAGGGCGTCAAAGCCTCGCCGGTGCCCGCGTCGGCGACGGCGAAAGAGACCTTCACGGGTGTGCCCGCCGCCGGCCGTCTCGGTGCGATCACGAACCTGCGTGCGACGGGGTTCGCCGCCGCGGCAACAACGTTGACGGTCAAGGATGCCTGGTTGTTGGCGAGGTTCGGATCCGTCGCGGTGACCTCGGTGAGTTCTGCCATGAGCGTGTACGAGCCAGGAGCATCGGCGGCGACGACCGTCGCTGCGCTCTCGGGTTCAGTGCCGGGATCCAAGTTGTCGTCTGCGCACGTGAGATCGCTCACGCCGGTGCATTCGAGACTGCCCGCGCTGACGAGGCGAACACCGCTCGGCAGGAGGACGTGGGTGCGAAAGTGCGAGGTATCAGGTCCACTGTTGGCAACGGTCACTTGAGCCATGAATGGCTTCTTCGCCGTGACCTGCGTAGGAGTACCGATCAACGAGATACCGAGGTTGGCCGTCGCCGCTGGTCGCGCGGACGCGCCGGGGCCGAGGATGGCGATGAACATGATCCCCACGCCCGCGAGCGTGAACAGCCGTAGCAGGCGGCGGGCGCGACGACCTTTCGAGATCGGGACTAGCCTGGCACTCAGCCGAACTCGGCTGTGTCGCGTCTCGCCCATTCGTGTCCTCCCTCGCTGGCGGGAGCACACATCAGCGCTCCCTGTGCGCGGTTAGCAAGGAGGCACGCCGCAGAGAAACTTTCGCCCCGAACGGAGACTCACCGACCGTCGAGTGCCAGTCTATGACAGGTAGGCGCACGATGTCAACGCGTACGACTGGCGTTGTCCTCGAGCCGGCGTGCGAAGTCGTACAGGGCCCCGGGCCTGTACCGCTGCGCTGAGCCGGATCGGCCACACGCTGCGGCAGGTGGCGGCTGCCGCCGCGTGCCTGGGGACTGGGGAGGTCGCGAGTTCGAATCGCGGCGCCCCGACTGAAGCTTCAGGCGAGCACAGGGGCTGGACGCATCAGCGCCCAGCCCCTGTGCTTTGCGGTCATTGCTTGACGGCCAGCTGCGTATAGCCTCCCGCGGTCTCCGGGGCGGTCAGCAGGTACTGCACGTAGCTCGTGGTCGCGGGAATCGCTCCCGGGACGGTCCCGGTGCTGTCCCAGATCTCGCCGCCGCCGGTGCTGACGGCAACTCCACTCTTGACGCTGTAGCCGGTCGGGAGAGTGCACGTGAGATAGACGCCGCTGTTGAGCTTCGTGCTCGAGAGCGGGTCGAGCGTCGCATAGGGCACCGACATGCCGAGCGCATACAGGCCCTTGGCGGTACCTTCGAGCCCTGCCACCATCGGATCGGTCTGGGTCTTGCTGTAGCAGGCCCAGAACGATCGCGGCACCCCGGCCTCGCGTCCCGTGCACGCGCCGGCGTGGATCGAGTGCCTCTCGAAGGTCGAGGAGAATTCGCTCGGATCATCCGACGGGCCCGCCGGCGTGAAGAAGAACAACGTCGAGAGACCCGGGAGCACGACGGTGAAGAACGTCGAATGGTCGAACGAGCTCGGAATGATGAACCCGTCCACGACACTCTGTGTGAGAGCTCGGCTGTGCCCCTCGAGCGTCAGCGTCACCGGAAGCGTGACGGTACCGCCGTCGAGGCAATAGACCGGAGCCGGCTGAGCGAGCGCAGCGCTCGACGCGAGCACCGCGAGCACACCGGTCAGCCCGAGAAACGACAGGAGCCGCAGAAGCCTGCCCTTGTACATCCCAATCCTCCCTTCGGTTGCCGCAGCGACCGCCCCTCATCGGCCGTATTCGTCGTGCGCATTCTTTGCCTATGCGGCCACGAAAAACAAGTCCGGGGCAGGGAGTGGTGGTCGCAACGTGCGCTAGCAGTCGACATCTGCTGCCATGCCACATCCGACGAATGGGACGAGTCGTGCACGTCGCCCACCTCCACGCCAAGCCCCCAATCGCGCCAGGCAACTTCCCCCTGACGGGGGACCGCCGGAGCGCAAGTTCCTCCTCGCCGGCGCATCTTCCCTTGCGAGCGGGGAAGAACAGCCGGCTGGCGGCGGTCCGCGGCGGACACGGAGATCGGCGCCCGCCGGCTTCTAGCTCAGAAGGAGCTGCGGCACATGAGAATCAACTACGAGATTCGCTCAGGAAGGCGTACGGTCGCGCTCAGGCACGCGGCCACGCCGCGCGAGGCGCTCATCGACTACGTCCGCGGGATCGGCTGCCGCGAGGACGAGATCACGACGATGGGCATGAAGGTGATCGCGTGGCGGGGCGCGGTCTTCACCGCAGTGGAGGCTGCCGAGAACTCCTGAATCGAGCGCGGGGGCGCGCCCCGTGTCTCAGAGCTTGAAGAAGACTTTCGCGCGCTGCGATTTCGTCGGCACGCACTTGAGGAGCAGGCCTCGCGCGTCCTTCTCCACCACCGAGAAGCAGATGTTCCCCGTGATGCGTCCGCCCGTGGGCACCTTCTTGAAGTCCGGGAGCGGATGCGGGATGCCCCCGCAGTCGTCGTTCAGGCGCGTGTACACGAGTCCGGAGCGGGCGGCCGCCGTGAGGTCGTATGCGGAGTAGATGGAGGCGGAGCCCTTGCCCGTGTACACCAGCGTGACGTTGATCAGGAAGTACTGCTCCCCGCGCTGTACCGAGTAGGCGCCCGGGGCCTTGAGCACGATGCGGGTCGCATCCGGGATGGCCCTGTTGACCGTGAGCTTCCAGCCCTTCCCCTTCGGGAGCAGCACCGCCGTGTGGAGCGGGTAGGGGTGGGCGCGGGTGCCCTTCGCGCCCGCAGCCGCCGCCGGGAGCGCTGCGATCGTCAAGGCCGCCAGGCTCGCTGCAGCGGCGACGACGAGCTTCCTGTTCGCGGGATTCTGCATTCGCTCCCAGAGCACTCCGACGTCCAGGCTCGAGCGCGGTTAGCGGGCCGTGGGCGCGAACACCCCGCGCAGCCGCTCGACCGCGTCGCCGGCGAGGACGTAGTAGGCGAACGTGCCGCGCCGTTCCGCCTCGACGAGTCCCGCATCGCGCAGGACGCGGAGGTGGTGCGAGACCGTCGGTTGGGAGAGCTCGAAGGAAGCAGTCAGGTCGCAGACGCAACAGGGCTCGCCGGATGCGAGGCGGTTCACGATCGCGACGCGCGTGGGATCTGCCAGTGCCCTGAACGTCGCCGCCAGCTCCTCCGCCGCGTCGGCGTCCATCCGGGGCGTCTCCGGCCCGCAGCATAGCGGTTGCAGCACGCGCAGCTTTTTCATTGACGAACATCAATGTAACAGCTAGCGTCTCTTCATCGAAATCTTTCGATGAGAGGAGGTGTCCGGTGAACTGCGTCGGTACGTGTTGCGACGGCGGGGACTGCTGCGGCGACGAGTGCTGCTAGGCGCAGCCCGGCGACCGGCGTGAGCGACCGCGGCGCTCACGCCCGGCGCCCGAGGCTCAGTCGAGCTGCTCGGCGATCTCGCCGGCGAGGCCGCGTTTCCGCACGACGACGTACCCGTCGTGCTCCGCGACGACGTCCTCGACGTCGGCCGCGACATGCCCTCGGAGCACGACGAACTGCGTCGAGTCCCGGTGCGCCGTCTCGTAGTCCTCCGCCGTCAGGACGATGCGCTCCGTGCACTCCGCGTCGGCGCACTCGCACAGGATCGTCAGCGTCGCGCCCTCGCCACGGGCGACCTGCACGCGCTGCTCGAGACGCTCGTTGACCTCGCGGAAGAGCGCCTCGTTCGTCGCAGTCCGTTTCTCTCGCTCCGACACCGGGTACCTGACGTGAAGCGGCACGGGAAGGAGCTGGCGCCGCGAGTCGGATCTTATCTCCCGTGATGGGCGGCTCCCGGATACGCATCCAGCTGACCGTGGTGCCCACGCCAGAGGCATCGCGCCAGGCTCGGCACATGCTGGACGTGATTCCGGACCTCGCGCCGTGCCCGGACCTCCTCTTCACGGCGCAGCTTCTGACCCACGAGCTCATCACGAACAGCGTGCGCCACGGAAGCCTCTCGCCGGAGCAGCCCATCCGGGTGGCGGTCGAGTGCCTGGAAGAGACCATGCGGGTCGAGGTCACGCACGCGGGACGCTGCTTCGATCCGCTCGCCGAGCTCGCGGGGCAGTACCGGCGTGGAGAGCTCTACCACGGCCTGTTCCTCCTCGACGCGCTCGCCGACCGCTGGGGCTTCGGCTCTCGGGGCGTCTGCAGCCTCGTGTTCGAGATCGACCTCGTCCCGGGCCGGCGGCCGTGGCGAGGGCGGGAGCCTCTGGCGGCGCCCCGCGGCGCGCTCGTCAGTTGAAGCCGGTACAGGAACGCGTTTTCTTTCGCCCTCGAGGCGGAGAGGATCCTCGCGAGAAGAGAGCGGCGCCGGAGCCACCCCGCGCGTCCGACCCAATGCGCGGCTTCGGCGTCGCTTTCCTCAGTGCGGGTACGCGAGCGTCAGCGTCACCGTGCCTCCGTCGTCCTCCGCACGCTCGACGACGCGCCAGCGGCCGTTCCTGAAGGAAACGACCTCGCCCACCTGCCATCCGACCGTGCTCGAGTCGCGGCTGATCCAGACGAGCTCACGGCGGTGGCCGTTCTCGCCCGGGGTGGAGGAACGGACAGCGGGCATCTTCTGGCGGAAGCTCATGGTCGTCTCGTCGGCGGGTGGTATCGTGATACTGCGAAACATACGACATAAAAATCTGGTATGTCAAGTCCTGAAAAAGAGCGCAAGTGGCAGTTCCTCACGAGCCACAGCCAGGCCTTGCTCTGCATCCAGCGGGATCCGCACGCCCGCCTCCGCGACATAGCCGCGACCGTCGGGATCACCGAACGGGCAGCGCAGCGGATCGTCTCGGATCTCGTCGACGCCGGCTACGTGACGCGCAAGCGGGTGGGGAGGAGGAACCATTACTCCCTGAACACGGGCATTCCGATGCGGCACCCGTCGCAGCGCGACCACGAGATCGGCGAGCTCCTCGAGCTCCTGCGGCTGGACGACGGGGCACCGGGTCGTCGCTGAGCCGCGCCGCTGGGTTTACGGGGGCGGAGAGCGCGGGAACCTCCTCGCGAGGCAGAGGCGAAGGAGGAGGGCTGGATGAACACGATCTACGAGCTGCGGGCGGGGGCGAGGCCCCTCGCCACGCGGGAGGCGGCCACCGCCCAGGAAGCGCTGGTCGAGTACGCACGGTCGCTCGGCTGCCGCGACGACGAGATCGTCAGGGTCGGGACGAACGCGATCTCCTGGAGGGGTGCCGTCTTCGAGGCGATACCGGCGGCCGACGGAGCGTCCCCGAGGCGCCTCACGTGAACACAGATCCCGATACGACCCAGGTGATCCCGCCGGAAGAGCTGCCGACTCCGCCGGAGCAGCCGCAGGGGCCCGAACAGCCGGACGACAGCCCGTGGCAGGATCCGGAAGCGCCTCCCTGGGAACGTCCGGGCGTTCCGCCGGCGCCGGAGCCGCAGCCGCCGCCCGTCCCGCCGGAGCGACCCGAACGAGAGATCTAGCCGTCTCGGCGGCGGCTCAGCCGCTGCCGAGCGGAATCGCGCTATAGACGGCGCCGCGCCAGGTCACCGCGTTGACGGCGACGCCGGTGATCTCCTCCTCGCGACAGCCCACCGAGCGCAGGTACTCGACGACTGCCTCTCTGGCCGTATCCGCGCTCTGGAAGGAGAGCAGCCGCGCGCCGCACCGGACCTCGTAGCTCGTTCGCATCGATCGTCCTCCCGCTCGCAGTTCCATCCCGCTGAGGAGGATGCGAAGCACGCGCGCCTCTTGCGCATGGGCCGCGCAATTCCCTCGTTCGAGGGATTCAGCTCCTCAGCCCGTCCGCCACGCGGGCGGGAGAAGGGTCCCGTCCGCCCGCAGGCGCACCGCGTTCCGGCCGAAGTCCTGCGTCGAGAGCGAGCGGAGCTCGGCATCCGCGGCATCGCCGCCGTCCAGCACCGGCACGCCCGGAGAGACGAGCCGGACGGGGACGATGCTCCCCCGTTCCCAGCTGCCGTCCTGCCACAAGCTCACCCGAAGGACGGCGCTGACGCCGCCCGGCCCGGCAATCGAGAGCGTGCCGTTGCCGAGGAAGTTCCCCATGCTGTACGCGATCAGGCGCCCGCGGTACCACTCGAGGCCGCGGAGCACGTGGGGGCCGCTGCCCACGACGAGATCCGCTCCAGCGCGGACGACGGCATGGGCGAATGCGATCGAGTTGCCGCGGTTCTCGCCGAGGAAGGTCTCCGTCCCCGGCCGCACGTGCTCGTGCGCGGAGCCCTCCGCTCCCGCGTGCATCGTCACCAGCACGACGTCCGCACGGGCGGAGGCTTTCCGCACGAGACGCGCCGCCGCGGGGAGGTCGAGGAGGCTCTGCGCCCAGCGGTAGGGCGCGAAGCCCAGGACGGCGACCCGCGACGCGCCGACCCTGAGGTACGTGATCTCGCCCGGACGCCCCGTATGGCGGAGCCCGACATGCTCGAGCGCAGCGATCGTCTGGGCCTGTCCCGTCGGCCCGTAGTCGAGAGCGTGGTTGTTAGCGAGGTTCAGGATCGTGAACCCCGCGCGCTCGAGCACGGCCGCGTACCCGGGCGGAGCCCGGAACGCGAAGCAGTTCGTGCTCGACGCGGAGCACTTGGAGTAGCCGCCCGTCGCCAGCGTCCCTTCGAGGTTCCCGAGGACGACGTCGCCCGTGAGTGCGCTCCTGACGCGTGAGAAGAAGCCGCTGCCACCGTCGGCCGACGGCGCCATCGCCATGTCGCCGACAGCGGCGAACGTGATCGACGCGGACGCCTGCGAACGGGGGAACGCGGCGCCGCTCGCGGGCACGAGCCACAGGGCGAGGGCGATGGCCGGCAGGACGATGCGCATCGGCGCCGAGGCTAGTCGAAGCGCTCGCCGCCGTCCGACGCAGACGTGATCGTGCCCGTCACACACGAAGGAGGGTTGCAATGCCGCTTGCGTTTGCCTGGTTCTGGTGGGGCGGGCTCGGGATCCTGTACTTCATCCTGCTCGTCACCGCCGGCGTCATGACCCTGAGGAACCATCACGGCGTCATGTTCGTCCTCGGGATCTTCTTTCCCATCCTCTGGATCATCGGGGCGGTGATGTCTCCGAGTCGGTCCTGAGCGCCGCGCGCAAGCCCGGGCCGTACGCTTCGGGGACGGTGGCCGTGCTTCGAACCAGACCGCTCTTCGCCGGCGAAGCACGTCCGATGCTTCGGGCAGCGATCACCGTGTTCGTCGCCGTCGCATACATCGCCGGGGGCCTCTGGCTCGATCGCTACGTCGATCTCCGGCAGCAGCTCCTGCTCGGCCTCCTGACCGCGGCCGTCCTGGGAGCGCTTCTCCTGCTCCATCCCGCCGCGGTGCGCGTGCAGACGCTGGCGGTGATCGGGTTCGCCACGCTGGGCGAGGTCGTCGGCTCGCTTCTCTGGGGCGTCTACTCGTACCGGCTGCACAACCTGCCTGCCTTCGTCCCGCCTGGGCACGGGCTCGTCTACCTGACGGGCTTCTCGGTGTCGACGCTCATGGCCCGCCGGCCGAACGTCCTGCTCTGCCTGGCGGCGGTCGGCGCGGTCGCGTGGGGCGTCGCGGGGGTGACGGTGCTGCCGACGTCCGACGCGTCGGGCGCCATGGGCTGCGCCTTCCTCCTCGCCGTGCTCGTGTGGACGAGGCGCCCCGTGTACGCGGGAGTGTTTCTCGCCGTCGCCGCGCTCGAGCTCTACGGGACCGCGATCGGGACGTGGACCTGGCAGGGGGTCGTCCCGGGGCTCGGCCTTCCCCAGGGAAACCCGCCGAGCGGGGCTGCGAGCGGCTACGTCGTCTTCGACGTGCTCGCGCTCGCGCTGACGTCCTACGGAGCGGCAGCGCTCACGCGCATGCGGCGCAGGGTCGTGGGCGGAGGCACGGCGCAAGCTCCCGCGCCCGCCGCGTAGCTCAGCTCAGCAGCCTGCGGACGGCGGCGGCGTCGAGGGGCTTCCCCACCCGGATCAGCTCGCGCGCCGGCTCGACCCGGTCCCAGACGTCCCAGAGGAGGAAGCCGACGGGCTTGCCGTCGTCGTCGACGTACCCCACGACCCCCTTTCGGTTCGGCTCCGCCCACTCGGCGATCGTCTCGCGACGGGCGTCCACGTCGCCGACCGCCTCGTACCCGAGCTCGAAAAGGTCGGAGTAGAAGAACGGGAGGTGCTCGTACGGCCGGTCGGCGCCGGCCATGTTCGCGCCGACGTGACGACCGTGCGTGTTCGCGTGATCCTCGTGTTCGACCCGGCGCGTCCCGCCGAGCGCGGGAGCCGGGAAGCGCGCGACGTCGCCGGCGGCGAAGACGTCCTCACGCCCGCCGGCGCGGCCGTACAGGTCGACGACGATCCCGTCGTCCACGGCCAGCCCGGCCGCCTCGGCGAGGTCGGTGCGGGGGACGATCCCGAGCCCGGCCACGACCGCGTCCGTCTCGAGCGTGCGGCCGCTCTCGGTCGCGACGGCGAACCCAGGGTCACGTGTGTCGATGCTCGCGACCGATTCGCCGGCGAGCACCTCGACGCCCTTCTCCTCGTAGTACTCCTTGACGACGCGTGCGAGGTCGGCGGGGAACAGCCGAGAGCCGATCCCCGGGTCCGGAAAGACCAGCCTAACCCTGCACCCGTTCATGGCGAGCGCGGCGGCGACCTCGGAGCCGATGAACCCGCCGCCGATCACGACGACGGGAACGCCGTCGCCGGCCAGCTCGCGGAGGCGCCGGTAGTCGTCGTAGGTCCGGTAGAAGAGGACGCCGTCGGGCGCGCCCGGGATGCGCCTGGGACTCCCACCCGTCGCGAGCAGCAGACGTTCGTACTCGTACGTCTCGCCCGCGTCGTCCGTTGCACGGCGTGCATCGAGATCGAGCTCGACGATCTCGCGGCCGAGGTGGAGGTCGACTCCGAGCTGCGGGGTCCCGCGCCAGATCGAGGCCTCGTCCTTGCCTTTCCAGAGCGCCTTGGAGAGCGGCGGGCGCGCGTAGGGCTCGTGCGGCTCCGCGCCGACGAGCCCGATCGTCCCGTCCTGGTCGTGGTCGCGGATCCCGCGGCAGGCGGCGTCTCCGGTCATCCCGCCGCCGACGACGAGATAGCGGTAGGCGGGCATCGCGGGAGATCCTAGTGGGGACCTTGAACGTCCGATCCAGGACGTTATGGTCCGGTCGGCGGCGGTTGAGAACGAAGAGGCTCCTCTGGGTCGTGGCGGGCGCGGCGGCGATCGCGAGCATTGTCGTCCCGGCGGGCTCGGGCTCGGACGCCCGGCGGGACGGCTCGGACGTCGGCCAGGTCGCGATCTTCTACTACCCCTGGTACTCGACGCCGAGGCGCGACGGGTCCTGGGCGCACTGGTACGTCCGTCGCGACGGCGAGGCGACGCTGTCGACCCGCTTCTTCCCGGCGCGCGGCCTCTACTCGTCCTCCGATCCCTCGGTCGTCGAGGCGCAGATGCGCGAGATCGCGACGACCGGCATCGACACGGTCATCGTCTCCTGGTGGGGTCGGGGCTCGCCCGAGGCCGACCGGCTGCCTCTCGTGCTGAGCTCCGCCAAGCAGAACGGGCTCCTCGTCGCCGCGCACATCGAGCCGTACACGGGACGCACGCCCGTGACCACTGCCGCGGACATCGAGCAGCTCGCGGCCGAAGGGATCGGCGACTTCTATGTCTACGCCGCCGACGCGGACACACCCTCGGCCTGGGCCGCCGCGCTCTCCGGCTTGCAGGGAGTGCGCGTCTTCGGGCAGACGAACTACGTCGGCCGGGCGAAGGCCTCCGGGTTCGCCGGCCTCTACTCCTACGACGTCGGCACGTGGAACGGCGGGACCTTCGCGCGTATGTGCAGGGAGGCCCACGCCGCGGGCCTGCGCTGCGCGCCGTCGGTCGGCCCCGGGTACGACGCGCGGCTGGCGACGGGCGACCAGCTGGTGCGCGAGCGGGGCGATGGGACGCGCTACGACCACATGTGGCGGTGGGCACTGCGGGCGAACGCCGACCTCGTGACGATCACGAGCTACAACGAGTGGCAGGAGGGGACGCAGATCGAGCCGGCACGCTCTCGCGCGGGACGGCCGGCGTACGACGGCGCGTGGGGGAGAGAGGGGGCCGGCGCGCAGCGTGCCTACCTCGATGCAACCGCCCGCTGGACCGCGCGCGCACACGGGCTCGTCACCCGCTAGCCGTCGTCAGTAGAGCGCGGTCGCGAGCCTCCGCCGGTAGGCGACCGTCACAGGATCGTCGTGGCCGAGGTGGTCGAAGATCGCCACCGCGACCTCGCGCAGGCGTTCGCGCCGCTCGGGCGCCGAGCCGGGGATCTCGCCGAGCACGATGTCGAGCGCCCGCTCCGTGTCTTCCTCGTCGAGCGCTTCCACGACGCCCGGGAGCTCGTCCCGCGCGCGTAGCTCCTCGACGAGCCCCGCCAGGCGCGGAGGCGCGAGGAGCTCGTCGAGGAAGCTCGCGACTCCGGCGGCGCTGCGCGCGCCGACGAACTCCGAGACGAGGCGGCCGTCGCGAAACGCCTTCACGGCCGGGATGCCCTGGACCCGGAAGGTCGCGGCCAGCCCTGGATTCGCGTCGACGTCGACCTTCGCGAGCGCCACCTCGCCATCGCGGCTCTCGACCTCCCGCTCCAGCACCGGCGCCAGCGCGTGGCAGGGGCCGCACCAGTCGGCCCAGAAGTCGACGACCACGGGCGTCTCGCGCGACCGCTCGATCACGTCCTGCTCGAACGTCTGCTCGGTGACGTCCACGGGGCCTGAAACGCCCGAGGAGCCCGCCGTCATCCCTTCACGACCCCAAGCGGGCGCAGGCGGGCGACGCGGCGCGCGAGCCCGGCCTGCTCGACCACTGCGACGACGCGGTCGACGTCCTTGTACGCGAGCGGCGCCTCCTCGGCGAGACCCTTCGGCGAGGGGCAGCGAACGACGATCCCTCTCGACTCGAGGTCTTGGCGGAGCTCGGCGCCGGCGACCCGCTTCCGCGCAGCGGTCCGCGACAGCCGCCGGCCCGCTCCGTGGCAGGTCGAGCCGAAGGCGCGCTCCAGCGAGCCGGGCTCTCCCGCGAGAACGAAGCTCGCGGTTCCCATCGACCCGGGAACGAACACCGGCTGCCCCACCTCGCGGTAGGCGAGGGGAATCTCGTCCGAGCCGGCCGGGAACGCGCGCGTGGCGCCCTTGCGGTGGACGCAGACGGGGACTCCGTCGTGCACCTCGACCTTGGCGACGTTGTGGGCCACGTCGTAGACCTGGCGGGTCGCGGCAGCCGCGTCGCCTCCGAGCACCTTGGCCACCGCACGGCGCACGCCGTCGGCGATCGCCTGCCGGTTCGCCCAGGCGAAGTTCGCAGCCGCCGCCATCGCCGCGAGGTACCGGCGGCCCTCGGGCGAGGACGCGGGCGCGCACGCGAGCTGGCGGTCGGGGAGGTGGATGCGGTAGCCCGAGAGCCGTGCGTCCATGAGCTTCACGAAGTCGGTGCAGACCTGATGCCCGAGACCCCGGGAGCCCGAGTGGATGAGCACCGTCAGCTGGTCCTCGGTAAGCCCGAACGTGGCGGCCGTGTCGTCGTCGAGCACGCTCTCGACGACCTGGAGCTCGACGAAGTGGTTCCCGGACCCCATCGTCCCGAGCTGGTCGCTGCCGCGGGCCTTCGCTCGCTGCGACACCGCCGAGGCGTCGGCTCCCTCGAGGCGCCCTTCCGACTCGGTTCGCTCGATGTCCTCTGCGGCCACGCCGGGGAGCGCGCGCGGGCCCTGCCGCAGGATCTCGTCGAGGGAGGCGTCGTCCAGCCGCAGGCCTCCGCTCCTGCCCGCGCCCGCGGGAACCGTGCGCGAGATCTCGTGCACGAGCGCCTCTCGGCGGTCGCCGAGCTCCGACTCGGCCAGGTGGAGCGCCAGCAGGCGGACGCCGCAGTTGATGTCGTAGCCCACGCCGCCCGGAGAGACGACGCCGTCCGGGAGCTCGGTCGCCGCGACGCCGCCCACCGGGAAGCCGTAGCCCTGGTGGATGTCGGGCATCGCGATCGCGGCTCCCACGATCCCCGGGAGCGTGGCGACGTTCTGCAGCTGCTCGAGCGAGTGATCGCCCGCGATCTCGTCGAGGATCTCGTCGTCGGCGAAGATCCTCGCAGGGACGCGCATGTCCGCCCGCGATGTGGTCGGGATCTCCCAGGTCACCTCGCCGACTCGCCTCGGCTCAGACATCGAGGACCACCCGGCCGCTCCAGACGCCGTTCTCGGAGCGGAGGCGAAGTCGGTGCAGCGTCACGCCCTTGACGAGGGGACGAGGCTCTCCGAGCCGCCCTTGCAGCAGCGCCGACAGCTCGAGCCCGGAGAGCGAGAGCTCGGCCGCGTCGGGCACGAATCCCTCCGTCTCGGCCAGGTAGACGAGCTCCTCGAGCCACGCGGCGAGCAACGCGGGCAGGTCGGCCGCGCTCACGGCCAGGCGGCGCGCGACCATCTCGCCCTCGCCGGTCCCGGCGAGCTCGACGAACGCGCGGAGTGCCTCCTCGAGCACCCCTTCCGCCGACTCCGCCTCGAGCTCGACCTCGAGCTCCGCGGTGTGGTCGACGAAGCGGTACATCTCCTCGACTGTACTCCCGGCCGCTCAGGCAGCCACGACGACGTCCGCGGCGCAACCGGACACGAGCGCGGGGAGGAGGTCGTCGTCCTCGACGCCCGCGAGCGAGACGTGCCCGCGGTCGACCTCGATCGACGGCCAGCTCTCGAGCCCGATGGCCGCCGCTCCCGACTCCGCGCCGATCGCGAACAGCGCCTCGGTGGAGAAGACGCCGCGGCGGCCCGTCTGCCGGCGGGCGATTCCCTCGAGCTCGCGCAATTCCTCGAGGGGGTCGATGCGAACGTTCGAGTCCGAGCCGATGCAGAGCGGGATCGACCGTGTGCGGATGCGCTCGGCGGGGAGGAAGCCGTCCCCGAGATCCGCCTCGGTCGTGGGGCAGGCGCACACCGACGCGCCCGTCGAGGCGAGCAGGTCGAGCTCCGTGCCGTCCGCGTGGGTCGCGTGCACGACGGTGCTCCGCGGGCCGAGGCAGCCGGCGCGGTGCAGGAGCTCGAGCGGGCGGCAGCCGTGCTCCGCGAGGCACTCTTCGACCTCCTTCGGCTGCTCGTCGGCGTGGACTTGGAGCGGCAGGCCCTCGCCGACTGCATAGCGGCCGATCTCCTCCAGCCACTCGCGAGGGCAGGCGCGGACGGAGTGCGGCGCCACGCCGACGGCGATCCCGTGCTCGCGCAGCGTCTCGACCTCCTCGAGGTAGGCGGCCACGGACTCCTGTCGGAAGCGCGGCAGCCCCCCGCGTGCGTAGGCGACGTGGAGCAGGACGAGCTCCAGGCCCGCGGCGCTCGCGGCCTCCGCCGCCGCGAGCGCCTCTGGAAGCCCGAGGTAGTGGAACTCGCCGACAGCCGTGTAGCCGGCCGCGCGCATCTCGCGGTACGCAGCCTCGTACGTCGTGAGCACGATCGCAGGCGTTTGCCGCTCCGCCTCGGCGAGCATCGTCTCTCGCCAGGCCCAGAAGTCCCCACCCGCGGCCCGCCCTCGCAACGCGCGCTGGAACGTGTGGCTGTGCGTGTTCACGAAACCGGGCAGGACGAGACGGTCGGGGACGCCCACGAGGGTGCGACGGTACCACCGAGTAGCGTTCCCCCAATGACGTGGGTCGAGGCGCGGCGGCACATCCCGAACGCGCTGACGATCCTGCGCTTCGCCGCGATTCCGGTCTTCGTCGTGCTCTACGTGCTCGCCGGCGACGGCCCGGCGTGGGGGGCAGGCGTGTTCTTCGCGGGCGCCGCGCTCACGGATCAGGTGGACGGCTTCCTCGCGCGCCGCTGGCACGTCGAGTCGCAGTTCGGGAAGGTCGCGGACCCGCTCGCCGACCGCCTGATGATCGTGACGGCCGTGATCACCCTCTGGGCATCGGGACGGATCCCGCTCCTCGCTGCGGTCATCGTGCTCGGCCGCGACCTCATGCTCATCATCGGCTACCGAGTGCTCGTCCCCCACGGGTACCCGTTCGAGGTCACCTTCCTCGGGAAGGTCGGGACCTGGATCCTGTACGCGTCGCTCTGTCTCGTGATCGTGACGGAGAAGGGGACGCTCTGGCCCCTGGTGCTCCTCTGGCTCGGGATCGTGCTCGCGCTCGCCGCTGCCATCCAGTACGTCCTGCGGGCCCGGCGGGAGCTGGCACCGGGCAAATAGGGCAGGGAGCCGCGCCCGCGCGCCGAATCAGTATCGAGAGCAAAACTCTCAACCTGAGGTTGACCCCTCGGCTGAGCTGCTGCTTTACTCAGGTGGCAATCGAGGAAAGGCGCGACGTGGAACCGCTTCCAGACTTCTCGACCCTCTCCGACGACAACCTGCGGGCGATGATCGACGAGCTCGAGAAGGAGGAGGACGAGGTGTCGTTCCGTCGCAGGGTCCTGCACGGGCGAATCGACATCCTGCGCGCCGAGCTCGTCGCGCGGCTCAGGGAGCAGGTGAGCGCGGGGGAGGCGAAGCTCGCGGACGTCGAGCGGCTGAGCGAGATCCTCGCCGGGAAGGCGGCCCCGAAGGAGAGTGACGGCGACGCGTGAGAACGCACATCTACTGCTCCGAGTGCGGGTTCCTGAGCCCGGCGACGGCTAACTACTGCCCGCGATGCGGTGCGGCGTTGACCACTGAGCCCGGCTCCGAGACCACGATGAGCATCGATCCCGACAGCGCCGAGGAGGAAGGCGTCGCCGCTCCCGCGGGGGGCGGGCCCGTGCTCGTCGTCCGGTCAGGCGGCGGGATCGCCGGCCAGACCTTCCATCCGCCGGAAGGGAAGACGCTCGTGGGGCGCTCGCCGGAATGCCAGATATTCCTCGATGACGTCACCGTCTCGCGGCGGCACGCCGAGCTCGAGCGCATGGGCGAGACGTTCACGATCCGGGATCTCGGGAGCCTCAACGGAACCTACGTCAACCGCCGTCGCATCGAGTCGACCGTCCTCCAGGACGACGACGAGGTACAGATCGGCAAGTACCGCCTCACCTTCCTGAAGCGATGACCACGATCGCGGAGCGGAGGAGGGGCGAGGCGCCTGCCGAGGTTCGGCTGCGGACGATCGGAGCGGTCTGCGAGGAGCTCCGCGACACGTTTCCGGACATCTCGGTGTCGAAGATCCGCTACCTCGAAGACCAGGGGCTGATCTCGCCGAAGCGGACGCGGGGCGGCTACCGGCTGTTCTCCGCCGAGGACGTCGAGCGGCTGGCGACGATCCTGAAGATGCAGCGCGACGAGTTCCTCCCGCTGCGGGTCATCCGCGAGGAGCTCGCGGGACCGGGGGCGAGCGCGGACCGGGCGCGCAGGCGGAGCGTCGGCCTGACCGGTACGGAGGCCGAGATCGACTTCTCCGACCTCTGCGAGCGAGCGTCCGTGGCACCCGATTTCGTGCGCGAGCTCGAGGACTACGGCATCGTGGTGTCGCGGACCGAGGGAGGCGAGCGCCTCTACCGGGAGAGCGAGGCGGACGTCGCAGCCGCCTGCGCCCGGCTCGCGCGCTTCGGGGTCGACGCCCGCCACCTACGTTCCTTCGTCACGGGGGCAGCCCGGCAGGCGGCGCTCGTCGAGCAGCTCGTCGCGCCGGGCCTCCGCTCGCGCAGCGCCGAGCGGCGGAAGAGCGCGCTCGAGGATCTCGAGTCGCTGACCCGCGTCGCCGAGGACCTGTCGCAGCTGCTGCTCCTGCGCGACCTGCGAGTGGTCGTCGAGCGGACCTCGTGACGACGCTCGACCTGAGCTCGAAGATCCGCGACGTCCCGGACTTCCCGACCGCGGGGATCGTCTTCAAGGACATCATGCCCCTGGTCGCCGACGCGGAGTACTTCCGCGAGACGATACGGCAGCTCGCAGAATGGTCGCGGCCGCGGAGCCCGGACCTGATCCTCGGGGCCGAGGCGCGCGGGTTCATCTTCGGCGCCGCGCTCGCCTACGAGCTCGGCGCCGGGTTCGTCGCGGCGCGCAAGCCGGGGAAGCTTCCGTCGGAGACGGTGAGCGCGACCTACGAGCTGGAGTACGGGACGGACAGCCTCGAGATGCACCGAGACGCGGTCGCGCCCGGGACGCGGGTGATCGTCCTCGACGACGTCCTCGCGACCGGCGGAACGGCCCGCGCGAAGGTCGAGCTCGTGGAAGGACTCGAGGGAGTCGTCGTCGGAGCGCTGTTCGTGATCGAGCTAACGTTCCTGCACGGGCGGGAGCGACTCGCCGGCTACGACGTCCACTCCCTAATCCGGTACTGAGCCACTTCCCTGGGGGTGCTCGAGTGGGCGCATGGCAAGACTCGAGCGCCGCGGGCGCGAAGCGGCTGCGCATAAGGGATCGCGCGTCCGGAATCCGCGCGAGCCGATTCCGGACTGCGTACTAGCTGAACGTGTAGCGACACGTCCGACCGGGGACGTACAAGGAGTACATGTACGACCCGCTGACGAGCACGTACTCGTTCCCGTGCCCGCACGGCGACGCTCCGCGCGTGCCGCTCTCGGACTTCCGGACGCTCGAGCGGCTTCCCGGGGCCTCGCATCCGGCGCTTTTCGAGATCACCTTCTCGTGCCCCTGCGGCTCGGAGCACCCGGCTCTCGTGTCGCATCCCGAGCTCGACGTCGCGCCGGTCGGGGTCGGCGTCGACGGCGAGTTCCGGAACTTCTTGACGGGGCACGACGACGACCTCGAGGCGGAGCTCCTCGGCCTCGCCGCGACGAGGATCGGGGCGGGGGAGTGGCCGTGGAGCCTGTTCTGCTTCCTCGAAGGCCGGGCGCAGCCGATGACGCCGTCCGCGCTCGCGGTGATCGCGCCGGGTGACCGCCTCCTCGGCGTCGCCGCGCGCTGCCCCTCCTGCACGTCGACGTCCGTCAACCTGGTCACCCGCGAGCACCTCGACATCCCGTTCTGGAACGACCGCTCCGTGGGAGTGGTGGAGCACGTCTTCGAAGAGGACGCCGTGCGGACGATGGAGGAGTTCCGCTCGCTCCTCGACTCCTCGCGCTTCGACGAGCGGAGGCTCGAGCTCGAATGGTGAACGGGGCGAGCGATCCGCGGGGGCTTCACTCCCGCCAGGGATCGTGAGGGGACGCGACCCCTCCGATGCTTGTCGCATGAGTGCCGCCGTGCTCGCGAAGGTGGCTCCAGAGGGGTCGCTCCGTCTGCTTGCCGACGTGCGGGCCTTCGGCGACTCCGGCGAGGAGAACGTGCCGAGGGCGCCGGCCCTCGCGCGGCTGGAGGAGACGCTGGGCCGGGAGTTCGCGGACCGCCTCATCGCGGCGCTGAGCGCCGAGCCGCGCCGCTAGCCCGAGCTCTACCGGCGCGCGGGGGAGTCGCCGCCGCGCGTGCGCACGATCAGGAAGATCCCGCAGGCGAGGAGGAGCGAGACGATGAAGGCGATCGCTCCCGAGACGCCGATGGCGAGCGCGCCGAGCCACATGAAGAGGAAGAACACGAGCGTCCAGATGAACGCCTGGACACCCTGATCGATGCTCGGCATGCGCAGGTGCATCGCTCGCGCCATCCTAGCCGCGCAAAAAAATTCACCGAGCCGGTGGCGCTTTCGTCCACTCAGCCCGCTGACCGTCCGCTTCCGCGTAGAGCCTTCGAGCTGCGCTTCGACCTAATCGCGCTCCGTGCTCGGTGCAAGCGGGAACCTAAAAGACCCGGCAGGACGGGTCAAGCCCCTCATTCAGCTGATTGCTGCAATTTGCGACGTTTTTTCTTTCGGTCGCTCCGGGCTGCGCTCGGAGCTCCTCACTGCACCGCGAAGTAGACGCTGCAGGCGGCCCCGAAAACGAGGCACCAGACCGCGAACGGGATCAACGTGCGCGTCTCGAAGTAGCGCATGAGGAACCGCACCGAGACGTACGCGGTGGCGCCGGCGCAGAGCGATGCGACGAGCGCCTGGCCACGGATCCCGTCGCCCTCCGACCCGAACAGCTCGGGCATCTTGAGGATCGCGGCAGCCCCGATGATCGGAGTCGCGAGCAGGAACGCGAACCGAGCGGCGTCCTTGTGCGAGAGGCCCACGACAAGCCCTCCGCCCATGGCCGCGCCCGATCGGGAGAACCCGGGGATCAGCGCGAGCGCCTGTGCCGCTCCGACGAGGAAGGACTGCGGAAAGCTCACCTGCTTGGCGATGCGGGTGTCGTCGTCCGCGTCGGACTGCGGAGCTCGCCGACGCAGCGCCTCGGCGCCGAAGAGGAGCAGGCCGTTCAGCATGAGGAAGAACGAGGCCGAGCGCGCGGAGGCGAAGACGTCCCGCAGGGCGTGCTCGAGGAGCAAGCCCAGGATGCCCGCCGGGATGGTCCCGACGACGAGGAGCCAGCCGAGCTTCGCGTCCGCGTCGTCGCGGTCGATCCCGCGGTCACGCAGGCTGCGGCCGATCCCCTTCACGATTCGCACCCAGTCCCGCCAGAAGAAGCCGAGCAACACGAGCGCCGTCGCGAGATGGGTCGCCACGAGGAAGGTGATGAAGTAGGGGTCGTTCTGGTGGATGTCCCAGCCGAAGAGTTGGGGGAGGATCACGCTGTGCCCGAGACTGGAGATGGGGAAGAGCTCGGTCACCCCCTGCACGAGCCCGAGCACGATCGCCTGCCCGTACGTGATGAGGGAGGCGGCGATCAAGCAGTTTCGTCGCTCGGCGCCGGCTTCTTGCCCGTCTGGAACCAGGCGAACACGAGCAGCGCGACCCCGACGAGGAACGCCGCGATCCCGTGCTTCACGTGGTGGTGGCCGGATCCGGCCTCGTGCCCGGGCAGGAAGCTCGGCAGCGATCCCGCGGGCTCCGCCCAGTAGACGATCGCGAGCACGATCAATGCGATGCCGATGACGAAGGCGGCCGTCACGACCGCGGGGTGCCTGAGAGTCACCGGGGAGAGAGTACGTCCCGCGGCGGATCGTGGCCCCGGGAACGAGAATGTCGCGCATGGGGCGCATGAAGGAGCGAATGCTCCGCGGTGAGCTCTACATCGCGGACGACCCCGACCTGGCGGTGGACTTCGCACGGGCGCAAGGCCTCGTCGCGAGGTACAACGAGACCGCGGACTCGGATGCGAGCGAGCGCGATCGCATCCTGCGCGAGCTTCTCGGCCACGTGGGGGAGGGCGCCGTCGTCCGCACGCCGTTCCGCTGCGAGTACGGGACGCGCGTGAGCATCGGCGCGAGGACGTTCCTCAACTACGACTGCCTCATGCTCGACGTGGCGCCGATCACCATCGGCGCGTCGTGTCAGATCGGATCGCGCGTGCAGCTGCTCACCGCGACGCACCCGATCGACCCCGACGTACGCCGTGCCGGCTGGGAATCGGGCGAGCCGATCGCCATCGGGGACAACGTCTGGCTGGGCAGCGGCGCGATCGTGTGCCCGGGCGTCACGATCGGAGACGACACCGTCGTCGGCGCAGGCGCCGTCGTGGCGCACGACCTGCCCGCCCGAGTCGTCGCGGTGGGCGTTCCGGCAAAGCCGGTCAGGGAGATCGGGGAGGGGGATCGGATCGAGCCGCCCGAGCGCTGAGTCACTGCACGGGCGGGAGGCGGTCCGGTAAGTATCGGCCATGCGGGTCTTGGGTTCGATCGCGATGGTGGGCGCGCTCGCTCTTGCTGCACCCGCTGCCTCGGCAAACCGCCCGGCGCTCCACGTCCGCTCCTTGCAGCCGTTCTCGGTGCGCGGAAGCCACTTCCGGTCGCTCGAGCGTGTGACCGTGACGCTCGATGGTCGCTGGGTGAAGCACGCAAAGGCGGACCGCTACGGCAGGTTCGTCGTGACCTTCGGCGAGGTCACGATCGGCCGCTGCGACGGATATCGCGTCAAGGCAGCCGGCTCGAGGGGGACGACGGCCGTCCTGCACCCGCCTCCGCCGATGTGCGCGCCCAGCGCACCGGGGTAACGGGAAGGGCCGCCCGGAGGTGGCCCTTCCCGATCGAGGATGTCCCGGCCTATTTGTTCGGCACGGGGACGCTGTCTGCGTAGATCTCCTGCTCGTTCGCGGTGAGTCCGTTCGGCTCCGTGCCCGTGCAAATAGAAGGGGCTCCGCCTCCCGGGCAGGTGAAGAGGTCGAGGTTTCGCGTGTCCGACCACACCGGGATCGCGTTCGTCGCCGCAGCCAGACCGGTGTAGTCGCCGAAGAACGTGCCGCTGAACTCGGTCGGCGGCGGCATGGACGAGGAAGTGACACGGGACGTCCCGAAGGACGTCAGGTTGGTCGATCCGGAGATGCTGAAGTCCATGTTCCCCGTGGTCTCGTCCGATCCGTACTGGCGGTCGTAGTAGGAGACGGCGAGCCTGCCGTTCTTCGTGAACGCCGCCCACTGCCACCACTGATCGGTCGACGCCTGTCCGGAGTCCTGCGTCACCACCGGCATCTGGCGAACATCGGCGGCTCCGCCGGTGAAGCCGGCGCCGCCGTTGTTCGAGACGCTGACGACGATGTCGTTGTTACACCCGCCGGCCGTCTTGACACCGTCGTAGAGGTTGAGGCCCGTCGAGCTGCTGAAGCTCTCCGGGACGCACTGCGGCTCCTTCGAGTTCTTGTTGATGTAGGAGCCGTACGTGACGATTACCCGGTTGGAGTTGCTCGGATCGACGGCTCCCGAGGGATAGTTGGTCGCCCGGAAGACCGAGGTCGTCGTCGGGCCTTTCTCCGGCACGCAGGCACGCCCCGGATCCTGGCCGCCCTGGTAGGTGGCGCAGTCGGGCAGGTCGTAGTAATTGCCGACGAGCACCGGGGCCGAGAAGCTCGCACCGCCGTCGGTCGACTTGGAGAGCAGCATGCGGTTGAAGTTCTCGTTCCCGCTCACCGCCGTGTTGAAGTTCGCGTAGGCGACGTAGAGCGACCCGTCGGGCCCGACGAAGGGAACCGAGAACTGGTTCTCGTTGCAGCTCCCGTTCGGGGTCGGCAGGCCATACGTCTGGTCGCAGAGGGTCGGGTTGTCCCCGCTCACGAGCACCGGGGCGCTGAACGTCTCGCCGTAGTCGCTCGAGTGGGCCTCGTAGATGTACGCCGTTCCATCGGCCGCGAACTGCGTCCAGGAGACGTAGATCCGGTCCTGGAAGGGGCTGCCGGCCTTGTTGTCGACGGTCAGGTACTCCTTGTCCAGGAGCACGTCGCTCGTTCCCGTGGGATCCGGGTTCACTGCGACGTAGCGGCCAGGGAAGTTCCACGACGCGCCGTGGTTCTGCGAGCGGAAGACGATGAACGCGCTCGAGAAGTCGGGGTTCGGCGAGGTCGCGGCACCGCGGTTGAAGACCTGACACGCGAGATAGACGTTCCCCTTGGAGTCGAAGGCGACGGAAGTGTCGCCGCCGCCCTGCCAGTACTCACGCGCCTTGCCGAACGGGGTTCCGCGCGTGAAGGACATGGGGTCGGTGGAGTCGTTCCAGGTGCTGCCGCCATTCGTGGACCACTCGGAGCCACAGCTGCCGTCGCCGCGACGGTAGTCGTTCTGGCTGACGACGACGAACTTCGAGTCGTTCGGATCGATCGCGACCCCGGTCTCGTTCTGGGCCTGGCCGCGACCTTGCAGGTCCCCGTCGCTGATGTTCAGGCAGTTCTGGTTGACCTTGACGTTCGAGCCGATGTTCCCGCCGCAGTCCTTGTTCGCCCTGGCGGTGAAGCTCACCGGCTCCTTCGACGTGGTCGGCGACGGAAACAGCTCGGACGACAGGAGCCCGGACAGGATCTCGCTCTGCTCGTCGCTGAGCTTCGTCGGATCGATGCCCTTCGCGACATCGTGGCGCGAGTACGAAGGACCGAGTACGAGCGCGAGCGCAGCAGCGAGCACTACTGCGGCAAGAAGCCCGAATGCCCTCTTCACTGTCTCCCCTTTCTGACCGAGGGCGGCACGTGCCACCCAATTCGGGACCGGACCTAAACACGAATGCGACCCACCACCGCGGGCCGCTGTCTGGTTGAAGCCGCCGTTGGGCCGCGGCACCGGTTCACGGCGGGTCAACTTGACATACGGCCCGAAATGTCAAGCTAAGGCTCTCGCTTTCGCCGCTCCTTCGCTGGAGCGACCTGTACCGGGCGAGCGGCGACATCGAGACGGCGCAACAGCTCCGGCGCGAGTCCCCGGCGACGACGCCCGGCCAACTTGACATACGCCCGGACTGTTCAGTTCAGAGGCGCGATGACGGGCGAAGGAGGCGGGCCGAGACGGGGGTGAAAAGACCGCCGTCACTCACTCGGTATCGCCTGTGCTTCGCCTGCGTAGCCGATGAAGCCTTTGACTCTTCGCCAGTTCGGCAGAGCGAGTGCAAGTGCGGTCGCGAGC
>JBKPTS010000068.1:0-13419 GCA_046735575.1 Actinomycetota bacterium
CGCTCGTCCTCGCCGGGGTCGGGGTCGCCGCGCTCGGGAGCGCGCTCGGCGGCCTGGGCGCCGGCGCGCTCGCGCCGACGCTGGCGGCGGCGTCGCTCCTCCTCTACGCCGGCTTCGTCGCCCCTTCCCGGCTCCCGCGACCGCTCTCCTCAGGGGCGCAGGGCCGCGCGCGCGACCGGAGCCCAGCGCACTGAGAACTCGGGGTTGAGGGCGAGCGCCCGTCCGTACTCGCGGCGCTGCGCGCCCGGGTTGCCGGCACAGCCCTCCGCGTACCCGAGATGGAAGACGAGGTTCGGGTCCTTCGTCCCGAGCCGGAGCGCCCGCTCCGCGAACGGGAGCGCCTCCGCGCAGCTGCCGGCGCGCGCGAGCGCCCAGCCGACGGCGTCGTCCCCGTAGATCGAGGGCCTCGCCGCCCGCGCACGACGCGCGAGCGCCACCGTCTGAGCGGGGCGGATCCCGTAGTCGGCCTGGTAGACGGCCGACTCGAGGTCCACCCGCACGCCGTTCGCCCGCAGGAGCCGCTCGATGACGGCCACCGTCGCCCGCTGGCGCCGGGCCTCGACGCGATGTCCCGCCCGGTCGAGCAGCGCCCCGAGGAGCGAGACGGCCTGCAGCGTGGGGACGGCGTCCGCCGAGCTCCTGGCCGCGCTCACGGCCGAGGGCAGGCGACCCTGGGCGACGTCCACCAACGCCAGCTCGGTCAGCGCCGCCGGATAGCCGGGGAAGATGCGGAGCGCGTCTTGGACGTCCCGGTCGGCGACCTCGACGCGACCGAGGAGCAGCTCGAGCTTCGCCAGCTCCACGAGCGACCAGGAGGTGGGCTCTGGATCGCCGCCGGCCGCGTCGAGCGCCAGCCGCATGGCCGCACGTGCGCCGGGCAGATCGCCCGTCAGCTCGCGCGCGTACGCGACGCGGGCATAGGAGGCGAGGCTCGGCCGGAGCGCCGACATGCGGTCGAAGGCGGCGAACGCCTCCCGGTAGCGGCCGAGCTCGACGAGCGCGTCGCCGATGACCCCGTACGGCCGGGCGGAGCCGGGAAGCAGACGCCGCGAGCGGCGCCCGTACAAGAGCGCCTTCCGGAACTCGTGCCGGATCAGCGCGAGAGAGCCGAGCCCGAGAGTGGCGTTCGGGTCGTCCGGACGAGCCTGCAGCGCCCGGTAGAGGGCGCGCTCCGAGAGCGGCAGGAAGCTTGCGTCGGCCGTCTGGCGCCAGCGGAGCTGGTACGCAAAGCCGAGCTGGGTCAGGAGGTCCGGGTCCCGGGGCGCCTCACGAGCGCGCGCCTCGAGGTCGAGGACCGTCGTCGCCGACACCTCGCCCGGCGCCGGCCCGAGCGTCCGCTCGGCGAGCGTCTGCGCCGGGACCGCGGACGACGCCGGAGCGGGCGGCCGCGCGAAGACGCCTCCGAGGAGGCCTCCGAGCGCGAGGGCGAGCACGGTTGCTCCGCCGGCGACGAGCTTCGTTCTCCGTCTCACGTCGGGGTGGTTCGAACGGGTCTCGCCACCGGTTCGGCGAGGGGCGGCGAGTTCGCATACGGTGGAGCTCGTGAAGGCGGCCGAGGAGGAAGGCATGGAGCGCGACCAGGACGTCGTCTGGATCACCACTCGGACGATCAAGCCGGGCACGTACGAGGACTTCCGCAAGGCGTGGCGCCCGAAGGAGTTCCCGGAAGGGATGCTGTGGGCCTACGAGTGCTACGCGGAGGAGGGAAACCAGGTCGTCGGAATCTCGATCTGGGAGTCGGTCGAGGCGCGCGAGCGGTACCGCCTCTCGGACGTCGAGTCCGAGCGGCGGCAGGCAATGGCGCCCTACGTCGAGGCGGAGAGCTCGGGCATGTACGCGGGCCGGGAGCTCAGGATCCCGAAGAGCTGAGCCGCCGAAGCCCGGGAATCAGCTGCGGCACCCGGCGCCGGTACTCGTCGTACCTCCCGGGGAAGGTCTCGCTCAGGAGCTGCTCCTCGCTACGGATCCGCAGCTCGAAGAAGACGGCGACGAGCACGAGCACGTAGACCCAGATCCCGAAGTCCAGGGCGATCGCCGATCCGAGCACCATGCCGAGGATGCCCGTGTAGATCGGGTGCCGGGTGACGGCGTACGGACCATCCGTGCGCAGGACGTGGCCCCGCTTCGCCACCGGGGACGACGACCACATCGTCCCGAGGACGACTCTGGCCCAGAGCGTAAAGCCCGTGGCCACGATGAGCAGCGCGGCGCCGAGGAGCCGGACCGCGTCGGGCTCCTCGTGCAGGGAGATCGACTCGATGCGGGGCGATCCGAGGCCGAGCGCGTGGCGCGCGATCACCCACGCGGAGAGCGCGACGAGAAACCAGACGGAGCCGCCGAGCGAGCGGCGTCGTGCGCGCGCGGCACGGCGCACGTTGTAGAGCGCGCCGCCGACCCAGACGACGGCGAAGAGGCCCCAGCACACGAGGACGAGGGCATCGAGGAGCGCGTGCGCGCCCGGCATCCCCCAAGGGTGCCAACGCGGGCGTTGTCTAGCTGTTGAGCTTCGCGCGCACGAGCTCGGAGACGACGCGTGGGTTCGCCTTGCCCTGCGTCTCCTTCATCACCTGCCCGACGAAGAAGCCGAGCAACCCGTCCTTGCCGTTCCGGAACGCGTCCACCTGCTGCGGGTTGGCAGCGAGGATCGCCTCGACGACCGGCTCGAGCTCCGACTCGTCCGACACCGTCTGCTGCGAAAGGTACGGCTCGGCCGAGAAGCCGGGCTCGCCGAGCTTCGCGATCGCCTCGTCGAACGCGGTCCGCGGGATGCCCTCGCGCGCCGAGACGAGCTTCGCGAGCTCGGCCGCCGAGACCGAGGTCGGGTCGACCCCGGCGCCGACGAGGTTGTTGGTGATGACGTTCGCCGCAGCGACCTCGTCCGCGCCGGCGGCAACCGTCCCGCTCCAGAGCGTGTCGAGCCCGCCGGTGACGAGGACGGTGGCGCGCTCGAGGTCGAGCTCGCCCGCGAGGCGGCGAATGCGTGCGGACGGGGCCTCCGGGAGCTCCGCGCGAAGCCGCTCGACGAGCTCACGCGAAGGCGCGACCGGAACGAGGTCCGGCTCGGGGAAGTAGCGGTAGTCGTCGGCCTCCTCCTTCGCCCGCCGCGGCGAGAGCGTCCCGGAGGACGCCTCGAAGTCGAACGTCTGCTGCTCGACCGCCCTGCCGGACTCCCAGACGCCGATCTGCCGCTCGACCTCGGCCTCGATCCCGCGCGCGATGAAGTTGAACGAGTTCATGTTCTTGATCTCGGTGCGCGTGCGAAGCTCGCCCGAGCCCGCCGGGCGGACGGAGACGTTGGCGTCCACGCGCAGCGTCCCCTTCTCCATCTCGGCGTCCGAGACCCCGAGCTCGACGATCGTCTGCCGCAGGAGCTGCAGGAAGCGCTTCGCCTCGTCCGGCGAGTTGAGGTCCGGCGCGGTCACGATCTCGACGAGCGGCGTCCCGCAGCGGTTGAAGTCGACGAGCGAGTAGTCGGCGCCCTGGCTCCGGCCCGCGCGGCCGCCGACGTGCACCGTCTTCGCCGCGTCCTCCTCCAGGTGCGCGCGCACGATCCCGACCTCGCGCTCGCCCGCCGAGCCCGCCACTAGCACGCTGCCGTTAGTGCAAAGAGGCAGATCGTACTGGGAAATCTGATAGCCCTTGGGATTGTCGTAGTAGAAGTAGTTCTTCCGGGAGAAGACCGCGTGCTCGGCGATGTCGCACCCGAGCGCGAGGCCGAGGCGGATCGTCCACTCGACGGCGACCCGGTTGGCGACCGGGAGCGCGCCGGGGAGCGCGAGGCAGACCGGGCACGTTTGCGTGTTCGGCGCCGCCCCGAACCCGACCGGGCAGCGGCAGAACATCTTCGTCCGCGTCTTGAGGTGGACGTGGATCTCGAGCCCGATGACGGGCTCCCAGCTCACGACCGCCACCTCACGGGGACGGTGTCGAAGCCGATCGCCTGCTCCAGCGCGTGGCCGACCCGGAAGAGCGCGTTCTCGCCGAACTGCGGCCCGATCAGCTGCAGGCCGACGGGGAGCCCCTCGGAGAGCCCGCAGGGGATCGAGAGCCCCGGAAGGCCTGCAAGGCAGGACGGGATCGTGAGGACGTCGCTCAGGTACATCGCGAGGGGGTCCGCCGCGCGCTCGCCGATCGGAAAGGCGACCGTGGGCGACGTCGGGCAGGCGAGGACGTCGAAGCGCTCGAATGCCTCGCGGTGCTCCTGGATGAGGAGCGTGCGCACCTTCTGCGCCTGGCCGTAGAAGGCGTCGTAGTAGCCGGCCGAGAGGGCGTACGTCCCGAGCATGATCCTGCGCTTCGGCTCGTCCCCGAAGCCCTCGTCGCGCGTGCGGTCGACCATCTCCTGGTAGCTCGCGCCCTCGGTGCGCGGCCCGTAGCGGACGCCGTCGTAGCGGGCCAGGTTCGAGGACGCCTCGGCGGGCGCGATCAGGTAGTAGCACGGCATCCCGTAGCGGACGGCGCGCGGAAGGGAGCACTCCCCCACCTCCGCGCCGAGCCCCTCCGCGAGCGCGATCGCCTGCTCGACTACGGCCTTCACGCCGGGCTCGATGCCATCGGCCTCGTTCAGCTCCGCGGGAATGCCGATCCGGATCCCCGCGAGCGAGTCCCCTTCCGGCAGCCGCACCGGCTCGGCGAGCTCGACGGTGGTCGAGTCGCAGGGATCGCAGCCCGCGATGATCGAGTAGAGGAGCGCGACGTCCCGCACGGTCTTCGCCACCGGCCCGACCTGGTCGAGGCTGGAGGCGAACGCGACGACGCCGTAGCGGGAGACGGTCCCGTAGGTCGGACGCAGGCCGACGTTCCCGCAGAGTGCGGACGGCTGCTTGATGGAGCCGCCCGTGTCCGAGCCGAGCGCCCACGGCGTCATCCCCGCCGTGACCGCCGCGGACGAGCCTCCCCCGGAGCCGCCCGGGACGCGCTCGGGATCCCACGGGTTTCGCGAGGGGCCGTACGCCGAGTTCTCGGTCGACGAGCCCATCGCGAACTCGTCCGTGTTCGTCTTGCCGAGCAGCGGGAGCCCCGCGGCCTTGACGCGGGCGGCGACCGTGGAGTCGAACGGGGGCGCGTAGCCGGCGAGGATCTTCGACCCCGCCGTCGTCTCCACGCCCTTCGTCGAGATGACGTCCTTGAGCGCGATCGGGACTCCCTCGCCGTCGGGCTCGTCGACCGTGCGCAAGAAGCAGTGGAGCTCGCCGTCGCGCTCCGCGATCGCCTCGCGGTAGGCGTCGCGCAGCTCGGCGCTCGAGAGCTCGCCGCGCTCGAGCAGGCCCTTCGCCTCCTCCGCCGTCAGGCGGAGCGTGTCGACTACTGCTCCCACGCCGGCACCCGGAACTGGTGCGCCTCCTCGGCGGGCGCGTTCGCGAAGACGTCGTCGAGCGGAAGGCACTCGTGCGGCTCGTCCTCCGCTTCGACGTCGACCAGGTCGAGCGGATGCGAGGTCGGCGGCACGCCGGCGAGATCGAGCTCGGCGACGATTCCGACCGCGTCGAGGATCTTCCCGAGCTCGCCCGTGAGCCGCTCGAGCTCGTTCTCGGCGAGCTCGATGCGAGCGAGCTTCGCGACGTGCAGCACTTCGTCACGGGAGATGGGCATCCGCGTCAATCCTTCCTGAAAATGGAGCGGGCTCCCGTGGGGAGCCCGCCCGCTACGTCGATACGAGTTCGGTCAGCTCGCTGCCACGACGTTCGCGGCCTGGGCACCCTTGGGCCCCTGGACGACCTCGAACTCCACACGCTGGCCTTCGGTGAGGGTCTTGAAGCCGTCCATCGTGATCGCGGTGAAGTGGACGAAGACGTCGTCCCCACCCTCGCGCTCGATGAAGCCGTAGCCCTTCTCGTTCGAAAACCACTTGACGGTGCCCTGCTCCACGTACGGTCCTCCTACAACTGAAGACGCCGGCCCCAGCGCAAAAGGGAGCCAGCGGGCCGACGTCGATGACGGAACCGCGGAACCGTAGCGGACCCTACGAGCCGGGCACACCTGCTCCCAGGCGGCGAAAGTGGGCTGCCCGGAGCGTGTTCGAGAGGAGCATCGCGATCGTCATCGGCCCTACGCCGCCGGGAACCGGCGTCAGCAAGCCGGCGACCTCGGCGACCGAGCGGTCGACGTCCCCACGGATCCCCGCCTCCGTCCGCGTGACGCCGACGTCGACCACCGTCGCGCCGGGCTTCACCATCTCGGGCGTCACGAGGCCCGGCCGCCCGACCCCCGCGACGAGGACGTCGGCCTCCAGCGTGTGCCTCGGGAGCTCGACCGTGCGGCTGTGGCAGATCGTGACCGTCGCGTGCTCGGCGAGGAGGAGCATCGCCATCGGCTTGCCCACGATCTCGCTGCGCCCGATGACGACGGCGTTCGCGCCCTGCAGGGGCACCTCGTACTCCTCGAGCATGCGCATGACGCCGAGCGGCGTCGCCGGGACGTGCAGCGGCTCGCCGAGGAAGAGGCGGCCGGCGTTCAGCGGGTGGAAGCCGTCGACGTCCTTCGCCGGGTCGACGGAGCGCGTGACCTTCGCCTCGTCCATGTGCGTCGGAAGCGGGAGCTGGACGAGGATCCCGTCGACCCCGTCGTCCGCGTTCAGGTCCTCGAGCAGCTCGAGAACCTCGCTCTCCGGCGTCGCCTCCGAATAGCGATGGTCGCGCGACTCGATCCCCGCCTCCGCAGCCGCCTCGTGCTTCTTGCCGACGTAGATGTGCGAGGGCGGGTCGTCCCCGACGAGCACGGTGGCGAGGCAGACGGGCTCGCCGAACTCGGCGACCTCCTCCGCCACCTGCGCCCGCACCTTCTCCGCGAGCGCCTTCCCGTCGATCATCGTCGCGGCCACGGGAAACAGCCTACTTCCAGCGCGCGAGGCCGAGACACGAGAGGCGCCGAGCGGACTCGAACCGCTGTACGAGGCTTTGCAGGCCTCTGCCTAACCTCTCGGCCACGGCGCCCAGCTGCAGCATCGTAGCCCGCACCCCCGCTTCGTCACTTGCCGCAGCCCGGCTCCACGCCGGCGACGGCTTCGAGCGCGGTGCTCGCCTTGACGGCGAAGCGGAGCCAGACGCGTCCCGGTTCGGTGACGTGGAGGAGGACCATGCCGTCCGCCGATTCCGACACGCAGCCGCTCGAGGGCGACCAGTACGGCGAGTAGCTCACCGCGACGCGATAGCTGCCCGGCCGCGAGAGGTCGAGCAGGAGCCTCGAGGTCTGGAAGCTGACGACGCGCGGGCTGCCGGCCCCGACCACGATCGCGCGCGGCGCAGGCACCTCGTAGACGGCGAGGTTCGGGGCCCAGAAGACGAGCCGCAGGCCGCTCTTCCCACTCTCGAGCAGACGCCGCTCGCCGCGTGCGCTGTAGTCGGGCCGCGCGTCCGAGAGGACGACGTACCGGACGCCCAGCGAGCGAAGCCAGCGGAGGTAGGCGCCGCGCCCGAACGTGTCGTAGAGCACGCGGTTCTGGGGAAAGTCGTTCTGTCGGAACCAGCCTCGCGCGAGCGGGATCCCCGCTCTGGCGAGGTACACGGCCGGCCAGTGGCCCGCCGTGTCGACCGCCTCGACGCGATACGAGGGAGTGAGATGGGGCTTCAGAAAGTCGATCACCGGCTGCCAGTAGGACTGCTTCGCGGCTGGGTCGTCGGCGCTCGCCGCGAAGGTCGAGGCGAGCGGCGACACGTTCCACGAGATCGCGAGCGCGAGGGCGAGGAAGACCACGGGTCGCGGCCGCCAGGACCTCAGGGAGAGGGCCAGCACCGCGATGGGGATCGCGACGAGCCGGAAGCGTGCGATGTCCTCCCCGACGCTCGTCGGGATCGCGAACGTCGCGATGCACGCGACGAGGTAGACGAGGAAGACGTAGCGGAGGATCCGCGCAGCGGGGACGCGCCACGTCAGCGCGATCCCGAACGAGCAGAAGGTGAACGCGGCGGCGGCCTCCGCGAACGAGAAGGGGTAGTGGCCTCCGGCCGGGAAGGCACGCCAGAGCACGACCTCGCCCAGGCAGATCGTCGCGACGAGCGCGGCCCGCTCGCGCAGGCGGCCGTCTCCCCGCCGGCGCTCGACGGCGATGCCGACGAACACCACGCAGAGGAGCAGCAGGGCGAGCGGGCTCGTCGCCGCCGTCAGGAGGACGAGGAGCCCGAAGGAGAGCCTTCCTCCCGCCTGCAGCGCACAGAGCGCCATGAGCGCGAAGGCGACTCCGAGCGCGAACGGGAACTCTCCCGTGAGCACGACGCAGGGCCAGACGAGCGCGAACGTGCGGGAGGACCAGCGGGCGGCGAGGCCCCACTCGCGCCCCACGAGCAGGGCGAAGGCGGCGGCTCCGACGGTGACCGTGGCCACGGCGAGCAGGCGGATGCCGAGAACCGCTGCGAGCGGGTAGTAGAGGACGCTGTAGGTGACGAAGCTGTAGCGCCCCGCGTACCAGAAGTTGTTCCAGAGGGCGAACCCGTGCTCGATGAAGAGCGTGCGCTGGTAGAGGTGCGCGGCCAGGTCGCCGCCGAGCGGGCCGAGCCAGACGAGGGCGGCGGAGGCGGCCGCCCCGACGACGGCGGCGAGGAGCGCCTCTTTCCCGAGTGGAGAGGCGCGGAGCCGCATGACGGCATCCTTTCCGATCGCGTGCCTGTGCCGACGGGCCAACCGGCGACGACCCGCTACTCGCTGTCGACGTCGCGGCGCAGGAAGACGACGTACGCGGCGACGAGCGCCCGCTCGAGCATGCGCAGGATTGGCGGCTCATCGTCGACGGGATGCGTCTCGGGGTCGTACGCGCTCGGCGCGCAGATGAGGCCTGCGAGCAGCGACGCCTGCGCGGCGTCGAGCCGGCTCGGGGGCACGCCGAAGTAGTGGGCGCTCGCGTCCCGAATGCCGTACGCGCCGTCGCCGTAGTAGGCCGTCGACACGAGGTCGATCCCGTCGTGACGGTAGAAGCGTTCGTCCTCGGTCGCGACGAGCGCCTCGCGCATGATCGGCGCGACCGCGTCGAGCCCCGCGGCACGGCCCGGGCTCGCGGCGTCCACGCGTCCTCGCAGGTCGGTCGGGGTCGGGGCTCTCGAGCAGTGAAGCGCGTGCGAGGGAGGCTAGCGTCGCCAGAGCGGCAAACCGGCTGCCGGCACACGGGCGGTTCAACGCTCGCGCAACATCTCGCTCTGGGGCTTGGGACCCTGCTCGGACGGCGCCGCCGGCGCTCGCGAAGGCCGCGTGACCGGGTAGGCGCCGAGCGCTCCCAGCGCGTACGCGATGAGCACCGCCGCCAGCGCCTCGCCTGTGCCGGGCTTCTGCGTCATGTTCCAGACGATCGCCAGGACCACGCAGACGTTGGTGAGCTCGGTGTGCCAGAGGCCAGGATGGCGCGCCATGCGGAGAGCGTGCTCTCCGAGCGGTCCGGGGCCGTTCGCCTGGAGCGCAGCCTTCAGCTTGTGCGCCGTGCGCTCCCCGATGAGCGGCCCCTGCAGGGCGACGAGCGCGAGTCCGGCGACGGATACGTAGATCCAGCCGGTGCTCCACGTCCACTGATCCGAGGTCATGTACGCGCCCGTCGCGAAGAGGCCGAGGACCGCGACCGGAAACGCCTTCGTGACCCTCCCGGCGACGGCGCCCCAGGGCACGGCGTCCATGAGCGTCTGCGCGGCCCGCAGCTGCATCAGGCACACGAGCAGGATCGAAGCCGCTCCGATCCCGATGAAGAGGGAGAGGAAGTGAAGGTAGAGAACGACGTGATAGGTGTCCATGGCCGCAGCGCCTCCCGAAGATCGTCCCCGCCGGTCGCGGCACTCTAGCCATACCTCAAGTCACTCTCGTCTCGTGCCGATACCGGGTCGTCCTCCTCCTCCGACCCTGGAGCCCTCGTGCGCTACCTCTCCCGACTCACGTACGCGAACGTCATGGCCACGCTCGCGTTCTTCCTGGCTGTCAGCGGCGCGACGGCGATCGGCGCGTCCGGTCTCCTCACCGGTCGCGACATCCGGAACGGCAG
Organism: Actinomycetota bacterium; assembly: GCA_046735575.1. Classification (GTDB taxonomy): domain Bacteria; phylum Actinomycetota; class Thermoleophilia; order Gaiellales; family Gaiellaceae; genus GMQP-bins7. The sequence goes on from JBKPTS010000068.1 coordinate 9,953, forward strand.
CCTCACCGGCCGCGACGTCAAGAACCACTCGTTGACGACCGCCGATCTCGGACTGAACAGCGTCCTCGGCGGTGACGTGAAGGACGGATCGCTGCGAGCAGCCGACCTCGATCCAGCCGACCTCGAGCTCCTGCGAGGCCCGCAAGGAGCGCCCGGCGCGCAGGGCGTACCGGGCCCACAGGGGCCCGCCGGCCCCGCCGGTGACCCCGGCTCCTCCGGGATCCAGCGCGCCTCCTGGACCTCCCCGGACGTCGCGGGCTACGTGTCCGACACTCCCCTCCTCGACCACCAGGTGCCGGCGAACGGCGGCTGGCTGATGCTCGCCGTTCTGCACGTGACGAACACGAGCGCCTCCGACGACTGGTTCAGCTGCGGCGTCTACGTCGACGGCCAGCAGATCGGAGGCGGCGGCGGGGACACCGTGACCGCAGGCACGACCCGCCAGATCGGCGCCGTCGGATTCGGCCCCGTCCAGACGAGCCAGCACATCACCGTGAAGTGCCAGAGCGGAGGCAGCGGTAGCTCGATCTCACGGGGCTCAGCCTCAGCGTCGCGAAGCTGATGTAGCACGACGGGACGCGAGAGGCCGCGCTCTGGGTGCGGCCTCTCGCCAGGTGCGTGATCCGAGCTGGGCTCGACGGGCAGGACCGTCACCAGCTCGGCTCTCACTCTCCCCGCCCCGGCTTGTTCCCGACCCGGATCGGGCTGAAACACACGGGCACCAGGATCACTCGATCGAGGTGCATGCACGGCAGGCACGCGCATCGCCTCGAAAGCGCGAAACAACTGACGCCCGGTGTCTGCGCCTCGACTAGCCTGTGGCGCTCACTGGGACATGGAGACCGCGAGGACGGGTGGGTCCTCAACCGGGCAGCATCCCGATCGTCAGCCCGTGCCCCACCCGTCGCGGTCATGAGACGTCGCTGACAAGCCTCGAAACGTTCCGCGCGCGGCTGCTTGCAGCTTGCCCCGCGCCTAAAGGGTCGTGGGGCGAGCAGCCGATAACGAGACGAACGCCCGAGGAGCGCCGCCGATGTCCTCCGCCGCCAACGACTCCCTGCACGCAGCCGGCCCGACTACGCCCGGTTCCCGTGCCCTCGCACGCTCGATCGCGGCCACCGACGCTGCCCTGCGCAGGGACGCACGCCGTCGGCTCATGCAGGCCGGTCTCGAAGCCGACTCCTGGGGAGAGCCCGCAGGTTCTCGCCAACGACCTCGAATCACGACCCTCGTTCCCACAAGCTCAGCCGCGGTTGCGGTCGCCTTGCTCGTGCTTCAGTTGTTTCTGGGGCAAGGCAACCTTGGTTGAGTCGCACCGTGCACGTCGCAGCGCGCTACACGTCGACTGATTGCGGCTGCGAGGAAACGTTTCGACCGACGATCTCTGTAACGCGCATCCCGTGCGCCTTGGCCAGCTCGCGCTCGCGGTTGCGCTCGTCGTGATCGCGTTTGCCAGGCTGTCGCCGGAGAGCGGGAGGGACACGACCGACTTCCGGCTGCTCAGCCAAGTGAGGGACATGATCGTGCACCGAGACCGCGAGCTCCTCCGCGACAACCTGGGGAATCTCCTGCTCTTCGTCCCGTTCGGCCTCGCGCTCGCGCTCTGCGGCGTCTCGCTCGGAGCGAGCCTCGCCCTGGGATTCAGCGTTTCGCTCGCCGTCGAGGTGGCCCAACTCCTCGTCGTTCCAGGACGCAGAGCGGCCGTCGACGACGTGCTCCTCAACTCCTGCGGGGCGCTGCTCGGGTGGGCACTGGTGACATGGCTTCGCCGGACGTTTCGCGACCGGTAGCGGGAGCGGCGCCCCGAGCGATCCGGGTGCTCGGCGACCTGGGTAGCAGTCGATGGCCCTCGGCGTCAGGATGCGGGGTCGTGACCCACGCGGCGCCAGCACTCGAGGGCCACGGCCGGTGAGGACCTCGTGAGCCTCCTCTGGGCAGGTCTTGTCGTCGCAGCGGTCACGGCGATCGCCATCACGGCGATGCTGCTCGTCCGCAGCCGGGCGCCCGCGGGAAGCTACTTCGAGGACGGGGACCGCGCCGCCGGAGTCTTCGGTGTGCTCGCGACCGGGTTCGCGGTGCTCCTCGGGTTCGTCGTCTTCTTGGCATTCGAGAGCTTCGACACATCGCGAAGCGGGGCCGAGACGGAGGCAGAGATCGTCAGAGAGCAGTTCGAGACGGCTCAGCTCTTCCCCGAGGCCGTGCGGGCCCGCCTTTCCGCCGAGCTCGTCTGCTACGCACGCGCGGTAGTCCACAGCGAGTGGCCGAAGATGCAGGCGGGCACACTCGAAGACACCGTCAATCCGTGGACTCTTGCGATGTTCCGCATCACCAAGACAGTCAGAGCACTGTCGCCCACCGAACAGGCCGCCTACGCCAAGTGGCTCGACGAACGCACCGACCGTGAGACCGCGCGCGGGGACCGCACGCACGGTGCGGAGGGGGTCATCCCGTTACCCCTCTGGATCGTGCTGTTCCTGAGCGCCTTGATCATCTTCGCTTTCATGATGTTCTTCGCCGACAGCGCAGAGCGCGCGGTCGTGCAGGCGACCATGATCGGCGGCGTGGCGATCGTGATCACGTCGACGCTACTCCTGTTGTGGTTCCTCGACCATCCGTACCACTCCGGCCCCGGTGGCCTGCGCCCCGTGGCCATGGAGCGAACGGTCCGGATCCTCGGCCAGGAGGCAGCGGAGGCGAGTGAGAGGCTGACGATTCCCTGCAATGCCCTGGGAAGTGCAAGCAGCGGCTGACGGCTGACGTCACGGTGGCCCAGCATCCGCTCGGCGACCTGTCGACGGGTATCGCCGCCCGCCCCCAGGTGCCTACGGTCTGGCAGCCGGGGGCAGGTCCATCGAAGCCCGCAAGCTGATCAGCGGCGTCGAGGGCACATCGATCAGGCCGCGCGTCGGTCTGTCGAGGTCGAACGTGACGAGGAGCAGGCAACCGATGAGCCCGGCGGCGAGCAGGACCGGAAACACGCCGCGTCCGAGGAGCGCCAGGTAGAAGGCGAGGAGCGCGAGCGCGGCAGCCGCGAAGATCACCTCGAGCGCGAGCACGGCACCGGGGACGCGGTTGTTCAAGGCAGCGACGCGCACCGTCTGCATGTCGATCATCTCGTTGAGCGTCTCCACGTAAAGACGCGGTGCGCTCGCTTGCGGCGCGTCGGCGAGCGCCTGCGCCGCGAGTGCCCAGAGCCGTCGTTGCAGCCCAGAGCCGTCCCCAACGGCCTCGCGCGACGCGGCGCTGCCGGGAATCGCTTTCGAGAGCCGGATGCTGGTGTCCGTATACCGAACCAGAAGGCGAAGTGACCGCGTCCGGATCGGCTCGGGCAAGGTCTGGGCGCGCAGATAGGTCGTCCCGATGGCGTTGGCGTCATCGACCACCGCGGCGCGGCGCGACTCGTACCGACCCACCGCCAGGGCGAGGCCGAACGCGAGGACGAGCCCCACCAGTCCGAGAAGCGCTGC
>JBKPTS010000069.1:0-4578 GCA_046735575.1 Actinomycetota bacterium
GCCGCGGGATGCGGCCTCGGGCGAGATCCTGGCCGCCATCGACGCGGTGGTCGCGGGCCTGGTGGTGCTGCACCCGGAGGCGCTCGGCCCGCGGCCGCGCCGCGAGGCGTGGCCCGCGCGGGTCGCGGCCGATCCGGCCCAGCCCCTGACCGCGCGTGAGATCGAGGTGCTCGCCATGCTCGCCGAGGGGCTCGGGAACAAGATCATCGCCGCGCGGCTCGGCATCTCGAGCCACACCGCGAAGTACCACGTGGCGTCGATCCTGGCCAAGCTCGGCGCGGGCAGCCGCACCGAGGCGGTGACCATCGGGATGCGGCGCGGCCTCGTCACGATCTGACGCGGCGCCGGGGCGGCGATCTACAGGCGGAGCTTCATGCCCTCGTGGGAGGCGACGAAGCCGAGCCCCTCGTAGAACCGCCGCGCGTCGGGCCGGGTCTTGTCGGTGGTGAGCTGGAGCAGCGCGCAGCCCCGCTCGCGGGACCGCGCGATGGCCCACTCGAAGAGCGCGCGGCCCAGGCCGCGCGAGCGCTCCGCCGCGTCGACCCGCACGCCCTCGATCTGCGCTCGCCATGAGCCCTGATGGGTCAGCGACGGCAGGTAGGTGAGCTGGAGCACTCCGACCACGCGGGGGCCGCGACCGGCCACCACCAGCTCCTGGTTGGCGTCGGCGTCGATGGCGGCGAAGGCCTGCGCGTAGGACGCGGGCAGAGGCGTCTCGTCGCGCTCGCGGGTGCGCCCGAGCGGATCGTCGGCCAGGAGATGCACGATGGCGGGCACGTCCTCGGCCCGCGCGCGCCGGAACGTGATCGGCGTCTCGGGCGGCATCTCAGGCACCGGCGACCTCGATCGCCATCTCGCGCACCACGCAGCCGGTTCCGCCCACCCGGACGCGCCACGCTCCGTCGCGCCGCTCGACCCACACCCGCACGCGGCCGTCGCGGCCGATCTCCTGGCCCTGCTCGATCACGAGCGGAGACCGGGCCCCGGGCGCGATCCGCTCGCGATGGTAGACGCCCAGCACCCCGGAGGCGGTGCCGGTGACCGGGTCCTCCACGGTGCCGGAGCGCGGCGAGGAGAAGTGACGGGCGTGCAGGTCGGCGGCGGGATCGATGGTCTCGAGACAGAACGGGTGGAGCGAGGCGCCCGGCATCTCCGGGAGCACCGACGGGAAGTCGGCGGTGCGCGGCGTCATGCGGCGGATCGCGTCGAGGCCGCGCCCCGGGACCAGCAGCGTCCAGAGCCCGGTGCTGCCGTAGACGATCGGCAGCGTGGGGTGCAGGTCCTCCACGCCCACCCCCAGCGCCCGCGCGAGCCCGTCGCGCGAGCCGCCCCAGTCGACGAAGCGCGCCGGCGCCTGCTCCATCACGACGAGCGGCCCGGCGCCGTCGGCCTCGACGGTGACGGGCAGGAGACCGGCCGCGGTCTCGAGGGTGAGGCGCCGGGGAAAGCCGGCGCCGGGCAGCCGCCCGCGCTGGTGCAGCAGCACGAAGGTGGCCACGGTGGCGTGGCCGCAGAGGTCGACCTCGTGTCCGGGGGTGAAGTAGCGCAGGCGCAGGTCGGCGCGGCGCGACGGCAGCACGAAGGCGGTCTCGTTGAAGCCCACCGCGCGGGCGATGGCCTGCAGCTCTGCGTCGGCGATCCCGTCGGCGTCGAGCCGGACGCCGGCGGGATTGCCCATGCCGGGTCGGCTCGCGAAGGCGTCGACGTGTAGGACGCGGGCCGGCGTCACCCGCGGCAGCCCGCCGGCTTGTGGACGCGCGCCGTCGACGCGGGGAACTTCACCAGCTTCTCGGCGGGGCGGCGTGGGCGCGGCACCAGCTCGCCGCCGCAGTTGGGGCAGCGGCCGTGCAGCACGTCCTCGGCGCAGGTCCGGCAGAAGGTGCACTCGAACGAGCACACGCGCGCCTCCGTCGAGTCCGGCGGCAGGTCGCGGTCGCAGCACTCACACCCCGGTCGCAGCTCCAGCATGGCGGCTCCTCTCTCAGAGCGGGCAGCGCGTCGGGCAACAGAGTATCATCGGGGCCTCGAGGAGGAGACCATGGCCCAGAGCGTGGTGACGGCGGAGCGATTCGCCAAGGGAATGACGTTCGAGCAGTACGTGGCCTACGCGGGCAGCAAGGAGAACCTCGCGCGCGAGGCCTTCGGCAGCTACTACCCGGACGGCGGGGCCATCGGCGCCCCGCGCAAGGACAACAGCGCGGTGCTGCGGGACCGCTACGCCCGGCTGCGGCTCGCCGACTACCAGGTGGCGGCCATCAAGTGGCTCGCGGCCCAGCCCGGCGGCCCCGCCAACATCCTGATGATCTCGGAGGACTGGTCCTCCGACTGCCGGCGCGACGCGCCCGCGATGGCCCGGCTGGCCGAGGCGGGCGGACTGCAGCTCCGGATCTTCAACCGCGACGGCGCGAAGGTGCTGGGTCAGCGGCGGCCCGATCCGGCCGCCTACCCGGACGCCAACCACGACCTGATGCTCGAGTTCCTGAACGCCAAGGACGGCGCGGAGTGGGCGTCGGTGCCGGTGGTGGCGATCTACACCAAGGACTTCCGCGAGCTGCACCGCTACCACGAGTTCCCCGCGATCTATCACAAGGACGCGGTGCGGGGCCACCAGCAGGGCGCGCGCGCGGGCGAGAGCACGCAGCAGGCGCACGATCGCGGCATGAAGGAGTTCGCGGCCATGCAGGCCTCGCCGTTCTTCGACCTGTGGGCGAGCGCGGCGATCGACGAGATCCTGAGCGCGATCTACCAGAAGCGGGTGCTGGCCGGCTAGCGCGCGCTCACGGTTCGGGCTCCATGAGCTCGAGACGATTCCCGAACGGGTCGTCGACGTAGACGCGGAGATAGCCCGGGAGCGGCTCGTCCTCCGCCACCGCGTGCCCGGCCGCGCGCAGCCGCTCGATCAGGCCCGCCAGATCGCGCACCAGCAGGCCGGGATGGGCCTTGCGGGCGGGGTGGAACTCGCGGTCGACCCCCAGATGGATCCGGAGGGGGCCGGCCTCGAACCACGCGCCGCCCCGCGCGGCGAGCGCGGGCGGCTTCGCGACCTCCGGAATGCCGAGCAGCCCATCGTAGAAGGCGCGCGCCTCCGCCTCGCGGCCCGCCGGCATCGCGAGCTGCACGTGGTCGACGCCGATCACCGCGGGCCGCCGATCGGGGGGTCGGGCTTCGGGGTCGCGGTCGGCGCTCACGGCCGGTTTGCGATGTGGCGCGCCGCCTCCGCGGAGGTGCGCACCGGGATGATCTCGAAGTGGGCCACGTCGTCCCAGGCCTTCGTCCAGACGTCGAAGAGGGAGCGGTCCTCGGTGCGCATGAGCTGGAAGCACCGGAAGTACTCGAGGTCCACCCAGCTGTCGACGTACTCGAGCCCCGGCGGCAGCTGGCGCCCCCGATCGCGAGCGCGCCGGTAGATCTCCGGCGCGGCGCCCGCGTTGAAGTACTCGATGACCATGTAGAGCATCGGCCGCTCCCTTCAGGCGCCCGGCGGTCCGGCCAGCACCACCACGTAGCCGTCGGGGTCCCGCAGCCAGATCTCCCGGTGGCGGGCGTTCGGGTTGAACGTGGGGCCCTCCAGCACCGGGGCCCCGAGCGCGCCCGCCCGCGCGACCGCGTCGTCGAAGTCCTCCACCTGGAACCACAGCAGCACCCCGTTGCCACGGGGCCGGGCCGGATCGCCCAGGTGCGGGTGGTCGTGCGCGTCCCAGGCATGGAGCTGGAGCACCGTCGTCCCCGTCGCGTCGACCACCTGCTCGTACTCGTGGCCGCCGTGGCCGCTGGCGCAACCGAGCAAGTGCTGGTACCAGCGGCCGCTCGCCGGCACGTCGCGGACCGCGATCAGCGGCTGCGGCCTCATGGCAGCGGGATCGCGCGCGCCGGCCCCGCCGGACGCTCCGTGCCGAGGTCCCAGTCCACGAGGAACACGGTCGAGACGGGCGCGGTGAGATCGAGCAGCCGCGCGCCGTCCTTGACCACCACGGACGAGCCGGCGCGGAAGTCGAGGATGCGGTCGGGCCCGGTGCGATTGCACACCAGGAGCGGCAGCCCGGTGTCGCGCGTGCACTGCTCCCACTCGCCATTGGGTCCGTGGAGGCCTGGGGCCCACGCGGCCGCCGACACCAGGAGCCGCGCGCCCTGCGTGTGCAGGCTCTTGGCGATCCAGGGCGAGTAGGCGTCGGCGCAGATGAGGAGTCCCACCGGGCCGACCGGCTCGACCCTCACCGGCGCGGCGAGCGTCCCCGGAGTCGACCAGGCCTCCGAGCCCGTGGGCAGGGTGTTGATCTTGCGATGGGCGCCCCGCACGCCCCCGTCCGGCCCGATGACGAGGAGCGAGTTGTGGAGCGCGCCGCTCTCACCGTCGCGCTCCGGGTGGGAGAGGAACAGGGTCACGCCGAGGCGCGCGACGGTGACGCTGAGGGCTCTCGTCCACGCATCCGGCGCGGGCTCGATCCACTCGGTGCCGATGGTGTCCGAGAACGTGTAGCCGGTGACGCACAGCTCGGGGGTGAGGATCCACCCGGCGCCCTCGCCCGCCGCCACCGCGACGGCGTCCTCGATCAGGCGACGGTTGCGGGCCGGGTCCGC
>JBKPTS010000070.1:0-10641 GCA_046735575.1 Actinomycetota bacterium
GTTCTTCCGCGTCCTGCGGCCGGGAGGACGCCTCTCCCTCTTCGAGCCGGTCAGCCGCTTCGCGCAGACGAACGGCGACACATGGATGGGGTACGACCTCGCTCCAGTCGCGGAGATCGCGGCCAAGGTCCGCGCCATCTACACGCGTGCTCAGCCTCCGGAGACGGATCCCATGTTCGACTTCGACGAGCGGCGGCTGCTCGAGCTCGCCGCCGCCGCGGGCTTCTTCCCGCTCCGGATCGAGCTCGAGTCGGCGATCGAGGCGCCCCAGTTCCGGAACTGGGACATGCTCCTGAACACGCCTCTCAACCCGCGCGTGCCCTCACTGGCCGACGCGATGGCGCTGACGCTCGACGAGGAGGAGCGCGAGCGCTTCGTGTCGCACCTGCGCCCGCTGGTCGAGGGCGGAGTCGGCGTCTCCCGCAGGTCCCACCTTTTCCTGACCGGCGTCAAGCCCGGAGCGAACGGAGCACCGGCCCGAGCCTCGTAGCCCCCTCGACGTGCTCCGACTCGCGTAGGAGCAGCTCGACGCTCCGCTCGAGCGCACGTCCGAGCTCGACGGCGTCGAGCGAGCGCACGAGCGTCTCCTCGAACGCCTCGAGCACCTCTCGCGGGAGCCGGTCGAGCCCCCGCCCGTAGCGCGCGGGCAGGCCGTGCCGCAGGCACGCGAGCTCCAGCGTGAGCCTTCGGAGCTCGTCGACCAGGTACTCGGCCTGCCAGCTCCGTCCGCGCTCGATCGAGAAGCGGGCGCGATGGGCATGGTGCACGGCCAGCCCGAGCAGCTCCTGCGCGGCCGGAGGAGGCGTGTGCGCCGGCTCGCCGGCCTCGCCGAAGAGCAGCACGAACTTCGGCCCGCGGGGATGGAAGTCGGGCGCAGGCGTGAAGGAGAGATCCACCTGCAGGAGCCCCGGGAGCACGAACACGCGGTAGATCGTCGAGCCCACCGGAAGGTCGAAGAGGTCCGTCGCCTCGAGCTCGCGTGCGAGCTCCCCGGTCCACTCCTCGAGGATCTCGGGCAAGGACACGCCCTCGGCAACCGCGAACGTAAGGTCGAGATCGGACCAGCGGTCGCCCTCGCCGACCGCGAGCGACCCTACCTCGGCTGCCGCGACGACGCGCTCGTCGCCACGAGCTTTCGCAAGCAGGTGCTCCCGCACCCGGTCGCGCTCCTCGACCGTGAACACGCCCTCATCCTGACGCAGAGGAGCGATGAGCCGCCTCCGGCTCGCGGCTAGACTGCGGTGCCGCGGCGAGGTAGCTCAGTCGGTAGAGCACACGGCTGAAAACCGTGGTGTCGCCGGTTCGATTCCGGCCCTCGCCACTTCGTCTCGGTCAGCGCTCCGCTTCCAGCTCGGCCCACAGACGCCCGGAGCGGACCGTGGGCGATCGTGCGGCACGACCGCCCGCGCGGCCAGTGCGTTTCCTGAGCTCCGACGCGGGGAATCCAGCGACCGTGCGGGAACACGCACGGACGCCGGCTCCGAAGGAGGTTCGAGCGCAGACGCCGATGTAGGCTTGCCCGGAGTGGGAGGTTGACCAATGGCAACGCAGAGAGAGACACGCGCCTCGACCGCTGAGGTCGAGGACACCGAGGTCGCCGAGTCGCAGATCGCCGTCCACTGGCGGGAGGAGGAGTACGTCCAGCCTCCGGACGCGCTCCGCGCGCAGGCGAACGCGAACGATCCCTCCATCCGCGAGCGCTTCGCAGAGGAGCGCTTCCCAGAGTGCTTCCACGAGTACGCGGACCTCCTCACCTGGGATCGGCGCTGGGAGACGACGCTCGATACGAGCGACCCGCCGTTCTGGAAGTGGTTCGTCGGCGGCAGGCTGAACGCGTCGGTCAACTGCGTCGACCGGCACCTCGGGTCGAGCGGCGACAAGGCCGCCATCGTCTGGGTTCCCGAGCCCGAAGAGCAGGAGACGCAGGAAGTCACCTACCGCGAGCTCCACGAGCGGGTGAACGAGTTCGCCGCGCTGCTCCGCGACTTCGGTGGGGTCGAGGCGCGCGATCGGGTGACCTTCCACATGCCGATGGTCCCCGACCTCCCCGTGTCGATGCTCGCTTGCGCCCGGCTCGGCGTCATCCACTCCGAGGTCTTCGGCGGCTTCAGCGGCACGGCCTGCGGGCAGCGGATCGCGGACTCGCAGAGCACGATCCTGGTCACGATCGACGCCTACTACCGGAACGGCGAGCTGATCGACCACAAGGTGAAGGCGGACGAGGCGATCGCGGCCGCGCGGGAGGAAGGCATCGAGGTCGAGAAGGTCCTCGTGTGGAGGCGCTTTCCGGGCGAGTTCCACTCGCAGAGCCCGATGGTCGAGGGCCGCGACTTCTTCGTCGACGACGTCCTCGAGCGGTACCGCGGTCAGACCGTCGACCCCGTGTCGATGCCTGCCGAGGGGACGCTCTTCCTCATGTACACGAGCGGCACGACCGGCCGCCCGAAAGGGGCCGAGCACTCGATCGGCGGCTACCTCTCGTACGTCGCGGGCACCGCGAAGTACTACCTCGACATCCATCCCGACGACATGTACTGGTGCTTCGCCGACATCGGCTGGATCACCGGCCACTCGTACATCGTGTACGGCCCTCTCGCGCTCGGGACGACGACGGTGATGTACGAGGGCGTCCCGACGTATCCGGACGCCGGACGCCCCTGGCGCATCGCGGAGAGGCTCGGCGTGAACATCTTCCACACGGCGCCGACGACGATCCGGATGCTCCGCAAGGTCGGGCCCGACGAGCCCGCGAAGCACGACTACCACTTCAAGACGATGACCACGGTGGGCGAGCCCATCGAGCCCGACGTCTGGCGGTGGTACTACGACGTCGTCGGCAAGGGCGAGGCGGCCATCACCGACACGTGGTGGCTGACCGAGACCGGCGGCTTCCTCGGCTCCACCCTCCCCGCGCTCGAGCCGATGAAGCCGGGGAGCTGCGGGCCGACCGTCCTCGGCCTCTACGGCGTCATCTACGACGAGAACGGAGACGAGGTCCCGAAGGGCTCGGGCAGGGCCGGCAACATCTGCATGCGGAACCCGTGGCCCGGGCGCATGCTCACGATCTGGGGTCAGCCGGAGCGCTTCGTCGACACCTACTACGCGAAGTACTGCCGCAACCGCCAGAGCACTGACTGGCGAGACTGGCCCTTCCTGTGCGGCGACGGCGCCCTCCAGGCCGAGGACGGCTACTACCGGATCCTCGGGCGCATCGACGACGTCATCAACGTGGCGGGACACCGCCTGGGGACGAAGGAGCTCGAGTCGGCGGCGATCACGGTGCCGGAGATCGCAGAGGCGGCGGCGGTACCGGTCGTCGACGACCTCCGCGGCCGGGCCGTCGAGATGTACGTCTCGCTCAAGCCCGGCGTGGAGCCGAGCCCGAGGATCGAGCAGGCGGTGACGAAGGCCATCGAGACCGAGATCGGCAAGATCGCGCGCCCGAAGAACGTGTGGATGGTCGCCGACATGCCGAAGACGCGTTCTGGGAAGATCATGCGCCGGGTGATCGCGGGCATCTCCAACTTCTCCGAGGTCGGCGACGTCACCACGCTCGCGAACCCGGAGATCGTCGACGAGATCAAGCGCTTCGTCCAGAGCGAGAAGGTCGAGCACGGCGAGGTCCCGCGCGAGCTGACCGAGGAGGAGAAGCGGGAGATCGCCGCCTTCGGCCGGGCCGAGTAGCGAGCCGGGCTCGGAGGTTTCCACCCCCGTGCAAGCGGGGAAAACCCGAGGCGGACGCATCTCGTTCGAGATGCACGGCTAAGCGGCACAAGGAGGTGCCTCATGGCTGTCGCTACGGAGCGGGAGCAGCCGGTGGCCGTCTCGCCGGTCGCCGATCCCGCACCACTTGGCCTGGCGGCGTTCGCGTTGACGACCTTCCTGCTCGCCGGTCACAGCGCGAGCTTCATCCCCGACGCCGTGTGGATCGGGGCCGCGCTCTTCTACGGCGGTCTCGCCCAGCTGTGCGCGGGCATGTGGGAGTTCAGAAACCGCAACGTGTTCGGCGCGACCGCGTTCTCGACGTACGGTGGGTTCTGGCTCGCCCTCGGGACGTATGTGACGCTGGCAACGGTCTCGCACAGCTTCGCGGGACTGCTCAAGGGGCCTGACCTCGACAACTCGCTGGCCTGGTTCCTGATCGCGTTCGCGATCTTCAACACCTACATGATGTTCTGGGCGACCCGCGTGAGCTGGGCCGTCCTGGGAGTGTTCGTGTCCCTCGAGGTGACGGAGATCATCCTCGCGTTCGCCTACTTCCGGCTGGCGCATGGCTACAGCGACTACTGGCTGCACGTCGGCGGCTGGGCGGGAATCGTGACCGCCGCCTTCGCCTGGTACGCCTCCGCAGCGGGCGTCGTCAACGGCATGGCGCCACGGGCGATCGTGCCCGTCGGCCGGCCGCTCTGGGGCCCGCTTCCGGCCACGGCACGGGCCGAGTCTCCGCTGCCTCGGCGCAGCGAGGTCTAGGGCCTGTCGAGCCCGGCTCGGGGCAACCCGAGCCGGGCTACCGGCGAGGGCGCATCGTGTGGTCCCCGGGACCGCACGTGCAAACGCGATGCTCGAGCCCGCACTGGCTGCAGAGGCTCTTCCACCAGATCCACCAGAGACGCGCGAGACTCGCCGGAAGACCGAGGGCGAGGACGGAGATCGCGGCCAGCTGCATCGAGAAGACCGGCGATTGTACCCGCAGCGGGAGGCCGATTCTCGGCGCGCCGCATCGTTCCGCCACAAAAGGAACGTCCGGACCGCGGAGAGCGCGTCACGGACGTCCCTTCTGAGCCCGAGACTACCGCACTTGCGGCCGGAGTCAAAGAACGGATGTGATGCGGATCACCTGGCCCGGCGACGCATGGAGCATCCGCGCCGCGCTCCCTCGAGAGATCGCGACGGACATGTTCCTGTAGCTGTCCTCGTAGAGGATGACGTCGCCGGCCCTCGCGTCCGCGAAGGTCCTGGCCATGACGGCGTAGTAGCGCTCTCCCGCGTGCTCGAGCTCGACGCGCGTGCCGGAGACGAGCCCGATGGACTCGACGTCGTCGCGCGTCAGGTTGAGGGCGATGTTGCCGAAGCTGTCGACGTAGAGCATGGTCGCGACCGCCGCCCCGTCCGAGAGCTCAGGGCGCGGGATCTCGAGATCGACGAGGGCGTCAGCCGCGAGCGGCGGGCCGAGCTCCTCGAGCGGCACGCCGGACGCGAGATGCGCCGCGGCGGGAGCGAACAGGTCCCGGGCGTGGAACGTGCGGGAAATGGTCTCCAGCGCGTACTTCGGATTGGCGAGCTCGTGAGCCGCCGCGATCCCCGCGCGGTTCGCCGCCGGGAGCAACAGCCCGTTGTCGGGACCGACGAACACGCGCCCACCGGCGTCCCGCAGGGCCAACGCCCGCCTCGGGCCGCCCACCCCGGGATCCACGACCGCGAGGTGCACCCCGACCGGCATGTACACGATCGTGTTCGCGAGCACCAGCGCCCCCTGCAGCACCGCCTGGGGCGGAATGCCGTGGGTGATGTCGATGATCTGCGCATCCGGCGCGATCCGCTTCATCACGCCGTGGCACGTGCCCACGAAGTCGTCCTTGAGCCCGAAGTCGCTCAGGAACGTGATGAACACGTCGCCGCGCTAGCGGCTACGAGCCGCGCGCGCGAGCATGCAGCGAGGGCGTCCGGCGCGGGCCTCGGCGCAACGCCGCTGGCCGCGCGGCCGAATGCGCACGAACGCCGTCGGCACGAGAAGCGGGAGCGGACGCCCGCTGACGGGCTGACGCGTCATCCTCTACCCGTCATCCTCGGCCGATCCCCCGTCCACCCCGCACGCACGGGCGCAGGATACTCCGCGGCGCGGAAGGTCACGAGTCGCGCCGCCGGACGAGCTCGACGAGGTCGAGCAGCTGGCGCTCGAGCCGGGCGAGCTTCGCGGCGATGATCGCCACGTAGGCGAGCACCACCACGAAGACGACCCCGTACGCGAGCGCGACGTAGTCGCCCTGGCTCACGAGCCGACCCCGGTCAGCTCCCGGACGCGGTGCTGCGGACGAGCTTCGAGCGACTCGCGGAGGTCGCGCAGGCCGGCGTCGACTCGCTTTCCGAGCAGCTCGAGGCGATAGAGCACATAGGCGAGCAGCGTGACCGCGGCCCATGAGACGCAGAAGGCCGCGAACATCGAGCCGCTCATCTGCGGCCCCGAGCGCGTGAACACGACCGGGTGGATGAAATCCTGCGCGAGGCGGATGGCAAGGAAGCTGATCGGGATCAGGACGACGCCGAAGAGCGCGTAGACCGCGCTCGAGCGAGCCCGCCTCGGTCCATCTTCCAGCGAGAAGCGAAGCATGAAGTAGGCGCAGTAGAAGAGGAAGAGCACGAGGAAGAGCACGAGCTGCTTCGAGCTCCACGTCCACCAGACGCTCCAGGACGCCTTCGCCCAGATCGACCCGGTGACCAGAGTCAGCGCGCCGAAGATCGTGCCCTGGTGGATCGCGACGTAGCTCTCGAGGTCGTGGCGCTCCTCCCCGCGCCACAGCAGCAGCAGCGCCTTCCACGCGCCGAGCCCGAAGCAGAAGTAGGCCGTCAGCGCGATCGGGACATGGATGTAGAAGATCCTCTGCGAGATCCCCTGGTCCGCATCCTCGGGGACGACGAGGAGGTCGAGGGCGATCGCGAGCCCCAGCAGGCCGGCGGCCAGGGCGGCCAGGGCCGGGAGCGAGCGGAGAGGGTTGAGGGCGTTCAGCGGCGCGCTACTCGGTCACGACGTACTCGAAGGACGCCCACGAGAGTACCGCGAAGACCGCGTCGTACAGGCCGAGGAAGAGCAGGTAGCGGCCCGGATCGTCGGCGATCGCGGAGCCGACCCCGCCGACGACGAGCGGGATCGCGAGCGGAAGCAGGAGCAATGGGAGCAGGATCTCCCGCGACCGCGTCGCGGCGGCCATCGCCGCCACCAGCGAGCCGACGGCGCAGAGCCCGACGTCGGCGAGGCAGACCCCTGCGAGCGCCGACGCGCCGAGCGGTGCGAAGAAGAGCGCGAACGCGGGGAGCGCGACGAGCTGCGCGGCCAGCAGGAACGCGAGGCTGGCGATCGTCTTTCCCAGCCAGATCGTGCTCCGGTCGCACGGCGCCAGCACGAGGCCGTCGAGCACCCCGTGCTCGTGCTCCGGCACCCACGCCCTCGTCAGCCCGACGAGGGCCGTGAAGACGATTGCGATCCAGAGCAGGCCGTAGGCCGCCTCGTCGGCGGCACCGGCGGGCAGGGCGAAGTGGAAGACCACGAGCGCGGTCAGCACGAAGAGGAGCATCGCCGGGAGCGTGTCTCCCGTCCGCAGCTCGACCCGCAGATCCTTGCGGGCGAGCGCCGCGACATCGGCGAGGTAGCTCATTCGAGCATCAGCTCCGCGGTCGCCAGCGACGCGAGGCGCTTCGGCTCGTGCGTCGAGACGACCGCCGTCTTGTGCCCGGCGAGCTCCCCGAGCTCGCGGTCGAGGAGCCGCGAGCCCGAGACGTCGAGCGCCGAGTACGGCTCGTCCAGGACGAGCAGCTCCGGGTCGTGCAGCAGCGCGCGGCAGAGCGCGAGCCGCTGCGTCATCCCCCGCGAGTACGTGCCGACGCGCTCGTTGCGCGCGTCCCTGAGACCGAAGCGCTCCAGAAGCATCCCGATTCGCTCGCGGCGCTCCGGCACGCGGTACAGGCGCCCGTACAGCTCGAGGTTCTCGAGCGCCGTGAGCTCGCGGTAGACGAGCGGCTCGTGCGTGAGCACCCCGATCCGGCTGCGGTCGACCTCCACCTCGACGGTGCCGCGCGTGGGGGCGACGAGCCCCGCGAGGAGCCTGAGGAGGGTCGTCTTGCCCGAGCCGTTTGCTCCGCTGACAACGAGGAAGCCGCCTGCGGGAAGGACGAACGAGAGATCGGAGAGAACGCGCCGGCGGCCGAACCGCTTCTCGACGCCTCGAGCCCTGATCACAGCAGGACGGCCAGCGCGACGAAGGCGAAGAAGACGAGGCTGATGATCCCGTTGACCGTGAAGAACGCGGCGTCCAGGCGCCGAAGATCACCCGGGCGTATCAGCGAGTGCTCGTAGGCGAGCAGGCTGGCGACGGCTGCCGTGCCCAGCCAGTAGAAGACCCCGAGGTCGAGCCCGAGCCCGGCGATCGCGAGGAGCAGCACCGTCCCCGCGTGCAGGAGCCGCGCGCCCGTGAAGGCGCCGCGCTCGCCGAAGCGAACGGCCCACGAGTGCAGGCCCTCGCGCCGGTCGTGCTCGAGGTCGAAGAGCGAGTAGAACACGTCGAAGCCCGCGACCCAGAGCAGCACGGCGCCCGAGAGGACCCAGGCCTCCCACGGCGCCGACCCGGACACCGCGAGCCACGCGCCCACCGGGGCCAGGCCGAGACAGGCGCCCAGCCAGAGGTGGCAGAGCCAGGTGAAGCGCTTGAGGTACGGGTAGACGAAGAAGAGCGCCACCGGAATCGGCCAGAGCCAGCGCACGACCGGGTCGAGCTGGAAGACGGCGACGAGGAACACCGCGAACGCGACCCCGCAGAGGGCGACCACCTGGAGCCGCGTCAACGCTCCGCTCGGGAGCTCCCGGCCCGCGGTGCGGGGGTTCCGCGCGTCGAGCTCGGCGTCGACGAGCCGGTTCAGCGCCATCGCCAGCGTCCTCGCCCCGACCATCGCGACCGTGATCCAGAGGACGTTCGAGATGCCGGGCCACCCGTCCGCCGCGAGGAAGGCCCCGACGTAGGCGAAGGGCAGCGCGAAGACCGTGTGCTCGATCCGGACGAGGCCGGCGATCCGGCGCGGGAGCTCGATGGCGGCCGTGGTGGTCATGTCTGGCGATGCCTCGACGCCTGCTCGCCCGCCGCCAGCTCGAGACCGTGCTTCAGGGCAGGTCGAAGCACCGCGAACCCGTCCCGGCAGCCCCCCGTCGAGCCGGGGAGGTTGACGACGAGCGTCTCGCCGCGCAGGCCCGCGACGCCGCGGGAGAGCAGCGCGTGCGGGGTGCGCGCGGCAGCGTCGGCTCGGATGGCCTCGGCGATGCCCGGCGCCAGCCGGTCGAGCAGCGTCATCGTCGCCTCCGGTGTCACGTCACGAGGGGCGAAGCCGGTGCCGCCCGTCGTCAGGACCACGCGGCTCTCGCCTGCGAGCTCCGCGAGCGCCTCGACGATCGACTCGCGCTCGTCGGGCACGACCCGGCGGGCCACCTCGAAGCCCTCGGCGGCGAGGAGCTCCTCGAGCACGTCTCCACTCGCGTCCTCACGGGTGCCCGCATGCACGCCGTCCGAGACGGTGAGCACGGCGGCCTTCACGAGACCGGCTCCTTCGTCTTCTCGAGCAGGACGACGTCGCCGATCTCCATCCCCGTGTCGACGGCCTTGGCCATGTCGTAGACCGTCAGCGCGGCGACCGTGGCCGCGACGAGCGCTTCCATCTCGACGCCCGTCTGGGCCGTCGTCTCGGCGGAGCTCTCGATCTCGACGGCGTCCTCGCCCACCTCGAGCCGGACGGCCACGTGGCTCAACGGGAGCGGGTGGCAGAGCGGAATCAGCTCCGAGGTCCGTTTCGCGGCCATCACCCCGGCGATCTGCGCCGTCGCCAGCGCGTCGCCCTTCGGGAGGCTCCGCAGGCGCGCGGCCGTCTCGGGCGACATCCGCACGGTCGCGCGCGCTCGCGCCCGGCGGCGGGAGAGGGGCTTCGTCCCGACGTCCACCATCTGCACGTCGCCCGTCTCGTCGACGTGGGAGAGGTCCCCGCTCACGAGCGGATCGTAGACGCGTCGTTTTCACGTGAAAACGCCGGTGCCGCCGGCCGGCGCTCCCGGGCCACCTCGCCCGGAAGGTCGAGCGTGAACACCGTGGATCCCGGTCGCGACTCGAGGCGGACGGAGCCGCCCATCAGCCTCGCCAGCTCCTTGGCGATCGCGAGGCCGAGCCCGCTCCCCGAGGCGACGCCCCCTTCGACCCTGTAGAAGCGTTCGAACACCGCCGCTTGCTGGGCGGCGTCGATCCCCGGCCCGTCGTCCTCCACCACGAGCTGCGCCCGTTCCCCGCTCCTCCGCGCACGGACCAGCACCCGCGTCCCCTTCGGCGTGTGCACGAGCGCGTTCGCCACGAGCGCGCGGGCGATCTGGAACACGCGCTCCTCGTCGGCCAGGCACCAGACGTCCTCGTCGACGTCCGCGTCCAGCTCGTGCTCCGACGCGGCGACCGGCTCGAACTCGGCCACGAGATCGCGCGCGAGCTCCGTGAGATGGACGGGATCGCGCGACAGGCGCAGTTGCCCCGCGTCGACGCGGGAGAGATCGAGCAGGTCCGCCGACAGGTTGGTGAGGCGCTCGACCTGACTCTGCATCGTCGTGAGGAAGCCGCGTCGCGTCGGCTCGTCCAGCTCCTCGTCGGTGAGCAGCTCGAGGAAGCCGCCGAGCGAGAAGAGCGGCGTCCGGAGCTCGTGCGATGCGTTTGCGACGAACTCCTTGCGCGCGTTGTCGAGCTGTGCGAGTTGCACGCGCATGCGGTCGAAGGCGGCTGCGAGCTGCCCGATCTCGTCGTCGCCGCGGTCGACGACGGGCACCTCGAAGTCGCCGCCCGCGATGCGCTCGGCTGCGGTCTCGAGGCGGCGCAGCCGGTGCGCGAGCGTCCCGGCGGCGAAGAGGCCGAG
>JBKPTS010000071.1:0-6192 GCA_046735575.1 Actinomycetota bacterium
TGAGCGAGCAGACGAGCGCCTCGATCGACGCCCCCGCAGTCCCCATCCTGGGACGCGGCCGCTGGGTGGGCGTCTACGCCCTCCTCGTCCTGGGCGGCGTCCTCCTGCTCGCGACCTCCTTCGCCGTGTGGGCGAACCGCGTCGCGCTGAACACGAACCAGTTCGTCACCACGAGCTCGAAGCTCATCGAGGACGACCGCATCCGGCAGGTGATCGCGAACCGCGCGGTCGATACGCTCTACGACAACGTCGACGTCCAAGCGGAGCTGCGCCAGCAGGCGCCGAAGGACCTGAAGCCGTTCGCCCCGGTCGCCGCGGCAGGGCTCCGGCAGGGCGCCTACACCCTCGTCGACCGCGCGCTGCGCCAGCCGCAGCTGCAGGGCGTGTGGCAGGAGACGGTGCGCCAGGCTCATCGCCAGCTCGTCGACGTGCTCCGGGGCGGCGGGACCTCGGTCTCGACCGCACACGGAGTCGTGACGCTCGACCTGCGCCGGATCGTCCTCGATACGGCCGACCGGATCGGGCTCGGCAAGACGGCCCAGGAGAAGCTTCCACCCGACGTCGGCCGGATCGAGGTGCTCCGCTCGAACGAGCTGCGCGCAGCCCAGGGCGGCTTCCAGCTCCTGAAGACGCTCGCCTGGTTCCTGCCGCTCCTGACCCTGGCCTCCTTCGCTCTCGCGATCTGGCTCGCCCTCGGCCGCAGGCGCGCGGTGATCCGGGATCTCGGGCTCGTCATCGCAGCCGTCGGGATCATCGGGCTGATCGCGACCAGGATGATCGGGAGCTACGTGGTCGACTCGCTCGCGGCCGACGCGCAAACGCGGGTCGCCGGCAGCGACGCCTGGACGATCGCCACCGAGCTCCTGCGCAGCACGTTCCGCTGGCAGATCGCCGTCGGTGTTCTCGTCGTGGCGTCCGCCTGGCTCGCGGGGCCGCGCCACTCGGCCCTGGCCTCCCGGCGAGCGCTCGCACCGTTCCTGCGGGAGCGCGCCTATCCGTACGCCGGGGTCGCCGCCGTCGCGCTCGTCCTGCTCCTCACGGGCCCGGCCGCCGACTTCGCGCGGCTCCTCTCCGTGGTCGTCATCCTCGCCTGCCTCGTCGCCGGGATCGAGATCCTCCGCCGGCAGACGCTCCTCGAGTTTCCGGAGGAGTCGCTCGCCCTCTCGCTCGGCGCGGCGCGAGTCCGCGTGTCCGGATGGCTCGAGGCGGGCCGGGCGGCGCGCCCCGTCGTTCCGGGGCGGGGCGGGGCGACCGCGGACACGGCAGTGCCGCCCCCAGCGCCTGCAAGCGGGCTCGCGGCGGAGCTCAGGGAGCTCGCGGACCTCCACGCGCAGGGCGCGCTGACGGACGAGGAGTACGCGGCGGCGAAGGCGCAGGTCCTCGCGGGCGGCTAGCGCGGAGAGAGGCCCGGCGGCGCCGGCGACGAACTTCACGCCGTGGATTCCTCGAGCAACGTCGTCCAGGCGGTCGTCCTCGCCGTCGTCTGGACCGCGGTCGTCCTCGCCCTCCGCGGCGGGCTCGGCTTCGCCTTCGGTCGCTACGAGCGGCGGCTCGCCGAGCAGGACTCGGCCGTCGCCGCCCGCCGCCGGACGACGTTCAGCTTCCTCCTGCGCGTGGTCGTCGCAGTCGTCGCCCTCATCGGCCTCTGGAGCGTCCTCTCCGTCTTCCCCGCCACGGAGGAGGTGGCGAAGGCGTTCCTCGCCTCGAGCGCGGTTCTCGCCCTGGTCGCGGGCGTGGCGCTCTCGACGCCGCTCGGGAACCTTGGCTCAGGCGTCCTCCTCGCCTTCACGCAGCCGGTGCGCCTCGGCGACCGGATCACGATCGGCGAGCACACGGGAGTGGTCGAGGCGCTCACGCTCTCGTACACCTCGCTCGCGACCGACGAGGGCCGGCGCGTCTTCGTCCCGAACCAGACGATGGTGAGCACGATGCTCGTCAACCGCTCGGTCGGCGACCCGCGGCGCGTGATCAGCATCCGCCTCCCGGTCGCGCTCGGCGCCTCGCTCGAGGAGGCCCGCCGGCTCGCCCTGGAGGCGGCGCGCGCGGAGGCGACGAGCGGCGACGCCCTCAGGGCGCACGTCGCCGAGGTGACGGAGAAGACCGTCTGGCTCGAGATCGCGGGCTTCGCCTCGCCGACCGCGGACCTGGCTGACCTCACGACCGCGATCCGCGAGCGCGCGCTCGGCGCGCTCGCCGACGCGAAGCTCCTGCCGGCGTGAACGGCGTCCTGCGCCCTACACGCAGTCCTTGAGCGCCTGCGCCTCGGGGAGGCTCTCGAGCTTCTTGAGCGTGTTGTTCTCGATCTGGCGGATCCGCTCGCGGGTCACCCCGAACTCGCGCCCGACCTCCTCGAGCGTGTACGGCTGCGAGCCGTCGAGCCCGAAGCGCAGCTCGATCACCTTGCGCTCCCGCTCGGGAAGCGCCTGCAGCGCGAGCTCCACGTCCTCCCGGCGCAGGGAGAGCGACGCCGTGTCGAACGGCGACTCCGCCTGCTCGTCGGGGACGAAGTCGCCGAGGGACGAGTCCTCGTCCTCGCCGACCGGCTTCTCGAGCGACACCGGGAGCTGCGACATGCGCAGGATCTCGCGCACCTCCTCCGTCGCGAGCTCGAGCTCCTCGGCGATCTCCTCCGGGAACGGCTCGCGGCCGAGCCGCTGCACGAGCTGGCGCTCGATGTGCACGACCTTGTTCAGCTTCTCCACCATGTGCACCGGGATGCGGATCGTCCGCGCCTTGTCCGCGATCGCTCGTGTGACGGCCTGCCGAATCCACCAGGTCGCGTACGTGGAGAACTTGTAGCCCTTGCGGTAGTCGAACTTCTCGACAGCCCGGATGAGGCCCAGCGAGCCCTCCTGGATCAGGTCGAGGAAGGAAAGCCCGCGGCCGAGATAGGCCTTCGCGATCGAGACGACGAGCCGTAGGTTCGCCTCGATCATGTGCTGCTTCGCGGCCATGTCGCCACGCTCGATCCGCTTGGCCAGGGAGACCTCCTGGTCGGCGGTGAGCAGCGGCACCCTGCCGATCTCGCGTAGGTAGAGCCGGAGCGAGTCGAGCGAGGGCTCGACCGTGAGATCGAGCTTCTGCGCCGCCTTCTCCTCCTCCACCACCGGCGGCTGCTCCTCGTTCGGAAGCGTCTTGTGCTGCTCGCCCTCGACGAGCTCGACCGAATGGTCGATCAGATAGGTGTAGAAGTCCTCGACCTGCTCCTTCGTCAGCTCGACCTCGTCGAGGCCGGTCACGATCTCGTCGTACGTGAGGAAGCCCTTCTCGAGCCCCTGCTCGACGAGACGGTGGAGCTCGTCCACCTCCGGCAGCGCGATGTCGACGGACAGCATGGGCACTGGCTTTCTCCTTCTTCGCTCGAACGGATACTGACCTGCCGCCATGCGAGCCCGGTCCCAACCGCCCCGGCCTCCTTGGGCGCGCGCGGGATCCTAGACGGACCACGCAAATTCGTGAAGTCTGGTCCGCGCAATTTCGAAATTTTCGGAGGGGCAAGTTCCTCCGTCCGAGCTACACGCTGCGGAGCTCGCCCACGATCTCGCCCCGCGAGTTCGTGAGGCCGACGGCCCCGAGTGCGCCCGTCTCGAGCCCGAGGCGCTCGAGGAAGGCGGCGAGCGCGGGCCGGAGCGCCCGGCTCGCGCCGTCCTCGACCTTGAGCGCGACGCCGAGCCCCTCGTCCGACGACGCGCAGAGAAGACCTTCCGCGCCACCCTTCGCCACCCAGCCCGGAGCGAGCTCCATGAGCGTCGTGTCCGCCGCGCCCGGGCCCCGGACGAGCTGCGCGTGCGTGCGCATCGCCGCGACCGTGCGGTCGCCGCCGTCGAGGCGCGGGAGACGTGCGAACGCGTGAGCCATGCGCTCGAGCGGGAGCGCGAAGGTGACGACCCCGCAGCCGTCGATCGCCGTCGGCACCGACGCCGGCTCGACCTCGGCGGCGCGCGCGACCTCCTGCAGCAGCGCCTGCTGGCACGGATGGTCGGGCAGCCGGTAGCCGCGTGCCTCCCAGCCGCGCTCCCGGCAGAGCAGGAGCATCCCCGCGTGCTTTCCGGAGCAGTTGTGCTCGAGCCGCGTCGGCTCCTCGCCGCACTCGAGCTCCTCCTCGCCGGCGCCGGCTCTCGCCAGCAGGCTGCGCACCGGCTCGAGCTGCTCCGGCCGGGCGAGATGGGATGCGCAGGCGATCGCGATCTCGGCGTCGGCGAGGTCGGGACGGACTCGCACCAGCGCGAGCGCCTGGATCGGCTTCGCCGAGCTCCGGAAGAACGTCACGCGGCGCGGTTCTCCGGCCTCCGCCACGACCTCCCCCCTGCGCACCGCGACCGCGTGCACGCGGTGGACCGCCTCGACTATCTCTCCTCGGACGACCTCGACCACGATCGGCTCCACGGCGCCTGAGCCTAACTTCGCTTGCGAACGGTCGGCCGATGTCGTATGGTCTGGATATGTCGACCATACCGGCGACCGTCTCCTCCGACGGGCAGCAGCCGGTCGACGTCCCGGGGCCGGACTACGAGGCCCCGGACGTCCTGGTCGTCTCCGAACGTGGCCAGCTGCGCGCGCTCGCGAACGACGTCCGCACCGCGATCGTCGCCCTCCTTCGCGAGCGCGCGCGCTCCACGCAGCAGCTCTCGCGCGAGCTCGGGATGCCGAAGGGCACCGTCGGACACCACCTCAAGGTGCTCGAGAGCGCCGGGCTCGTCCGCGTCGTCCGCACCCGCCCGGTGCGCGCGGTGACCGAGAAGTTCTACGGCCGCACGGCGCGGCTGTTCCTCTTCGAGACGGAGGACCCCGCCGACGCCGGCCCCCTCGGCGCGGCCGCGCTCCGCCGCGCCGCCGTCGAGATGGAGCGCTCTTCGGACACGGTCCGCTTCGGCTTTCCGAAAGCGCGGCTGGTCGAGAAGGACGTGCTCCGGCTCGAGCGCCGCCTCAAGCGCCTGACCGAGGACTTCCTGGCCTCCGAGACTCCGGGCGCCAAGCCGTACGCGCTCGCCGTCGCCCTCTACGAGCAGCGCGATGCGTAGGGTCGGCTGGCCGACCGGAGGGCTCTGGCGTCACCCCGACTTCCTGAAGCTCTGGTCCGCGGAGACGGTCAGCCAGTTCGGGACGCAGGTCTCGCTGCTCGCAATACCGCTTGCGGCGGTGATCGTGCTCGACGCGACTGCGTTCCAGGTTGCGGCGCTCGGGACGGTCGAGTTCCTCCCATTCCTCCTCTTCACGCTTCCCGCGGGCGTGTGGGTCGACCGCTTGCCCAGACGCCCGATCCTCGTTGTCGGCGATTTCGGGCGCGCCGTCCTACTCGCGAGCATCCCGCTCGCCTACCTGACCGGTCACCTGACGCTCGCCCAGCTCTATCTCGTCGGCTTCGGCACGGGGGTGTGCACCGTCTTCTTCGACGTCGCCTACCAGTCGTACCTGCCGTCGCTCGTGGAGCGGGAACAGATCATCGAGGGGAACTCGAAGCTCGAGATCAGCCGCTCCGCAGCGCAGATCGGCGGGCCGGGGTTCGGCGGCCTGCTCGTCCAGCTCTTGACCGCGCCCTACGCGATCCTCGCCGACGCGGTGAGCTTCATCGGCTCCGGCGCGTTCATCTTCTCGATCCGCAAGCAAGAGGAGTGGCGCACCACGCAGGCAGCGACGGCTCAGGCCGAGAAGTCGGGCATTTGGCGAGAGCTCAAGGAGGGGCTCTCCTTCGTCCTCGGCAACCCGAACCTCCGCGCGCAGGCCGGATGCACGGCGACGTCGAACTTCTTCAGCCAGTTCACCTTCGCGATCATCATCGTCTTCCTCGTCCGCACGCTCGGGCTCTCGGCGGGTGTCATCGGGCTCGCGTTTTCGCTCGGCAGCGTGGGGGCGCTGCTCGCGGCGCTCACTGCGACGCGCATCTCCGGCAGATTCGGCATCGGCCCGACGACCATGCTCTCGATCGCGCTCTTCGGCCCCTCTGTCCTCCTCATCGCCTTCGCGCCGACGGGAAACAGCGCGATCCCGTTCCTCGTTCTCGCTCAGCTCGTGATCGGCTTCAGCGTCGTCGTCTACAACATCGTCCAGGTCAGCTATCGGCAGGCGATCTGCCCGCCACGGCTCCAGGGTCGGATGAACTCCGTCATGCGCTTCATCGTCTGGGGGACGATTCCACTCGGGACGCTGACGGGCGGGGCGCTCGCCAGCTCGATCGGCCTCCGGCAAACGATG
>JBKPTS010000072.1:0-18471 GCA_046735575.1 Actinomycetota bacterium
TTCCGCCTCGGCATCACGGGCGGAGGATCGACCGACTTCATCGACGGCCAGCACATCGTGGCCAAGACCGACATCGCGCGGCTCGTGACGGGCTGGGAGAGCCTCGCCCGCTTCGATCAGCAGTACCACATCGTCATGGACGGCCTCGCGCAGGAGATCTCGGCGCAGAAGGCCAACCGGTGGACCATCCGCCTCCGCAAGGGGGTCGAGTTCCACAACGGCAAGACCGTGACCGCGGACGACGTCATGTACTCGTTCCGCCGCACGCTCACCAAGAGCCTCGGCCTCTTCGGCTACGGCGGGCTGCAGTCGATCAACCCGAAGGGCATGAAGAAGCTCGACAAGTACACGGTGCGGCTGAACCTGCTGCGCCCCGATGCGAACCTCCTCGACAACCTCGCGCAGTACTTCCAGGGCGTCGTGCCGGTCGGGTACCCGCTGACCGGCCTGGCGAGCAAGACGTCGAGCCCGCTCAGGTACATCGGGACGGGCGCGTACAAGGTGCAGAGCTTCACGCCGGGCAGGCAGAGCGTGCACGTCAAGAACCCGAACTACTGGCGCCACGGCCAGCCGTACTTCGACCGGGTGATCATCATCGACTTCCCGGACGCGGCCGCGCGCGTCAACGCGCTCCTCTCGGGGCAGGTGGACGCGATCACCGACGTGCCGTATGCGCAGGTGGCCGCGGTCGGCAAGCGGAAGGGCTTCAAGGTCTACGAGTCCCTCACCGGCGCCTGGGACCCGATCAGCATGCGGCTCGACGCCGCGCCGTTCACCGACAACCGGGTGCGGCAGGCGATGCGGCTCCTCATCAACCGGCCGCAGGTCGTGCAGCAGGCGCTCTCGGGCCACGGGCACGTCGCGAACGACATCTACTCACCCTTCGACCCGGCCTACGCGGGCGACGAGTTCCCGCAGCACAAGTACGACCCGGAGAAGGCGCGGGCGCTCCTCAAGGCCGCGGGGCAGGAGGGTCTCAACGTCGACCTGCAGACGACGGACGCCGACGGCGGCATGGTCGAGGAGGCGCAGATCATCGCGCAGAATGCGCACGCGGCCGGGGTCACGATCAACGTGAAGAACCTCGACGGCGGGACGTTCTACGGCGACCAGTACTTGAAGTGGCCGTTCGCCACCGACTACTGGGGCACGCGCAACTACCTGACGCAGGTGTCCGCGGGCACGCTGAAGGGCGCCGCGTTCGACGAGTCCCACTGGTTCGCCTCGCCGCAGTACCCGAAGTTCTTCGCCCTCTACAAGCAGGCCCTCGCGACGGTCGACAACAAGAAGCGGGCGGCGATCATCAAGCAGATGCAGCGCCTCGAGTACGACGGGGGCGGGCACATCATCGCCTACTTCAAGAACCTCGTGGACGGGCACAGCACGAAGGTCGGAGGTCTGAAGAAGACCCGTGGCACGTTGAACCTCGACGGGTACGGGCACGGGTTCAGGACGATCTACTTCACGTAGGCGACGAACTGAGTGTCGAGTGAGCTGCCAGGGGAGGCGCCGGAGCTTCTGATCGAGGGCCCCGGCCCTCTCCTGGCACTTCCGTCACAGCCGGGCCGCTCGAGGTACTTCCGCGGGATCCCGGGCTTCATCCTGCGGCGCGTCCTCTTCGGGCTGCTCACGCTCTTCATCGCCTCGCTCATCATCTTCCTCGCCACCGAGGCCCTGCCCGGGGACGCCGCGCGCTCCATCCTCGGGCGCAACGCGACGCCCGACTCGCTCGCCGCGCTCCGCGAGCAGCTCGGGTTGAACCGGCCGCTGGCGCAGCAGTACACGGACTGGATCAAGGGCGTCCTCACGGGCGACCTCGGAGACTCGCTCGCCGAGCAGCAGCCGGTCACGCACGTGATCGGGGAGCGCATCGTCTACTCGGCGTTCCTCATGTTCCTCGCCGCCATCATCAGCTTCCCCTTGGCCCTGCTCATCGGCGTCTCGAGCGCGCGGCGCCGAGACGGGCCCTTCGACCACACGACGTCCGTCGTCTCCCTCGGGCTCGCCGCCCTCCCCGAGTTCATCGTCGGCATCGCGCTCGTCGTCCTCTTCGCGACGACGGTGTTCCACTGGCTCCCCGCCGTCACGATCATCGATCCGGGGACGCCACCGTGGACCCATCCCAAGGAGCTCATCCTCCCGACCCTGACGCTGGTCATCGCGGTCACGCCCTACACGGTCCGGATCATGCGCGCCTCGATGGTGGAGATCCTCGAGAGCGACTACGTGGAGATGGCCCGTCTCAAGGGCCTCTCGGAGCGGCTCGTCATGTGGCGGCACGCGGTGCCGAACGCCATCGCCCCGACCTTCCAGGTCATGGCGATCAACCTCGCCTACCTCGCGGGCGGGATCGTCGTCGTCGAGTCCGTCTTCAACTACCCCGGGATCGGCGCCGGCTTCGTCGACGCGGTGCACGCCCGCGACATGCCGGTCGTGCAGGCGCTCGCGCTGCTCATCGCCGCCCTCTACGTCGTGCTCAACATGATCGCGGACATCGCCACGATCCTCGTCAGCCCGCGGCTTCGGACCTCGCTCAAGTGACCGAGCAGGCGATCGCCGTCGGGGCGCCGACGGCCCGGCGGCAACGGCCCTGGGTCCTCCTCGTCAAGGGAACCTGGCGGCAGGGGCGCACGAAGGTGGGCGTCCTCATCGTCGTGGCCCTGGTCGCGGTCGCCGGCGTCGGACCGTTCTTCGCCCCCTATGCGCCCGATGCTCCGGTGACGCACGGAAACGGGGAGTTCGCCCTCCCCTTCGAGCCTCCCTCGAGCTACGCCCCGCTCGGGACGGACAACATCGGCCGGGACGTGCTCTCCCGCTTCCTCTGGGGCGGCCGCTCCGTGCTCGCGCTCTCCGTGCTCGCGACCGCGCTCGGGGCGGTGCTCGGGATCGGCATCGGGCTCCTCGCCGCGTACTCGCGGGGAGTCGGCGACGAGGCGGTGATGCGGGCGATGGACGTCGTGCTCGCGTTCCCGCAGCTCGTCTTCGCGCTCGTCCTCGTCGCCACCGTCGGCCCGTCGCTCTGGCTGCTCGTGCTCGCGGTGGGACTCACGACCATGCCGCGCGTGGCGCGGGTGACGCGCGGCGCGTCGCTCGAGGTGGTCGAGCGCGACTTCATCCGCGCGGCCGAGAGCATCGGCCTGCCCAGGCGCAGGATCCTCTTCGGCGAGATCCTCCCGAACGTGACGAGCCCGCTCGTCGTCGAGGTGACGCTGCGGCTGACCTTCAACATCGCCGTCATCGCCGCACTCAGCTTCCTGGGCTTCGGCCTGCAGCCGCCCGCCGCCGACTGGGGGCTGATGATCAACGAGAACCGGCAGGGGCTTCTCGGCGGGCAGCCGTGGGGCGTCCTCATGCCGGTGATCGCGATCGGGCTGCTCACGGTCGGGACGAGCCTCATCGGGGACGGCTTCTCGCGGGCGGCGATCGGGATCGAGCGCGGGAGCTCGAGCGAGTGACCGTCGCGCTCGAAGTCGAGAACCTGCGCGTCGTCCTCGAAGGCACCGAGATCGACATCGTCGACGAGGTGAGCTTCTCGCTCGTCCCGGGCGAGATCCTCGGCCTCGTCGGCGAGTCGGGCTCGGGGAAGACGACGGTCGGCCTCGCCATCCTCGGCCACTGCAGGCGCGGCGCTCACTTCGCCGGCGGGTCGGTTCGCATCGGAGGCGAGGACGTGCTCGCGAAGTCCGAGGCCGAGCTCCGGAGCATGCGCGGCCGCGTCGTCTCGTACGTGCCGCAGGACCCGGCCTCCGCGCTCAACCCCGCCGTGCGCGTCGAGACGCAGCTCGTGGAGACGATCCAGGCGCACCGCAGCTCGAACGGCGACGTCCGCGGGCGGCTCGAGGAGATGCTCGCCGAGGTGCTGCTCCCACGGGACAAGGAGTTCCTGCGCCGCTACCCGCACCAGCTCTCCGGGGGCCAGCAGCAGCGGGTCGCGCTCGCGATGGCGTTCGCGAACCGGCCGCGGGTCATCGTCCTCGACGAGCCGACGACCGGCCTCGACGTGACGACGCAGGCGCACGTCCTCGCGACCGTGCGCGACCTCTGCGAGGCGCACGGTGTGGCCGCCGTCTACGTGAGCCACGATCTCGCGGTCGTCGCCAACCTCGCGGGGCGCGTGGCGGTCATGTACGCGGGACGTGTCGTCGAGACCGGGCCGACGCAGACGCTCTTCCTCCGCGCCGCGCATCCCTACACGCGGCGGCTCGTGGAGGCGATCCCGGAGCTCTCGGGACGGCACGCGCTCGTCGGCATCCCCGGCACCGCGCCGCGGCCGGGGCACCGTCCGCCGGGCTGCTTCTTCGCCCCCAGGTGCACGTTCGCGCAGCCGACGTGCGAGCTGGCCTTCCCTCCGCGCGAGCTCGTCGCCGGCGGCCACGAGGTCCGCTGCTACCGCCACGAGGCGGTGCTGCAGGAGTCGCTCGCCGCCCGCGCGGCGGCGACGCCGCCCGCCGAGGTGGAAGCGGCCGACGGCCTCGTCGCGGTCCGCGGCGTGCAGGCGTCCCACGGGCCGCGCCAGGTCCTCTTCGACGTCGAGCTCGTCGTCCGCCCCCACGAGTGCGTCGCGCTCGTCGGCGAGTCCGGATCGGGGAAGACGACGCTCGCGCGCTGCATCGCTGGGTTGCACGCGAACTACGAGGGCGAGATCGCGTTCCGCGGCTCCCGGCTCCCGGCCGGCTCGCGCGCGCGCGACGGCGAGACGAGGAGGCAGATCCAGTACGTCTTCCAGAGCCCGTACAGCTCGCTCAACCCGCGCAAGACGATCGAGCAGATCATCGGGCAGCCGCTGCGCCTCTTCTTCGACCTTGGCGGGACGGAGGCGAGGCAGCGGATGGTGGACACGCTCGATACCGTGCAGCTCGGGTCGTCCGTCCTCGACCGCTACCCGCACCACCTCTCCGGCGGGGAGCGCCAGCGCGTGGCGATCGCGCGCGCGCTCGTCGCGAGCCCGCAGCTCCTGATCTGCGACGAGGTGACCTCCGCCCTCGACGTCTCCGTGCAGGCGGCGATCGTCGACCTGCTCGCCGAGCTCCAGCGCGAGCTCGGCCTCGGGCTCCTCTTCGTCACGCACAACCTCGCGCTCATCCGCACGCTCGCGCAGGAGGTGGCGGTGATGAGCGAGGGCCGGATCGTCGAGCGGGGCCTCGTCGACCGCGTCCTCGACCGCCCGAGCGCGGAGTACACGAGGAAGCTGCTCTCCGACACGCCGAGCCTCGAGACCGCGCTGGCGGCCGCGGGCTGAGCGTCGGCCCGAGCGCGGGGGGTCAGACCCCGGACGCGTCCGAAACGGCGGCCGACTGCCGGCGCAGAGCCGAGAATCGGAGGACGGCGTGTCGTTTGCGGCCACGTCCGGGGTCTGACCCCGACGTCCTTCGCCGGCGCCGATCCCTCGGCGGCTCGCGCCCCCGACCCGGGCCTCAGCCGACCCGGAGGGCCCAGACGCGGACGAGCACTTCCGGCTCGCCGACCGGCATCGCCTGGAACTCCTCGCCCCGTTCCACGATCGCAGCCTTCCGGCTGCGCTCGAGCTCGCCCAGCTTCTCCGCGTAGCCGGGTGGCATCTCGTCGGAGCGGAGCGTGAAGACGAGGAACCCGCCGGCGCGCGTGACGCGGACGAGCTCGTCGAGGCAGCTCGCGGGGGCGTGGCCGGTGGTGAGCACGCCGGCGGAGGCGACGGCGTCGTACCTGGCCGTCTCGTAGTCGAGCCGGTCGCCGAGCCGGCCCTCGCGAAGATCGCGGTACACGTTCTTGCGGGCGGCCTCGGCGAGCATCGCCGGGGACAGGTCCAGCCCGTCGAGGTTGCTGAAGCCGGCTTCGGCGAGCGCGACCCCGAGCAGTCCCGTCCCTGCCCCGGCGTCGAGGATGCGGGCCTCCGGCTCGAGCAGGCGGCGAGCGACCTCCGCCACCGCCTGCGGCGAGCGGTAGCCCATCCCGTCGAGGAGTGCCTGGTCGTACCCGGACGCGATCCTGTCGTACTCCTCGCGCAGGTTGTCGAGGTCCTTCGCGCCGTACAGCCGCCCGAGGTCGACCACGGGCGCGATGTTCGCCGATGCGGCGTGTCGCCGGCCCGTCCGCAGCAGCCACCCCCCGGCGAGGGCGCACCAGATGAGCATGGTCGCGAACGCCGCCTCGTCCCCGAGCGCGCCCGCGACCGCGCCCGCGACGAGCGGTCCCGCAGTCGATGCCGCAGCCCAGCCGACGGTGAGAAGCCCCATCACCGACCCGCGACCGATCAGCGAGCGGTGCGCTCCCGCGGCTGCGAGCGGGAGGATGATCGTGTCCATCGCCGACCAGAAGGGCGCACGCAGGAGGACGAAGGCAGCGGCCGCCGCGGTCGAGCTGCTAACGAGGACGAGCAGGACGGAGCCGCCCGTCCCGAGCGCGGCCGCGCCGCCGAGGCGAAGCGTCGCGGCCCGGCCGCCGAGACGCGCGATCACGGCGCTGACGACCGTGTAGATCGCGGAGGCCGCGGAGAAGAGCAGCCCGATCTGCCCGGCCGAGACGCCGTTGTCGCGCAGGCGCAGCGGGACGAGCAGGTTGATCCCGCCGCCGACGACGCCGATGAGCGAGATGATCACGATCGCCGCGAGCACGAGCTCGTCCTTGCGCGCGGCGCGCAGCACCTCCCGCAGGGGCTCGTGCGTGGTGACGCCGGTCGCGGCGGGGGCCGCGACGACGAGCGCGGCCGTGACGCAGGCGGCGGCGACGGCGACCACGAGGAACGGCGTACCGGTGGAGAAGCGGTCGGCGAGGGTTCCGGCGAAGACCGGCCCGGTCGTGAAGCCGATGCCGGCGACCGTGGTCGTGGCGGCGAGCGCACCCGCCCGGCGCTCGTCCGAGAGCGAGTCCGAGAGCCAGGCCGCGCCGGCGCCCCACATCGTCCCGAACGCGAGCCCGAAGAGCGCACGCGAGAGGAGCAGCGTCCAGAACTCGTCGGCCAGCCCCTGCCCCAGGGTCGACACCGTGAAGAGGGCCGCCGAGGCGATCGTGACTCGGCGGGCGCCGACGCGGTCCGCGAGCCGCCCGAACGGGAGCGCGATGACGAGCGCCGCGAGGCTGGCCGCGGCCAGGATGGCGCCGGTCTCGACCGGCGAGAGCCCGAAGTCGGAGGCGAAGGTGGGAGCGAGGGGCACGATCGCGATCCACACGAGCGTCTCCAGCAGGACGAGCGCGTAGATGGGGGCGACGCTGCGCCGCATCGCCCGCAGTGTCCCACGGCGCTTTCGGAGGAAGAGCCGGAGCCCGCGCGAACTCGGCCCCCATGCCGGGCGAGCGCGGAGAGGTGGCCGATGCTCTCCGGCGCACCCGGCTCGCGAACGAGCGCACGTACCTCGCTTGGTGGAGGACCGGCCTGACGACGTTCGCCGTGAGCTTCGGCGCGGGGAGGCTCGTCCCCGCGGTGACGCACGGGCCGAACTGGCCGTACGAGCTCATCGGGCTCGCGTTCGCGGCCGTCGGCGTGTGCTTCATCGGCTACGGCTACCTCCGCCACCACGAGATCGAGCTGGCGCTGGCGCGCGGCGAGTACGCGAGCTTCACCGATCGCGCGGCGGTCCTCTTCGCCGCCGCCGGCGCGCTGCTCGGGCTGGGCACGATCCTGCTGCTCGTGATCCACCCCTCCTAGCGCCGCCCTTCCGCCGCGCGCGCGAGGTGATCGGCCGTCGTGCGGAGTAGGGTCGCAGCGTGCAGCCGGAGGCACGCGCCTACGTACGGACGCTCGTCCTGGCCGGGCTCCTCGGCATGCCGGTCGCCTTCGCGGCCGTCCTCTTCCAGACCGCGATCCACGACGTCATCCACCTCGTGTGGGAGTCGCTGCCGAGCGACTTCGGATGGAGCGAGCCCTCCTGGTGGTACGTCGTCCTCGTTCCCGGGCTCGCCGGCATCCTGGTCGCGGCCGCCGTTCGCCTGCCCGGGCACGGAGGGCACTCTCCGCTCGCCGGCCTCGGGGCCGAGCCGCTCCGGCCGGTCGACCTCGTGAGCATCCTCCCGGCCGCGCTCGCGACGCTCGGCCTCGGGCTCGTCCTCGGCCCCGAGGCTCCTCTGATCGCGCTCGGGCTGGGCCTCGGGGCGATCGTCGTGCGGATGATCCGCCTCGAGGGGACGGAAGCCCAGCTCCTCGTCCTCGCCGGCGCCTTCGCCGCCATCGCCGCCCTGTTCGGAGGGCCGCTGATCGCCGCGTTCCTCCTCTTCGAGGTGACGGCGCTCAGCAGCAAGATCCCCGCCAACGCGATCGGGAAGGCGCTCCTTCCCGGCTTCGTCGCGGCCGGGACGGGCGCGCTCGTCTTCACGGGCGTCGCCGGCTGGGGCGGCCTGCACCAGGCGAACCTCGCCATCCCGTCCTTGCCGCCGTACACGAGCGTGAAGATCACGGACCTCGCCTGGTGCCTCGTCGTCTCCGCAGCGGTCGCGGCCGTCATCGTCGGCATCAGGCACGGGGCGCACGCCGTCGCCGCGCAGTCCTCGGTCGGCCCTACGGCGCTCCTCGTCGGGGCGGGGCTCGCCGTGGGTGCGCTCGCCGTCGTCTTCCGGGCGACCGCCGACCGGCCCGTCGACCTCGTCCTCTTCTCCGGCCAGTCGGAGCTCCCCGCGGTCGTCGCCGAGGGATCGGCAGGCGTCCTGATCCTCCTCGTCGTCGCGAAGGGGCTCGCCTACGCGCTCTCGCTCGGCTCGGGGTTCCGCGGCGGCCCGGTCTTCCCGGCCATCGCGATCGGGGTCGCCCTGGGTGTCGCCGGCGCGAACGTGCTGCCCGGCCTCAACACCACTCCGGCGGTCGCGACGGGGATCGCGGCGGGAACCGCCGCCGTGCTCCGCGTCCCCTTCACGGCGGTGCTGCTCGTCTCCCTGCTCGTGGGGTCCTCGGCGCTGGACGTCGCCCCGATCGCGGTGCTCGCCGCCGTGATGGGCTGGCTGGTCGCGACCGCGCTCCCGAACCCCGAGGACCGCGCGCGGGACCCGCTCCCCGAAGCCGCAGCCGAGGAGTCGGCGGCAGCCGCCCCCGCCTGACCTTCGGCTTCGGGCTCGGAACGGCCGAGTCCGATCGCGAGGGCCTCGCCGTCTCACCCGGGTGATCCACCCGGCCCTCGCCGTCGCGGCGGCGACCAGCTGGGATCATCCCCCGAGGATGGACGGGCTTGCCGTCAGCACGGTCGACCTCGCGCGCATCCAGTTCGCGACGACGACCATCTACCACTTCCTCTTCGTCCCCGTGACGCTCGGCCTCGGCCCGATCGTCGCAATCTTCCAGACGCTCTGGTACCGGACGAGGGACGAGGCCTGGCTCCGGCTCACTCGCTTCTTCGGGACGCTCTTCCTCATCAACTTCGCGATCGGGGTCGCCACCGGCCTCGTGCAGGAGTTCGAGTTCGGGATGAACTGGTCCGTCTACTCGAAGTTCGTCGGCAACGTCTTCGGCGCTCCGCTCGCGATCGAGGGTCTCGCGGCCTTCTTCCTCGAGTCGACGTTCCTCGGCCTCTGGATCTTCGGCTGGGACCGGCTCTCGCCCCGCCTCCACCTGGCGACGCTCTGGATCGCCGTCGCCGGCACGTGGCTCTCGGCGTACTTCATCCTCGTCGCCAACTCGTGGATGCAGGAACCCGTCGGGTACAAGATCGTGGACGGCGAGGCGCAGCTGACGAGCGTGTGGAAGCTGCTCACGAACGACTGGGCGTACTGGGCCTTCGCGCACACGATCCTCGCCGGGCTCACCACCGGGGCGATGATCGTCTTCGGCGTCTGTTGCTGGCAGCTCCTCCGGGGGCAGAACCAGGCGCTCTTCCTGCGCGCCGCGAAGATCGCGCTCGTCATCCTCGTTCCGGTCTCCGTCTTCAACCTCTGGTTCGGCAGCCACTTCGGGATCCTCGTCACCCGCCTGCAGCCGATGAAGATCGCGGCCAGCGAGGCGCAGTGGAACACGTGCGACCACTGCGCGTTCTCGCTCTTCCAGATCGGCGGGTTCACGGAGAGCGACCAGACGCCGAGCTTCTCGATCCAGATCCCGGGAATGCTCTCCTACATCGCGACCGGGTCGTTCGGCGGCACGGTCCAGGGCCTCACGGACCTGAACAAGCAGGAATCGCGGGCGTACGGGCGCGGGAGCTACGAGCCCCCCGTCCGAACCATCTACTGGAGCATGCGGGTGATGGCGTACGCGGGCTCGCTCCTCGCGCTGGTGGCGGTGCTCGGAGCGCTCTTCTACTGGCGAGGGTGGCTCGAGCGCTGGAGGCTGTATCTCTGGTCGGCCGTGGTCGCCATGGCCCTTCCCTTCGTCGCCATGACCGCGGGCTGGGTGCTGACCGAGGTCGGTCGCCAGCCGTGGATCGTGCAGGGTCTGCTCAAGACGAGCGTCGCGAACTCGCCCGCCGTCTCCACGACGTGGATCGTCCTGAGCCTGACCGTGTTCGTCGCCCTCTACCTCGCCCTGCTCGTCGTCGACTTCTGGCTCATGCGCCGGTACGCGAAGGGCGATCCCTTCGCCGAGCCGGAGGAAATCGTCGAGTCGGCGCCGGTCCCCGTCTTCTGATGGAGAGCTGAGCGACATGGCGACGCTCTGGTTCGTGCTCGTCGCGGTCCTCTGGAGCGGCTACTTCCTGCTCGAGGGCTTCGACTTCGGGGTCGGGATGCTCCTGCCCTTCCTGCCGCGCGACGAGCGCGAGCGGGGGCTGATGTTCGAGACGATCGGGCCGGTCTGGGACGGCAACGAGGTCTGGCTCGTGGTCGCCGGCGGCGCGACGTTCGCGGCCTTCCCCGCGTGGTACGCGACGATGTTCTCCGGCTTCTACATCGCGCTCCTCGCCGTCCTCGTCTTCCTGATCGTCCGCGTGCTCTCCTTCGAGTGGCGCGAGAAGAGCCAGACGAAGCGCTGGCGCACCGTCTGGACCTGGGCGAACGCCATCGGCAGCTTCGGCGCCTCGCTCGTCTGGGGCGTGGGGCTCGCGAACCTGCTGTACGGGGTGCCGATCGACTCGAACGGTGATTTCTCCGGCGGCTTCTTCGACCTCTTCAATTTCTACACCGTGGTCGGAGGGCTGTCGATCGTCCTCCTCTTCGCCTACCACGGAGCGACGTACCTGACCATCCGCACGACCGGGGACCTCTGTGAGCGTGCCGCGGGGACGGCGCGGAGGTTGGCTCTCGCCGCCGCCGTCGTGGGCGCGGGCTTTCTCGTGTGGACGGTCGCGGCCGCGCACGACCGGAACGACAAGGGGATCTTCCCGCCCGTGCTGCCGGCGGCGCTCGGCGTGGCCGCGCTCCTCCTCGCGCTCGTCTTCGTCGCCCGCCGCCAGAGCGGCTGGGCATTCGCGATGACGGCCGGGGCGGCCGCGCTGTGGGTGGCGACGCTCTTCACGAGCCTCTACCCGCGGGTGATGGTCTCGAGCACGGACTTCGGGAACAGCCTGACCGTCGACAACGCGTCCTCCGCCCACTACACCCTCGTCGTGATGACGGTCGTGGCCGTCGTCTTCCTCCCGGTCGTCCTCCTCTACCAGGGCTGGACGTACCACGTCTTCCGGCAGCGGGTCGGTCTCGACGGCGCGGGTGGAGACACACATGAGGCGAGCGCCCATGCCTGAGGCCGCGAAGCGGGCGCGCCCCCGCGTCGTCATTCTCGGCGGCGGCTTCGCCGGCGTCGGCGCGGCCCAGAACCTCGCCGACGCCGACGCCGAGGTCGTGCTCGTCGACAGGCACGACTACCACACCTTCCAGCCGCTGCTCTACCAGCTCGCGACCGGTCTCCTCGAGCAGACCGCGGTCGGCCACTCGATCCGCGACCTCTTGAAGCACCAGGACAACGCGACGTTCCACAAAGCGGCCGTCACGGGGATCGACCTCGACGCCCGGACCGTCGAGTTCACGGACCTCCAGCCCCTCGACTACGACTACCTCGTCCTCGCGCTCGGAGCGAAGGTCAACTTCTTCGGCACGAAGGGTGCCGCCGAGCACGCGTTCCCCATGTACACGCTGACGGACGCCGTGCGACTCAAGCAGCACGTCCTCGGGAAGTGGGAAGCTGCAGACAAGGACCCGCGCCTCGTCGAGGACGGCGCGCTGAACGTCGTCGTCGTGGGGGGCGGCCCCACGGGCGTCGAGACTGCGGGCGCTCTCGCGGAGCTGTACCGGGCCGACTTTGCGAAGGACTACGCGGCGCTGCCCCAGGAGCAGGCACGCATCGTCCTCGTCGAGGCGGGGCCGACCGTCTTCGCGATGTTCAAGCCGAACCTGCGCGACTACGCCGAGATGGCGCTCGAGGAGCGGACGGTCGAGGTGATCACCGGAGACGCCGTCGACTCGATCACGCCCACTCGCGTGACCCTCAAGTCCGGCACGGTGCTCGAGGCGCACACGCTCGTGTGGGGAGCCGGCCTGCAGGGCAACCCGCTCGTCCAGTCGCTGGGGCTCGAGCTCGAGCGCGGCAACAGGATCGCGGTCGGGGGCGACCTCACGCTGGCGGACCGCCCCGAGGTCTACGTCGTCGGCGACATCGCGGCGATCCCGGACGCGAAGAGCGGCCAGATCCTCCCGCAGCTCGGGTCGGTCGCGCTGCAGTCCGGCGAGTCGGCGGGCAAGAGCATCTCGCGGCGCATCGCCGGCAAGAAGGCCGCTCCCTTCAAGTACAAGGACAAGGGCACCATGGCGACGATCGGCCGCGGGGCGGCCGTGGTCCAGATGCTCGGCGGGCGGACGATGAAGGGCCTGAAGGCCCAGGCTGCCTGGGGAGCCGTCCATCTGGCGCTCCTGCCGACGAACGAGGACCGCGCGAAGGCGGTCGTCGACTGGGCCGGCGCCGCGTTCACGCACCAGCGGGTCGGCCGCATCACCATCGAGCAGGAGGTAAGCGAATGAGCACGACCGTAGAACCGCAGGCGACCGGCGAGGCCGTGGAGACGAAGCCGCTGCCCGCGGACGTCTTCGTGATCTTCGGCATCACGGGAGACCTCGCGAAGGTGATGACCTTCCGGTCGCTGTACCGGCTCGAGCAGCGGGGGCTCCTCGACTGCCCGATCGTGGGCGTGGCCGTCGAGGACTGGACGCACGAGCAGCTCGTCGAGCGCGCCCGTCAGTCGATCGAAGGGACCGGCGAGAAGATCGACGCGAAGATCTTCGAGCGCCTCGCCGACCGTCTCTCGTACGTCTCGGGCGATTTCTCGGACTCCGCCGTCTACGAGCGCATCGCGACCGCGATCGACGGAGCGCACACGCCGGTCTTCTACCTCGAGATCCCGCCCTTCCTCTTCGCCACGGTCGTGAAGGGCCTCTCCGAGGCGGGGCTGACGAAGGGCGCGCGCGTCGTCGTCGAGAAGCCCTTCGGCCACGATCTGGCGTCCGCGCGCGAGCTCGCCGCGCACCTCCACCAGTACATCGACGAGTCGCAGCTCCTGCGCATCGACCACTACCTGGGGAAGATGGGGCTCGAGGAGATCCTCTTCCTGCGTTTCGCGAACACGATGCTCGAGCCGGTGTGGAACCGGAACTACGTGGAGTCCGTCCAGATCACGATGGCGGAGGATTTCGGGGTCGAGGATCGCGGCCACTTCTACGACCCCGTGGGCGCCCTGCGCGACGTGGTCGTCAACCACCTCATGCAGGTGGTCGGGATGACGGGCATGGAGCCGCCGTCCGGAGGGGACCTGGACACGATCCAGCAGTCGAAGGTCGCGCTCTTCCGGGCGGTCCACGCCGCCGATCCCGCGCAGTACGTGCGCGGGCAGTACGAGGGCTACCTCGCGATCGACGGGGTCGCCGCGGACTCGACCACCGAGACCTACGCCGCCCTTCGCCTCGAGATCGACAACTGGCGCTGGTCCGGCGTGCCGTTCTTCATCCGCACCGGCAAGCGGCTCCCCGTCACGCAGACGGAGGTGCGGCTCGTCTTCAAGCACCCGCCGCGCCTCGGCTTCGCGCAGCTCATGCGCCGCCCGGACCCGAACCAGCTGGTGATCAAGCTGGATCCCTCGCCGGGCGTCCGGCTCGTCCTCGACGCCCGTCGCGCGGACGCTCGCGGTGCGGCCCCGGTGCTGTTCGACGTCGAGTTCGCGACGATGGGCGGCGAAGGGCCCACGCCGTACGAGGTGCTGCTGCACGCGGCGCTCGTCGGTGACAGGACTCGCTTCACGAGGCAGGACGGGGTCGAGCAGACGTGGCGGATCATGCAGCCGCTCCTCGACGCACCGCCCCCCGTGCACCTCTACGCACCCGGCTCCTGGGGGCCGCCCGAGGCCGACAAGCTCGTCGCGGGCCACGGCGCCTGGCAAGAGCCCTGGATCGAGTCATGAGCACGGAGCCCCGCGCCGAGCAGGAGCAGGCCCGGAGCGCGGCGGCGCCCTCGCCCTTCCCGCCGATCGCCGACTACGCCTTCCTCTCCAACTGCCACACGGGCGCCCTCGTCGCCCCGGACGGAGCCATCGGCTGGCTGTGCGTCCCGAGCTTCGACTCCCCGAGCGTCTTCGGGACGCTGCTCGACCGGCAGGCCGGGTACTTCCGCTTCGCCCCCTTCGGCATCAACCACCCGTCGGCGCGCCACTACGAGCCGGGGACGAACGTCCTCGTCACGACGTGGAAGACGCCGTCCGGCTGGATCGTCGTGCGCGACGCCCTCACGATGGGGCCGCGCGACCGTGAGGACGAGATCACGCCGCACACGAGGCCGCCGGCGGACGACGACGCGGAGCACGCGCTCGTGCGCACCGTCGAATGTCTCGACGGCTCGGTCGAGGTGGAGCTCGTGTGCGAGCCCGTCTTCGACTACGGCCGAACGGAGGCGGGATGGACGGCGGTCGACGGTGGCCGCCATGCCGCCGATGCGCTGGGAGGCGCTCAGAGGTTGCGTCTCACGTCGGACTTCGCCCTCGGCATCGAGGGCGATCGGGTCCGGGGTCGTCACGTGCTGGAAGCGGGCGAGCGCGCGTTCTGCGCCCTCTCCTGGGCCGAGGATCTCGCGGGCCCCGTCGACGCCGCCGAGGCGGACGCGCAGATGGCCGCCACCGTCCGCTTCTGGCGGAGCTGGCTCGGACGCGCCCGAATCCCGGATCACCTGTGGCGCGACCCGCTCCAGCGCTCCGCGCTCGCGATCAAGGGCCTGACCTACATGCCCACCGGGGCGACGGTCGCCGCCCTCACGACGTCGCTGCCGGAGACGCCCGGCGGGGAGCGGAACTGGGACTACCGCTACACCTGGATGCGAGACACGACGTTCACCCTCCAGGCGCTCCACTACCTGAACCTCGACTGGGAGGCCGACGAGTTCATGCAGTTCGTCGCCGACCTGGAGCCGAACGACGACGGCGGGATGCAGATCATGTACGGGATCGACGGCCGCCGAGACCTGACGGAGTCGACGCTCGACCACCTCTCCGGCTACGCGGGAGCGCGGCCGGTGCGGATCGGGAACGGGGCCTTCGACCAGCGCCAGAACGACGTCTTCGGCGCCGTCCTCGACTCCATCCTCCTGCACACGCGGCGGGGAAACAGGCTCCCGCGCCGGCTGTGGCCGATCGTCCAGGCGCAGGCCGAGTGCGCGACGAAGGTGTGGGAGGAGCCCGATCAGGGAATCTGGGAGGCCCGCGGAGCACCGCAGCACTACGTCTCCTCGAAGCTCATGTGCTGGGTCGCGCTCGACGCGGCCGCGAAGCTCGCCGAGATCCGCGGAGACCCGGAGCTCCGGGCCGCCTGGGCCGCTACCGCCGACCAGATCAAGGCCGACGTCCTCGAGCACGGCGTGTCCGAGCGCGGGGTGCTGCGCCAGCACTACGCCACGGACTCGCTCGACGCGTCCGTCCTCCTGGCGGCGATCTTCGCCTTCCTGCCCCCGGACGACAAGCGCCTCTACGACACCGTCATTGCGATCGCGGACGAGCTCAGCGAGGACGGATTCGTGCTCCGCTACCGCACGGACGAGACGGACGACGGCCTGAGCGGCAAGGAGGGAACCTTCCTGATCTGCTCCTTCTGGCTCGTCTCCGCACTCGCCATCGTCGGGGAGATGCAGCGGGCGCGCGACCTGATGGAGCGCCTGCTCCGCATCGCGTCGCCGCTCGGCCTCTACGCGGAGGAGTTCGACGCGGGCACGGGGCGGCACCTCGGGAACTTCCCGCAGGCGTTCTCGCACCTGGCGCTGATCGAGGCCGCCGGACGGATCATCCTCGCGGAGTTCACGGCCGAGCTCTCGTGATCCGCCGAGGCTGAGGCGAGGGGTGCGCCCGCTCGACCCGCGCCTCCTGCGCCGCACGCACGCGGCGCGGGCTCTGCTCGGCGCGGACGTGGCGCTCGGCCTCGCGACCGCGCTCGCGGTCCTCGTGCAGGCGACGCTGCTCGCGCGCGTGGTCGCCCGTTCCTTCCACGGCGGGTCGTTGCACGAGGTCCGCCTCGACCTCGTGCTGCTCGGCGCGGT
The DNA here is from genome assembly GCA_046735575.1 of Actinomycetota bacterium. Lineage (GTDB taxonomy): Bacteria > Actinomycetota > Thermoleophilia > Gaiellales > Gaiellaceae > GMQP-bins7. The sequence goes on from JBKPTS010000072.1 coordinate 16,382, forward strand.
CTTCCTGCTCCGCGGCGTGCTGGCGTGGGGGTTCGAGCTCGCGGGACGGGTGGGCGCGATCGGCGCGCTCTCGCAGCTCCGGCTCGAGGTCCTCGAGCGCCGGCTCCGGCACGAGCCGGCGGCGCTCGACGGGGTCGAGAGCGCCGAGCTCACGGGCGCGGCGGTGCACGGCCTGGGGCCGCTCGAGGCCTACTTCGGGCGCTTCCTGCCCCAGCTCGTCCTCGCCTTCGTGGTGCCGCTCGCGGTCCTCGCCTGGGTCGCGCCGCTCGACCCGGCGGCGGCGGTCGTCATGGTCCTGACGCTTCCTCTGGTCCCGGTCTTCATGGTCCTCATCGGCCGCTACACGGAGCAGCGCACGCGGGCGCGCTGGCACGCGCTCGCCCTGCTCTCGACGCACTTCCTCGACGTCGTCCGCGGCTTGCCGACGCTTCGCGCCTACAACCGGAGCCGGGCGCAGGCGGAGTCGATCGCGGCCGTGAGCGAGCGCTACCGGACGACGACCATGCGGACGCTTCGCGTCTCCTTTCTCTCCGGCGCCGTCCTCGAGCTCGCGGCCACGCTCGGGATCGCGCTCGCGGCCGTCACCGTGGGCATCCAGCTCGTGAACGGCGACGTCGGCCTGCAGGCCGGGCTGACCGTGCTCGTGCTCGCGCCCGAGCTCTACCTCCCCTTTCGCAACGTCGCCGCCCAGTACCACGCGAGCGCGGACGGGGTCGCCGTCGCCGAGCGCCTGCTCGACGTGCTCGACGCCCCGGCGCCTCCTCCGGCGGACGGCGGCTCGCGGCTCCCCGTCTCGCATCCCGTTCCCGTCCTCCGGCTGGACGAGGTCTCCTTCTCGTTTCCCTCCCGGCCGGTGCCGGTGCTCGAGGGCGTCGAGCTCGAGCTGTGGCCGGACGAGACGGTCGTGCTCGTGGGGCCGAGCGGCGCCGGCAAGAGCACGCTCGCGTCGCTCGTGCTCGGCCTCGCGCGGCCGCGCAAAGGCCGCGTCCTGGTGGACGGGCGCGAGCTCGACGAGGAGAGCCTCGCAGCCTGGCGGCGGAGCGTCGCCTGGGTGCCGCAGAGAGCGACGCTCTTCAGCGGCACCGTGGCCGACAACGTCCGGCTCGGCGAGCCCGCCGCGGACGACGAGCGCGTCGCTTCGGCGGCGAGGCTCGCGGGCGCCGACGAGTTCATCGCCGATTTGCCGGACGGGTATGCGACCGTCGTCGGGGACGGCGGGCGCCCGCTCTCGGCCGGCGAGTCGCAGCGGCTCGCGCTCGCCCGCGCCTTCCTGCGGAGCGCCCGCCTCGTCGTGCTCGACGAGCCGAGCGCGAATCTCGACCCGTCGAGCGCGCGGGCGATCGAGGCGGCGGTCGCGCGGCTGGCGGCCGGACGAACCACGCTCGTGATCGCGCATCGCCCCGGGCTCGTCGAGCTGGCGGACCGGGTCGTGCGCCTCGAGGGTGGTCGCCTCCGTGAGGAACGGCGGGCGCCGCGGTCGCGCACGTTCTCTCCGTCGCTGGGGACGGCGTGATCGGGACGCTGCGCCGGCTCCTCGTCGTCGCCCGGGCGCCGCGCGGGCGGCTTGCGCTCTCGGTCCTCCTCGGCGTGCTCACCGTCGTCTTCGGGATCGGGCTCATGGCGACGGCGGGCTACCTGATCGCGAGGGCGGCGGAACGCCCGGCCATCCTCTCGCTGGGCGTGGCGATCGCCGCCGTCCGCTTCTTCGGGCTCGCACGGCCGCTCGCCCGCTACCTCGAGCGCCTGGTCTCGCACGACCTCGCCTTCCGAGTGCTCGCCCGGCTGCGCGTCCGCTTCTACGAGCGGATCGAGCCGCTCGCTCCCGGCGGACTCGAGCAGTTCCGGCGCGGCGACCTCGTCAGCCGCCTGGTCGCGGACGCGGATTCGCTGCAGAGCCTCTACCTGCGCGGCCTCGGCCCTCCGCTCGTCGCGCTCGCCGCCGGCGCCGTGGCGGTCGGGGTCGCGGCTGCGATCCTTCCTGCCGCCGCCGTCGCCCTCGCGCTCGGGCTCGTGGCCGCCGGCACCGCCCCGCCGCTTGCGGCGGGGCTCCTGGCCCGCAGGTCGGGAGGCGCCCGCGCCGGGCTGCAGGG
>JBKPTS010000073.1:0-8200 GCA_046735575.1 Actinomycetota bacterium
TCGCCGCAGCGCCAGTTGCGCGAGATGCCCGAGCCCGTCTCGGACCAGCCGCACGAGACCGACCTCGTGGGAACGGTCCCGGCGCTCGCGGATCCGCTCGCCGCGGACGACGCCGCGGCCTGAAGTACCGCCTGCTCGGCACACGCTACTGTCGTCGCGTGCCCGAGCTGCCGGAAGTGGAGGCGTGGGTTCGCGAGCTCGACCCCCTCGTCAGCTCGTCTCCGATCGAGCGCGCCGGGCCCGCTCACGTCGCCACGCTGAAGACCATCGATCCGCCGCTCTCCGAGCTCGAGGGGCGCCGATTCGCGGGCGCGCGCCGGCGGGGGAAGCACCTCCTCTTCCCGACCGACGACGCCGGCCTCGTCCTGCGCGTCCATCTGATGAGCGCGGGACGGCTCCGCTACCTGGCGCCGGGGGCGAAGGGACCGAAGACGCCGATGTTCCGCCTTCGCTTCGCGGGGGGCGGCGACCTCCTCCTCACCGAGGGCGGGAGGAAGAAACGGGCCGGAGTATGGCTCTCGACGCCCGAGCAGGTCGAGGCCGACCTCTCGCACCTCGGCCCCGACGCCCTCGACCTCGACGCGGCCGTCCTGGCCGAGATCCTGAGCCGCGAGCGCCGCCAGCTCCATCCGCTGCTCCGCGACCAGCGGGCGCTCGCGGGGATCGGCCGCGCGCACGCGAACGAGATCCTGAACCGAGCGCGGCTGTCCCCGTTCAAGCTCTCGAGCGAGCTCGACGAGGAGGAGACGGCCCGGCTCGCAGCCGCGATCCACGAGGACCTCGAGCGCGCGCTCGAGCGCCGGTTGCAGGGGAAAGACGACCGGGACGTCTACCTCGTGCACAAGCGCCTCGGCGAGCCCTGTCCGAACTGCGGGACGCCGATCGCGCGCGTCGACTACGAGGAGCACACCGTCTACTACTGCCCCACGTGCCAGACGGGCGGGCGCGTCCTCAAGGACCGGCGCCTGTCCCGGCTCCTGCGCTAACCCCGCTTCACACACACGCGGCGGGGCCGGGCGCTACGTTTCGGACGTGAAACGGGCTCTGGCGCTGGTGACCCTCGTGGCTGCCTGCGCGGCGGCGACGGCGACTGCCTCCGGGCCGCTCAGGCTCATCGTCGTTGCTCCGTCGACGGTCCACCGCGGCCACACGGTCACCGTCGGCGGCGTGGCGGGAGGCTGCCCGGCGCGCGACACCGTCACCCTCATCTCGCGTGCGTTCGGCCACACCCACGATTTCGCCGGCCTCCCGGCCCTGTACACGAAGGTTCGCGCCGAGCACAAGTTCCACGTCACGACCCGCATCCCGGCGACGAAGCGGCCCGGCGTCTACGCCGTCACCGCCCGCTGCGGGGGCGGGAACCTCGGCGTCCGGGCCACGATCCACGTTCTCCGCTAGCCACGCGGCTTTTCGCAGGCAGGGTGGTACGGTGAGCCGCATGGCCGAGGTCGTGCGGCTCGAGGAGGACCTGCAGGCGTCGACGCCCGAGATCTCGCTCGCGCTCTCCCGCGCGGGGGTGTCGGGCGTCGAGAAGGCGGTGCGAATCCGGCGGGGGAACGCGGAGACGGTCATGGCCGCGACCATCGACTGCACCGTCGACCTGCGGGCCGACCAGAAGGGCGTGCACATGTCGCGCTTCCCGGAGCTCTTCGAGGACGCGATCGACCTCGTCGTCGCCCGGGAGGCGATGCTCGTCGAGCTGCTCGCCGAGCACATCGCGAGCGCGATCGTGGAGCGGCAGCAGGCGCTGCGAGCAGAGGTTCAGATCCGGGCGCAGTGGCCGATCCGCCGCCGCACCCCCGTCACGGGGCTCGCGACGCAGGAGATGGTCACGCTCTGCGGCATCGCCGCGGCCTCGCCCGACAACGGCACGCGCAGGGTCGTCGGCGTCGAGGCGGCGGGGATCAACGCGTGCCCGTGCGCGCAGGGGCTCGTCCGCAACCACGCGACCGAGCGCCTCCTGGACGCCGGCTTCGAGTCCGGCGACGTCGAGCGGATCCTCGAGCTCGTCCCCCTCGCGACGCACAACCAGCGCGGGCGCGGGACCCTCTACGTGGGGACGGACGAGGACCTCGACGCCGAGCTGCTCGTCGGCATCGTCGAGCGCTCGATGAGCGCGCCCATCTACGACCTCCTCAAGCGGCCGGACGAGCTCTTCGTCGTCGAGCACGCGCACCTGCAGCCGAGGTTCGTCGAGGACTCGGTGCGATACGCGCTGCGCGACGCGGTGGACGCTCTGCCCCAGCTCGACCACGAGGACTTCCTCCTCTCGCGCCAGGTGAACTTCGAGACGATCCACACCCACGACGTGCTCGCCGAGCGGTACGGGACCGTGGGCGAGCTCCGGACGGAGCTCCGGACGGGCGAGGCGAGCCCGCGCCAGACGTCGCTCGCCGACTGGCTCTCGAGCTGACGCTCGCCGTCGACGTCCCCGGCGGCCCTCGCCTCGAGCTCGAGCACCTGCTGCTCGACGTCAACGGCACGCTGAGCGAGCTGGGCGTGCTGCTCGAGGGCGTGGCGGAGCGGCTTGCCCGCCTGGTTGAGCGACTGGACGTGCGCCTCGTCTCCGGCGACACGTTCGCGACGCTCGACGAGATCGCCGCGCAGCTCGACCTTCCCGCCGTCCGCGCACGGGACGGGAGAGCCAAGCTCGAGCTCCTCGAGGAGCTCGGGCGGAAGCGGTGCGTCGTCGTCGGCAACGGGACGAACGACGCCCTCGCGCTGGAGGCGGCGGCGCTCGGCATCGCGGTCGTCGGGCCGGAGGGTGCGAGCGGGGCCGCGGTCCGCGCCGCCGACGTCGTCTGCCGCTCGGCACTCGAGGCGCTCGACCTGCTCCTCGAGCCGCGGGCGCTCGTCGCGACGCTGCGCGCCTAGCGCTTCTAGGACGAGGCGCCGCGGGGGCGCCCGAGCCGGAAGCGGTGCTCGGTTCCGGACGCGAGGCGGCGCACGTTGTGCCGGTGCAGGAAGACGATGGCGGCGGCCCCCGCCGCCGCGAAGACGACGACGGGCCACGACGCTCCGTAGAGCCAGGCGAAGAACGGGAGCGCGAGGGCCGTGACGATGGAGGCGACGGACGCGTACCGGGTGAGGAAGAACACGGCCAGCCAGATTCCGGCACACGTGAGAGCGGCCAGAGGCGCGAGGGCGAGGGCCGCCCCGCCGGCGGTCGCGACCATCTTCCCGCCCTTCCGGAAGCGCAGGAAGAGGGGCCGCGCATGCCCGAGCATGGCCGCGGCTCCGGCGAGCACGCCCACGAGCGCGCCGCCGGCCCACAGCCCGAGGGCGGCGGCTGCGAAGCCCTTCGTCACGTCGAGGAGGGCGACGGCGATCCCGAGCCGGCGTCCGTACACCCGGAACACGTTCGTCGCGCCCGTGTTCCCGCTTCCGAGCGTCCGGATGTCCTCGCCACGGAAGAGCCGGACGAGCCAGTACCCGAACGGCAGCGAGCCGAGGACGTACCCGCCCAGGACCGCGGCGACGTCGATTGTCATCGCCTACCCGATCGGGACTCGGTACGAGCGCATCCAGCCGTTGACGACGGTCCAGTCGAGGTTGCGGAAGAAGGCCTCGATGTACGCGGCGCGGTCCGTCTGGTAGTCGAGGAAGTACGCGTGCTCGTACACGTCGAGCGCGACGAGCGGCGTCGCGTTCCAGACGGGGAACGTGTTCTGCGCGTCTCCGACGTAGTTGAAGAGGCGGCCCTCGTCCCAGTCGTACGCGGACCAGGCCCAGCCGCGTCCCGCCATCGCCGAGGCGGTGAGATCGGCGCGCCACCTGTCCGCCGAGCCGAAGTCGCGTTCGACGAGCGCCCCGAACGCCCCCTCGGGGGCGCCGCCCTCGCCGCCGAGATGGTCGAAGTAGATCTCGTGGTTCTTGATCCCCCCGACCGCGAACGTGAGGTCGACCTTGAGCGCGCGCACGTCCGAGAACACCTGGTTGGCGGCGTCGAGGTCGACGTCCTCGAGCCGGCCGAGGATCTCGTTCCGCTTCGCGACGTAGCCCTGGTAGAGCCGGTAGTGGGCCTCGATCGTCGTGCGCGAGATGCCGTCGAGCTCGTACAGGGAGCGCTTGAGCTCGCGCGGCCTGATTTCGACAAAAGTCGTCACTTGCGACTCCTCCGGCTCGGGCTGGAACGCCGCGGAGCATATCCTTCGCCACGGCGCCGACCGCACAGGAAGAGAGGAGCTCCGCGATGGCCTTCGTCGTTCCCGAACTGCCCTACGCGTACGACGCGCTCGAGCCGCACATCGACGCGCAGACGATGCAGGTCCACCACGACAAGCACCATCAGGCGTACGTCGACAACGCGAACAAGGCGCTCGAGGGCACGGAATGGGTCGAAGGCCCCGTCGAGGAGCTGCTCCGGAACCTCGACTCCCTACCCGAGGACAAGCGAACGGCGGTGCGGAACAACGCCGGCGGCCATGCGAACCACACGCTCTTCTGGGAGATCATGGGGCCGGCCCTGAGGAACGAGCCCGAGGGAGCGCTCGCCGACGCGATCAACGGCGCCTTCGGAAGCTTCGAGGACTTCAAGAAGACGATCAACCAGAACGGCGTGGCCCGCTTCGGGAGCGGATGGACGTGGCTCGTCTGGAACGGCTCGGCGCTCGAGGCCTACTCGACCCCGAACCAGGACTCCCCGCTGATGCAGGGCCACTTCCCGATCCTGGGGATCGACGTCTGGGAGCACGCCTACTACCTGCGCTACCAGAACCGGCGACCGGACTACCTCGAGGCATGGTGGAACGTCGTCGACTGGGACGCCGTGAACGCACGGTACGACGCGGCGATCGAGCCTCCGAGGAAGCCGGCCGCGTAGGCGAGCGCGTAGCCCGAGGGAGAGAGGAGAACGAGATGGCTTACAGCGTCCCCCCGCTGCCGTACGACTTCGACGCGCTCGAGCCGCACATCGACGCGCAGACGATGGAGATCCACCACGACAAGCACCACGGCGCCTACGTCGCGAACCTGAACGCGGCGCTCGAAGGGACGGAGTGGATGGACCGCCCGATCGAGTCCGTGCTCGCGAACCTGGAGATCATCCCCGAGGGCAAGCGCACGGCAGTCCGCAACAACGGCGGCGGCCACGCCAACCACTCCTTCTTCTGGGAGATCATGGGCCCGAACGGCGGCGGAGAGCCGGGTGGTGCGCTCGCGGACGCCATCGCCGACACCTTCGACAGCGTCGACGAGCTGAAGAAGCAGGTGATCGACGCGGGCGTCAAGCGCTTCGGCTCCGGCTGGACGTGGCTCGTCTGGGACGGCACCGGGCTCGCGGTCAGGTCGACGCCGAACCAGGACTCGCCGACCATGGACGGCGCCGTGCCCCTCCTCGGGATCGACGTCTGGGAGCACGCCTACTACCTGCGCTACCAGAACCGGCGACCGGACTACCTCGAGGCGTGGTGGAACGTCGTCGACTGGAACGCCGTCGCGAGCCGCTTCGAGGCGGCCAGGTAGGCTCGCCGCCGCCTCCCGAAGGCAATCCGGGAGGGCGTTCCCGCCGTACCCGAGAGCGATGAGCGCGTCGTTCGCGTTGGACTGCGGTGCCTTCGCCCCTGTACGGGCAAGATTCCCGCGCGTGTCCGAGCAGGCGATCAGCGACGGGGAGCTCATCGAGCGCATCGCGGACGGCGACCGGCCCGCGTTCGAGGAGCTCTACCGACGCTACGCGCGGCCGGTCCTCGGGCTCGCCCTGCGCCGGATCGGCGACCGGGGGCGCGCGGAGGATGCCGCGCAGGACGCGTTCGTCGCGATCTGGCGCTCCGCCCGGACGTACAACCGGAACCGTGGAGGCGGCGCGCCGTGGCTCTACGCCGTCGCGCGGAACGCGATCACGGACGGGTTGCGCAAGACGCCCGAGCCGACCGCCGAGCTGCAGGAGGAGCCGAGCGCGGAGCCGACGCCCGCGGACCAGGCGGAGACGTCGTGGACGGCGTGGCGGGTCCACCGGGCCCTCGAGGTTCTGCCCCCGCACGAGCGCCCCGTGATCGAGCTCGCGTACTGGCGCGGTCTCTCGCAGAGCGAGGTCGCGCAGACGCTCGGGATTCCCCTCGGCACCGTGAAGACGCGGACGCGCAGCGCCCTCGCGCGCCTCGCGGACGCGCTCGAGGAGGAGCTCGGATGAGCGCCACCCCGCGCGGTCCCGACTTCGACGATCTCGTCGGCGGCGGCGACCTCGCCCCCGCCGAGCAGGAGCGGCTGCGCCGCGTGCACGACCTGCTCGTGGCCGCAGGGCCTCCGCCCGACTTCGAGCCCGCGGCGCCTCCCGCCCCTCCGGAGGCGACCGTCACGCCGCTCGCGCCGAGGCGGGTGCCGCTGCGGAGGCTCGCGCTCGTCGCGCTCGCGGCGGCCTTCCTCGTCGCGACGTTCGGCCTCGGCTACGTCACGGGCTCGAACGGCGGGGCAGGCACGGAGCGCGTCGTCGCGATGGTCGGCACGCGTGAGGCGGCCGGGGCGACCGCATCGCTGCAGCTCTACCCGGTCGACTCCGCCGGCAACTGGCCCATGAGGCTCGACGTGAAGGGGCTCGGGCCCTCGCGCAGAGGCCTGCCGTACGAGCTCTGGCTGACGAGGCACGGGCGCCTCGCCGCGCTCTGCGGCAGCTTCGTCCCGACGAGCGCCGGGACGGCGAGCGTGCGGCTGAACGCGCCCTACAGGCTGAGCGACTTCGACTCCTGGGTCGTCGTCACCGAGGGCTCCAAGACGCCGCTCCTGACGACCGCGTAACCGAACCTCGGGCAGGGCGGGAAGCACGACCGGCCGGGGCGCGTCTTGTTACCAGATGCACGAAGTCATAGGCTGCTTGCCCATGGGAGACCGATGAGGCGACGTCGACTTCCGCTTCTCGGTGTAGCGGTGGCAGTTGGCGTCCTGCTGACGGCCGGGGCGGACGCGACCGCGCTCGCATCCACGAACGAAGGCGGAATCTTCCACGTGAGTCTCAACTCTGCCTCCGGGATCGACTACCTGGATCCCGCCCTGGCCTCGTTCCCGCCGGGCTGGGCACTGCTCGACACGACCTGCGCACGCCTCATGGCATATCCCGATAAACGCCCGCCGGCGGGGTTTCGGCTTCAGCCCGAGGTCGCCGTGGGGTTTCCGACCGTCTCCCACGGGGGCAGGACCTACACGTTCAAGCTGCGCCAGGGCTTTCGCTTCAGCGACGGACAGCCGGTGCGGGCAAGCGCCTTCGCACACGCGATCAACCGCGTGCTGGCTCCCGACATGAACTCGCCCGGTGTTCAGTACGTCCGGGACATCGTCGGTGCGGGCCAGGTGCTCGCGGGCAAGAGCGACGCAGCCAGCGGAGTCGTCGCCCGCGGGAACACACTCGTCGTACGACTCACGCGTCGCGCCCCGGACTTCCCGCAGCGAACGGCGTCGACGTTCTTCTGCGCGGTGCCACCCAAGCTTCCGATCGACCCCGAGGGCGTCGGGGAGGTCCCGGGGGCGGGTCCGTACTTCGTCGCCGACTATCGACGCGGCGAGCGCGTCGTCATCCGACGGAACAGGTTCTACGGCGGAGACCGCCCTCACCACGTCGACGGCTTCGACGTCGACCTGCGAGCGCCATCTCCTCAGGACGTGCTCCTGCGCGTCGATCACGGCGACGCAGACTGGGGATACACCCTTGCCGCCATCTACTTCGATCCGGCACTCGGGCTCGTCTCGAAGTACGGCATCGACCGCTCACAGCTCTACCTGAGGCCCGGGCTCACGTTGCGGATGCTGGCCTTCAATTCGTCGCGCCCGCTCTTTCGGGACAACGCCAAGCTCCGGAGAGCCGTGAACTTCGCGCTCAACCGGCGGGCGCTCGTCAGCACCGGCGGCCCCCTCGTGAGCCGGCCCAGCGACCAGTACCTGCCGTCGATCCTGCCGGGATTCAAGGACGCAGACGTCTACCCGCTCGAACGCCCGGACCTGCAGAAAGCGAAGGCCCTCGCGAGCGGCAACCTGCGCGGCGGGAAGGCTGTGCTCTACGTCAACGGCTCGCCCATCCCGATGGCGGTCGGACAGCTGGTCAAGCAACAACTGCGAGAGATCGGTCTCGACGTCGACGTGCGGGGCATCCCGATTCACAGCGCGTCCGCGGCGTACTTCAGGAAGCTCGCGACGCCCGGTGAGCCCTGGGACATCGCATTCGGCCTCTGGAGCCCGGCCTACATCGATCCGTTCGCGTACATCAACCTTCTGT
>JBKPTS010000074.1:0-33490 GCA_046735575.1 Actinomycetota bacterium
ACATCGAGGGCTACCTCCAGCAGCAGCTCGCCTATCCGGTCCAGAAGCCGCTGGCGAAGTACATCGACGAGTACAACTGGTGGGTCGCCTGGGGTCCCCGGAGTAGTGCGCTCACGAGTTGACTCTCGCGGCTTGCAGGAACATGAACGATGGAGCTAGCCGGACTCGAACCGGCGACCTCCTGGGTGCGATCCAGGCGCTCTCCCAACTGAGCTATAGCCCCGCGGGGGCCGGATTGTAGCTGCGGCTAGACACCGGGCTGGCCCGGGACTCCGGGGCCGGGGACGACTGGACCCGGCTTCGGCGCCGGCTTCTTGCACACCGTCGGCTCGGAGATCTGCGGGATCAGGTGCGGGGTGTCCTGGGCGTGCGGGATCGCGGCGCCGCCGATCAGGATCCCGACGACGACGAGCCACATCGCGGCGGTGACGCGCGCCCACAGGGGATAGGGATTCCTCGCGACCGGCGCCGGAGCTGGCGCCGCTGGTGTCCCAGTCGCGGGGCGGGCGAGCGTACGAGGCTGGACCGGCGCCGGCATCGGCAGCGCCGCCCGCGCCCGCGCGGCGAGCTCGGGATCGACGAGGACGAGCTCCGGGCTGATCGGCTCCGACGTCACCACCGCTGATTCTGGCTGAAGCACCGGTTCCCTGGACGGCGGGTGACTAGCTCCCGTTGCTCCGAGGCCGTCCCCGCCGTGCTCTGGCCCGCTCCCGTCGCGCGAGCGTCGCGTCGAGCGCGGCGAGCTCGTCGCGGAGGGCCCGGTAGCTCGCCCAGCGCTCGGCGGCGAGCCGCCCGTCCGCCAGCGCCGCTTGAATGGCGCATCCGGGCTCGGTCTCGTGGCTGCAGTCGGAGAATCGGCATCGGCCGTCCAGTTCGACGATCTCGGGGAAGGCGTCCTCGAGGCCCTCGTCGGCCGCCCACAGGTGCACCTCCCGCATTCCCGGGTTGTCGATGAGAAGCCCGGCCCCCGGGACCGGGACGAGCTGGCGGCGCGTGGTCGTGTGCCGTCCCTCCGAGCCGGTGTCCTCCTGCGCGGCCGCGAGCAACTCCTCGCCCACGAGCGTGTTGACGAGCGTGGACTTGCCGGCTCCGGACGGCCCGAGGAGAGCTCCGGTCACCGCCGGCGGCAGGTGCGAACGGAGCTCGTCCAGACCCAGCCCGCTCCGCGTGGAGACCGCGAGCACCGGGACCGCTCCGCCGATCCCCGAGAGCTCGTCGACGACGGCCTCGGGATCCTCCTCCAGGTCCGCCTTGGTGAGGAGGATCACGGGGCGCGCGCCGCTCTCCCAGGCGAGCGTGAGGTAGCGCTCGAGGACGGCGACGTTGACATCGCCGCCGAGGGACGCGGTGACGAAGACGACGTCGACGTTCGCGGCGACGACCTGCTCGCGCGCCCGGTCCGTCTCCGGGTCGTACGGCGCCCGTCGCGAGAAGGCCGTGCGACGGGGAAGGATCGCCTGGATGCTCGGGGTTTTCGGCTCGCCCCCGAGCGCCACCCAGTCCCCGACCACGGGCAACTCGGCCGGGCCGGCCGCCGCGCGCACCAGCCGGCCGGCGGCTTGCGCTCGGGTCTCACCGGCTTCGCCGAGGACGTCGTACGCGCCGCGGTGCTGCACGGCGACTCGCCCTGCCACGAGATCCTGTGCTGCGAACGGCTCGAAGAGCGACGCCCAGTGGGCGTCCCAGCCGAGCGTCTCGAGGTCGGGCACGGCGCCATTCTCCCTGCCTGCGCCCGTCCGACTCGTGAGTGACGCACGGCGTCGGCGCCTGCGGCTACGGTCGCGTCGTTCGAAGAGCCGTCGAACGAGGAGGGGAGAGCTCATGAACGCACGGACCAACCGTCATGCACGACGCCGGCACCTCTCGACACGAGCCGGTCTGCTGGCGCTCGCTCTCGCAGGCGCGGTCGCCGCGCTCGTCGTCGCGGCGACGTCGGCCTCGGCCGACTCCGCGTCGACCGGTACGAGCGCGTCCCCGAGCACGACGTCCTGTCAGCTCGGAAACGGCGTCTCGCACGTGATCAACATCGTCTTCGACAACGTGCACTTCGCCCGGGACAACCCGAACGTCCCTTCGGATCTCGAGCAGATGCCGCACCTCCTGAACTTCCTGAAGCAGAACGGCACCGTGTTCTCGAACTCGCACACGCCGCTGATCGCGCACACCGCCGACGACAGCCTGACGATCTACACGGGCCTCTACGGCGACCGGCACGGCCAGCCCGTCTCGAACTCGTACAAGACGTACAACCCCGACGGGTCGACCGATCCGGCGACGTCGTTCACCTACTGGACGTCGCCCGTCGTCGACACCGCCGCCAGCCCCACCGCGGGCCACGACGCGACCCCGTCGATGGTCTACTCGGACGAGGTGCCGGCCACGAGCGGGGACACGAGCCGCATCACCCCCGCGCCGTGGGTGCCCTTCACCCGCGCGGGCTGCACGGTGGGCGACTTCTCCACGGCGAACATGGTGCTCGAGAACGCGAAGGGCGACCTCCCCACCGTGTTCGGGGCGAATTCGCCCGAGGTCGCGCAGTTCAACCAGGACCCGAACTCCTTCAAGAACAAGGAGATCGCCGACTACATCGGGGAGGCGATCCACTGCGCGCAGGGCGAGGCGATCTGCGCCGACGCGCAGGCGGTGAAGTTCGGGCAGACCACGCCGTCTCCCACTGCGGCGCCCGACCTGCTGCCGACGGAGCCGGGCGGCTACGACGGCTACCACGCCCTCTTCGGTGCCCGGTACATCTCGCCTCGGATCGGCGGGGGAACGCCGAACGTCACGCACAACGGCTACCAGGTGACCGACGCCAACGGGAACCTCGTCGACCTCGACGGGCACACGATCTCGGAGGCATTCGGCGGTGGGCCGGGCTTCCCCGGCTTCAACCCGACCGCGACCCAGAGCCTCGCCGTGCTCGCCGACATGCAGGAGGCGGGGATCCCCGTGACGTACGGCTACATCTCCGACCTGCACGAGCGGAAGCCGGACACCACCACCGGCTGCACGTCCGCCTCGCCGCAGAGCCCGGGCCGGCCGCTCGGGCCGGGCGACTCCTGCTACGTCACGAACGCCCAGCACTACGACGCGGCGTTCCAGAAGTTCTTCGAGAGGCTCGGGGCGGACGGGATCACGCCGGCGAACACGCTGTTCGTCATCAGCGCCGAGGAGAACGACCAGTTCGCCGGGGCGAACGTCGGGCGTGCGACGCAGCCCACGCCCGCCGCTTGCGACGGCGTGACGACCGCGTGCAACTACGCCGCGGGTCAGATCGGCGAGCTGCAGGCGAACATCAAGGGCCTGCTCTCCGGCACCGCGAGCAGCGGAACGCAGTTCGACCCCGAGCCCCAGGGGCTCGCGCTGTACGTCCGCGGCAGGCCGGCGGCGGACGATCCGAAGGTCCGCCAGCTCGAGCGGGACACCGCGGCGATGACCGCGGACGACCCGTACAGCGGCGTCGACGGCGAGAAGATCACGAAGTACCAGGCAGGCGCGCTCGAGCAGCGCGTGCTGCACTTGCAGGCCGCCGATCCGCTGCGCACGCCGACGTACACGTTGTTCCCGAAGCCGGACTACTTCTTCTCGACCTCGGGGCCGAACGTCAGCATCAACTCGAGCTTCGCCTACGACCACGGCTACTACAGCCCGAACATCGACGTCACCTGGGTCGGGATGGCCGGCCCCGGCGTTGCCGCCCGCGGCGTCGACGGCCCGCAGCCCGCCGACGGGAACCAGGCTCACGATCCGGAATCGACGAAGACGGTTCCGCAGGCGAGCACCGTCGGGACGTGGGTCGAGGAGACCGACATCAGGCCCACGATGCTGTACCTGCTGGGCTTGCACGACGACTACCAGTCCGACGGGCACGTGATCACGCAGGCCCTCACGTCCGTGCCCCCCGCGCTCGCCGCGGTGGTCGACCTGGCGAAGGGCTACGACCAGATCAACTCGAGCGTGGGGCAGTTCGCGACCGACACGCTGATCGCGGACAGCAAGGCGCTCGCGTCGGGCTCGAGCTCGGACGACAGCGCGTACGGAACCGAGCAGACAGCTCTCGAGGAGCTGGCGGACGATCGTGACGCAGCGGCCGCCACGATCAAGAAGGTGCTCTCGGACGCGGCCGCAGGCCACATGCCGAGCCACGGCCAGATCACGAGCGGACAGGCCCACGTGGCGGAGCTGCTGAAGCGAGCCGCCAAGCTCGCGTCGAGCTAGTCGCAGGAAGGGCGGCCGGCGCGATCGCGCGCCGGCCGCCGCCCTCGTCACTCCGCGAGCGCGTGCCGGAGCGCGGGCTCGATCTCGTCCTGTGAGAACGAGAAGCCACGTTCGAGCAGGCGCGCAGGCAGCGCGCGCTGGCCCCCGAGCAGCGCCTCGTCCGCCATCTCGCCGAACAGGAGCCGCAGCCCGAGCGCCGGCGCGGGCACGACCGTCGGGCGCCCGAGGGCCTTGCCGAGGCCGCGCGTGAACTGCACGCTCGGGACCGGGTTCGGGGACGTGAGGTTGACCGGCCCTTCGAGGTCGCTCTCGAGCGCCGCGAGATAGCCCGCGACGAGGTCCTCGATCGCGATCCACGGCCACCACTGGCGGCCGCTGCCGACCCGTCCGCCGACCCCGAGCCTGAACGGCGTGCGCATCTGCGCCAGGACGCCGCCCTTCGCCGAGAGGACGAGTCCCTGGCGGACGTCGACGACTCGGATGCCGGCACCACGAGCGGGCTCGGCTGCCGCCTCCCACGCTCGCCCGACCTCGGCGAGGAAGCCCGTCCCGGGCTCCGACTCCTCGGTCAGGATCTCGTCACCGCGGTCGTAGCCGTAGATGCCGACCCCGCCCGCGCACAGGAGCACCCGAGGCAGGGGCTCGAGCGACGCGAGCGTGGTGGAGAGGAGCGTCGTCGAGTCGACGCGGGAAGCGAGGATCTCGCGCTTGCGCTGCGGCGTCCAGCGCTTGCCGATCGTCGCGCCGCTCAGATTGACCGCGGCCTCGACCCCGGTGAGTTTCGCGGTCTCGACCGTCGCAGTGGCGGGGTCCCACGAGACCTCGTTTCGAAGCGAGGCGGGGCGGCGCACGAGGCGCAGGACGTCGTGCCCCGCGGACTCGAGGGCCGGGACGAGCGCCGAGCCGATCAGGCCCGAGGCTCCGCTGACGACGATTCTCACGGGAGCAAGTCTGCAGCAGAGCGGCTGCTAGGTTCGGCGGGTGCCGCCCGACGTGCCCGAAGCTCGCGTCCGGGACGGCTTCCGGGCGGCCCTTCCGCTCCTTCCCGGCCCGGTCCTGTTCGGGCTCTCGTTCGGCGTCTTCGCCGAGACCGCCGGGCTGAGCGCCGTGGCCGCCGTCGTCATGTCCGCGACCACGTTCGCGGGCTCCGCCCAGTTCGCGGCGACGACGGTGATCCACGACGGCGGCAGCGCGGCGGCCGCGATTCTCGCGGCGGTGCTCCTCAACGCCCGCTACATCGGGATGAGCATCTCCGTCGCCTCCATCTTCCCGGGGTCGCGAGCGCGCAGGCTCGCCGAGTCGCAGCTCATCGTCGACGAGTCCTGGGCCCTCTCGGGACGGTCCGGCCGCTTCCAGTGGCCGATCCTCTTCGGCGCCGGGCTCCTCTTCTACGTCCTCTGGGTCTCGAGCACCGCGGTCGGCGCCTTCGTCGGGAGCACGCTCGCGAACCCCGACTCCCTCGGGCTCGACGCCGCCTTCGCCGCGCTCTTCCTCGCGCTCGCCGCCCCGTACATCCGCGGGCGCAGGGCGGTCACGGCGTCGCTTCTCGCGGCGGTGATCACGCTCGTGCTGCTGCCGATCGCGCCCCCCGGGGTCCCGTTCATCGCCGCGGCCTCCGCGTGCCTGCTGGGGCTTCGGACGTGAGCACCGCGTGGGTCGTGATCGTCGTCGTCGGCGCCGCCTCGATCGTATTCAAGGCGGCAGGCCCGGTCTTTCTGGGCAGACGCGAGCTGCCTCGGCGGATGGTCTCGGTCGTCTCGCTCATCGGCCCCGTGATGCTCACCGCGCTCGTCGTCACGCAGACGATCGGCGGCGATCAGCAGATCGTCATCGATGCGCGGCTCCCGGGCGTCGTCGCGGCCGGGGTCGTCGTTCGCCGCGGAGCGCCCGTCGCCGTCGCGATGCTCGTCGCCGCGGCGGTGACCGGGACGATCCGGCTCGTGACGTAGCCGCGCTACCGGGCGCGCCGCAGCTGCGACCCGCCGCGCCAGAACACGGCGGCGGCCGCCACGGCCTGCGCGACGACGCTGGCAGCGCCGATGACCAGAAGCCAAAGACGTGCGTGTCCCATGCTCGTAGTAATCGGCACGTGAGGCCGCTTGTCGAGACCGCGGGGGCCCGGACCGTGCCGGAGGACGGGGAGGTTCTCGCCTTCCGGCTAGGCCTCGTCCCGCTCGCTCGGCGGCCGGAAGGCTGCGAAGGGATCCGTCACCTCGAGCCGCCGCGAGCGGAAGCGGAAGGTCGCCGCCGGGCGCCCTCCGCCGGGGCCGTGGCTCCGGCGCTCGCCGGTCGCCTCGATCGCGCCTCTCCTGAGGAGCACACGCTTGAGGTTCGTCGCCGAGACGTCGTAGCCGAGAGCGGCGGCGTACACATCACGGAGCTCGGCGAGCGTGAAGGTCTCGGGAGCGAGGGCGAACCCGACGTTCGAGTAGGAGAGCTTGCCCCGAAGCCGCTCGCGACCGGCGAGCGCGATCGAGCCATGGTCGAACGCAGTCGGCGGCAGCTCCTCGACGGAAAACCAGCGCGTGTCCTCGGGCACGTCAGGGTCGAGCTCGAGCGGGACGAGCCCCAGGTACGCGGTTGCGACCTCGCGGCGGTCGGGATGTCTCTCCGGATCGCTCCAGGTCCCGAGCTGCTCGAGGTGCGCGACCTCGCGCACGTCGACCTTCGCCGCGAGGTGGCGCAGGATCGACGTCTCCAGGGTCTCGTCCGTGCCCAGGGCGCCCCCGGGCAGCGACCACGCGCCCCGGAACGGCTCACGCGCGCGTTGCCAAAGGAGCACCTGGAGCGCGTCGGCGCGCACCTGGAAGACGGCTGCGAGGGCGGTATGGGCTGGGAGGTCGCGCGTGGTAGACTCGGCCGACGAGGTTATTGCCTGTGAGGCGAAAACTACCATGAGATCCGCCGAAGCCATGCCGCTCGAGCGCGAGGTGGACGTCCTCGTCGTCGGCAGCGGCGTCGCGGGCCTCTTCGCCGCGCTGTGCGCAGGCTCCGACGCGGACGTGCTCGTCCTCTCCAAGGGCAGCGTCCTCGCCTCCACGAGCTCGCTCGCCCAGGGCGGGATCGCGGCAGCGCTCGACCCCGGCGACTCCCCGCTGCTGCACGCGCAGGACACGCTCGCCGCCGGCCGAGGTCTCTGCCGGCCGAGCGCGGTTCGCGTCCTCACCGAGGAGGCTCCGGCCCGTATCCGCGACCTCGAGGAGCTCGGGGTCGAGTTCGACGAGGGCCTCGGCCTGGAGGGCGGCCACAGCCGGCGCCGCGTGGCGCACGCCGGGGGGGCGGCAACAGGAGAGCGGGTGGCTCGCGTCCTCGCCGAGCGCGTCCTCGCCAGTCCGCGGATCCAGGTGCTCGAGCACACGACGATGCGCGAGCTCGTACGCGAGGGCGACCGCTGCGTCGGCGTGACGACCGACCGCGGCCCGATTCGGGCACGTGCGACCGTCGTCGCGACGGGGGGCGCCGCGGCGCTCTGGTCCCGGACCACGAACCCGGCCGGCGCGATGGGTGAGGGAACGGCGTCCGCCTATCGGGCCGGCGCGGCCATCGCGGATCTCGAGTTCACGCAGTTCCATCCCACCACCCTGGTCGATTCGACGCTGCTCCTCTCGGAGGCGCTGCGCGGGGAGGGCGCACTGCTCCTGGACGCGAGCGGCGAGCGCTTCACCGACGAGCTCGCTCCACGCGACGTCGTCGCGCGCGAGATCGCCGCCCGTGGCACCGTCGCCCTCGACCTGCGCCCCGTCGACCGGACGCGCTTCCCATCCCTCATCGGGACGCTGGAGGAGCGCGGCTTCGACCCGGCGGCGTCGCCCATCCCCGTCGCTCCCGCGGCCCACTACACGGTCGGCGGGATCGTCACCGACCTCGAGGGGCGGACGGAGGTCGCGGGCCTCTTCGCAGCCGGCGAGTGCGCCGCCACCGGCGTCCACGGCGCCAACCGGCTCGCGTCCAACTCGCTGCTCGAGTGCCTCGTCTTCGGCCGCCGCGCGGCCCTCGCCGCGCTCGCCGGACCCGTCCGCTCGGGACGGTATGGGGGTCAGACCCCGGACGCGGCTGGAAGCGACGCGTCCATCGGCGGCTCACGGACGGGTCCGGACGGGCCGGTGACGGAGGAGCTGCGGCGGGCGCTGTGGCGCGACTGCGGGCTCGTCCGCGACGGCCCCGGGCTCGAGAGCCTGCGCGGCGCGCCTCACCTGCTCGCCCGGCTCGTCGTCGAGAGCGCGCTCTATCGGGAGGAGAGCCGCGGGTCGCACTTCCGCCCCGACTTCCCCGCCGAGGACGAGCGTTTCCACGGCCACGTCGTGCTTCGCCATGGCTCGGAGCCGGAGCTCGAGACATGGCTCTAGCGACAGACGTCCTCGAGCGCACCGTGTGGGCGGCACTCGCCGAGGACGTCGGCGAGGGGGACGTCACGACCGACGCGACAGTGGATGCCGAGGCCCGCGGCGCCGCAGCGCTGGTGCTGCGGGAGCCAGGAGTCGTCTGCGGCCTGCGAGCCGCAGAGACCGTCTTCCGCGCGCTCGACGACGACACGGGGCTCGCAGCGCTCGTCGAGGAGGGAGCGTTCGTGGACGCGGGCCCCGTGGCCCGCGTCGAGGGCTCGCTGCGGGCGATCCTCACCGGGGAGCGGACCGCGCTCAACCTGCTGGGGCGCCTCTCGGGCATTGCGACGCTGACGAGGAAGTACGTCCACGCGGTGGAGGGGACCGGCGTCGCCATCCTGGACACGCGCAAGACGACGCCGGGGCTGCGCGCGCTCGAGAAGCACGCGGTGCTCGCGGGCGGCGGTCGCAACCACCGCTTCGGTCTCGACGACGGGGTGCTCGTGAAGGACAACCACCTGCGGGCGGCCGGCTCGATCTCCGAGGCTGTCGCGTGCCTCCGCGTCGCGACCGACCTGCCGATCGAGGTCGAGTGCGACACGGTCGCCCAGGTCGAGGAGGCGCTCACGGCAGGCGTCGAGGCGATCCTGCTCGACAACATGAGTCCCGAGGAGCTGCGCGAGGCGGTCGCGCTCGTCGACGGGCGTGCCCGCCTCGAGGCCTCGGGCGGGGTGACCCTCGAGACCGTCCGTGCGGTCGCCGAGACCGGCGTGGACGAGATCTCGATCGGAGCGCTGACGCACTCCGCCCGCTCGCTCGACGTCTCGCTGGAGCTCGAATGACCACCGCCGAGATCGCCACCCTGCACGACGAGGTCCGCGCGCTCGCCGCGGAGCGAGAGGCCGTGATCCTCGCCCACAACTACCAGGTGCCGGAGGTGCAGGACGTCGCCGACTACGTGGGCGACTCGCTCGGGCTCTCGCGCGAGGCGGCGAGCACGGACGCGGAGGCGATCGTCTTCTGCGGAGTCCACTTCATGGCGGAGACGGCCGCGATCCTCTCGCCCGAGAAGACGGTGCTGATCCCCGACCTCGACGCCGGCTGCTCGCTCGCGGCCTCGATCTCGGCCGACCAGCTGCGCGCATGGAAGGCGGAGCACCCGGGCGCGGTCGTCGTCTCGTACGTGAACACGACGGCCGAGGTCAAGGCCGAGAGCGACTACTGCTGCACGTCGGGCAACGCGAAGGCGGTCATCGAGGCCATTCCGGAAGACCGCGAGATCCTCTTCCTCCCGGACATGTACCTCGGCCTCTGGCTCGAGCGCGTCACCGGACGGAAGCTCAGGATCTGGCTCGGCGAATGCCACGTCCACGCGGGGATCAGGCCCCGCGACATCGAGCGCTGGCAGGCGGACGCGCCCGACGCGGAGCTCCTCGTCCACCCCGAGTGCGGCTGCGCGAGCCAGTGCATGGCCTTCGGCAACGGGCGCACGCACATCCTCTCGACCGAGGGGATGATCGATTTCGCCCGCCGCTCGCCCAAGGAGCGCTTCCTCGTCGCGACGGAGACCGGGATCATCCACCGCCTGCACAAGGAGGCGCCCGAGAAGCGCTTCGAGGCCGTGTCCGAGAAGGCGATCTGCCGCTACATGAAGATGATCACGCTCGAGAAGCTGCGCGACTCGCTCCGCGACTGGAAGCACGTCGTCACGGTCGAGCCGGAGGTCGCCGAGCGCGCACGGGGCGCGATCGACCGCATGATCGCGATCTCGTAGAGACGCGCACCTTGTAGAGACGTCTGTCGAACGTTTGAATATCGCTCGTGCGACGCGTGACGATCGTCGCGGCTCTGCTCGCGGTCGCTACTTCGGTTGCCGCCACCTCCGGCGCGACCGCGCGCTCGTTCAGAGAAGGTGGGACCTTTCGCGTCGGCATCCCGGGAGACGTCGTCGACTCGATCGATCCCGCCCTCCAGGGGCTCCCGGGCGGAGTTTGCGCAGGGCGCGGGAGTCGTTCCGGATCTTGCAGCAGCTCCGCCCAAGGTCAGCGCCAACGGGAAGACGTATACGTTCAGGCTTCGCCCGGGCCTCCGCTTCTCGACGGGGGCGCCGGTTGCGGCGGCGGACGTGGCGCACACGATCAACCGCGTCCTGAACAAGGCCTTCGGCTCGCCGGGAGCGTCTGTGTTCGGTGACGTCGTGGGTGCGGCGAGGGTGGTGGACGGCACGGCCAGCGCGGCTTCTGGCGTCGTGGCAAAAGGGCTGAAGCTGACGATCAGGCTCACGACGGCCAGCGGCGACTTCACGGCCCGGACGACGTACCTGTGCGTCGTTCCGCGCGGGATTCCGCCCGATCCCGAAGGCGTGAAGCCTCCGGTCCCGTCGGCAGGGCCGTACTACGTCGCCGAGTACGTGCCGAACGACCACGTCACGTTGCTGCGCAACCGGTTCTACCGCGGGTCGAGGCCGCACCACGTCGACCGCTTCGACATCGAACTGAGCATGGACGCGCAGACGGCCCTCGACCGGACGGACGCGAACAAGCTCGACTACGCGTGGGCCCCGAACAGCGACTACGCCGTGCGCGCCGCCGATTTCGCGAAGAGGTACGGGATCAACAAGACGCGCTTCTTCACCGCGCCGGGGACGTTCCTGCGTGAGTTCGTGCTGAACACGTCCAGGCCGCTGTTCAGGGACAACGTGTCGCTGCGGCGCGCGATCAACTTCGCGGTCGACCGGCACGCGCTCCTCGTCGAGCGCGGTCCGCTCGCCGGTCGACTCACCGACCAGTACCTGTGGCCGGGGATGCTCGGGTTCGAGGATCAGCGCATCTATCCGTTGAAGGCGCCGAAGCTGAAGAAGGCGAGGGCGCTCTCGCGGGGCCACCTGCGCTCGGGCAAGGCGGTCCTCTACGTCCCCAGCACTCCGCTCGGATCCGCACAGGGGCAGATCCTGGTCTTCGACCTGAAGAAGATCGGGATCACCGTGGACGTCAAGTCCTTTCCGCCGCCGCTCATGTTCCAGAAGCTCGGGACCGTCGGCGAGCCCTTCGACATCGGCTGGATCGGCTGGGCGCAAGCCGGCGACCGCGATCCGGGAGGCTTCCTCGGCGGGCTCTTCGACGGGCGGGCGATCGGGCAGCCGGACAACGGCAACTGGTCCTACTTCGACTCCTCTCGCTACAACCGACTCCTCGACCGCGCGTCGAAGCTGACGGGGCCGGCCCGGTACCGCGCCTATGGCGCCCTCGACGTGGACATCTCGCGCAACGCGGCGCCCGCGATCCCCTTCGCGTACGACAACACGATGAACTCGTCTCGTCGCGCGCCGGCTGCCTGGTGTTCAACCCGTATCTCGACCTGGCGGCGGTCTGCCTGAAGTGACCGCTGCCGTGCGCGCACTCACCTTCGCGGCGATGGTCGCCGCGCTCGCGCTGGCGCCTATCGGCTCGAGCCGGCCCGCGAAGGACGGCGGCACGTTCCGGATGGCCATCTCGAGCATCGCCTCCTTCCAGTCGATCGATCCCGCGCTCTACGGCCTCGAGGGACGCGTGCTTCGCCCCGCCTGCGCCGCACTGCTGAGCTATCCGGACAAGCCGCTTCCGGCCGGTCTCGTCCTCACCCCGGAGTTGGCTGCGTCCAATCCAGTCGTATCGAGGGATCGGAAGACGTACACGTTCACGATACGAAGAGACGCGCGTTTCTCGGACGGCTCGCCGGTCACCGCCCGCGTCTTCGTCCACGCCCTCGAGCGCATCTTCGATCCGAACATGAAGACCGGGGGGGCGTTGTTCGGAGACATCGTCGGGGCAAAAGAGATGCTGGCCGGGCAGGCTACGACGCTTGCCGGTGCCGTCGCCCGCGGACGCACGCTTCGCCTGCGCCTCACGAAACCCGTTCCCGACTTCCCCGCCCGAACGAGCACCCTGTGTGCGGTGCGGGACTCGCTACCGGCCGACCCCGAGGGCGCGAAAGCACCGCTTGCCAGTCCTGCGCCCTACTACGTCTCCGAGTACCTGCCGGGCGAACGTGTCGTCATGGAGCGGAACCGCTTCTACCGTGGTCCGCGTCCTCATCATGTTGCTCGCATCACCATCGACCTCCAGGGCGACGCCTCGGCGGTCGACGATGTCGCAAGCGGCACGCTCGATTCCGTCGCGCCGACTCCTGACTTGAACCCGCAGTTGGCCGGACTGGTGCGGCGCTACGGGGTCAACAAGTCCCGCCTCTTCCTGGAACCTGACCTCATAACGCGGATGTTCCTCATGAACACGAGCAGACCCCTCTTCAAGAACAACGTCGAGCTCCGTCAGGCGCTCAACTTCGCGGTCGACCGGCGGGCGCTCCTGCGCGAGTACGGACCGTTTGCGGCCACTCCGACCGACCAGTACCTCCCACAGGCGATGCCAGGCTTTCAGAACAAGCGCATCTACCCGCTTGCCGGTCCTGACCTCCGACACGCGCGTGGGCTCGCCAAGGGCCACCTTCGCTCCCGTGCCGCCGTCCTCTACACGTGCAGTGATCGACCGGACTGCATCGGCGTCGCTCAGGTACTGCAGCAGAACCTGCGGGCGATCGGCCTCAAGCTCCAGATCAAGCAGTTCCCGCTGCAGATCATGTTCCAGAAGCTGGCGACACCGGGCGAGCGGTTCGACCTCGCCTGGATCGGCTTCGTCGTCCCCTACGGTGACCCCCAAGGCTTCCTCGAGATCTTCGACGGGCGGACGATCGGCCAGCCGGAGAGCGAGAACTGGTCGTACTTCGACTCACCGAAGTACAACCGACTCTTCGCACGCGCCGCACGTCTCTCCGGACTCGCACGCTATCGCGCCTACGGCGAGCTCGACGTGCAGCTCGCGCGAGATGCCGCGCCCGCGATCGCAGCCATGAGCGCGAACATATGGGCGTTCGTCTCGGAAAGGACGCGGTGCGTGGTCATGAACCCCTTCCTCGACCTGACCGCCGTCTGCCTCAAGTAGTCGGAGCCTGAATCGTCACCCAGACGCTTCCGCGGCCGGCGGCGACGCCGACCGGGCGATTGCCGACCTTGATGGTCTTCACCTTGCGGGTCTCGGGATCGATGCGTGACAGGGTCCCGTCCCCAGAGTTAGCGACCCAGACGGCGCCCTCTCCGAAGGCGACTCCGGTGGGGCTGTCTCCGACCGAGATCGTCGTGACCGAGTTCGACGCCGCGTCGATGCGGCTGACGACGTCGTCGCTCTCGTCGCTCACCCAGACCGCACCTGCGCCGACGGCGATCCCGCTCGGCCGGCGGCCGACTCCGATGGACCGGACGATGCCCCGGGTACGTGGGTTGACGCGTACGACGCTGTTGTCGCCCGAGTTCGCGACCCAGACCGAGCCCTCCCCGACTGCGACGGAGGAGGGGGAGAGCCCCGCAACCTCAGGTACGGATGCCTTGTTCGTCGAGGGATCGATGTGCGTGATCGTCCCGATCGCCGAGACGAACCAGACCCCCCCCTCGCCGACGGCGATCGCCCCGCCGTTCGCGCGCGGCGCCGCGTCGGCAATGGTGACGGAGACCGCGTTCACGCCGGGATCGATCCGCGAGACGCTGCCGAGGATGCCGTTCGCGGTCCAGACCGAGCCCGCCCCGACCGCGACTCCAGTCGGTGTAGCGGTGAGCGGGATCGTGCCCTGGAGCGTTCGTGTCGTCGGGTCGACCCGTGACAGCGTCCGGCCGTCGAGGTTCGCCACCCAGACCGCTCCCTCTCCCACGGCGACCCCCGACGGGGAGAGGCCGACGTTCGGCACGGAAGCGAAGACCTTGTTCGAGCCCGGATTGATGACGGCCAGTGAGTTCGGTGCGACGTTGGCGCCCCCACCTCCGGAGCCCTGGCCGAGCGCGAAGACGGGGATGGCGACCGCGGCCGCCAGTACGCCGATGAGCGCCGCTCCCGCGTACATGCGCCGGCGCTTCCGCGCGAACTCGACGTCGAGTGTCTTGAGCGCGGCGAAGTCCGCGCGCAGCCCCTGGATGACGAGCTGGGAGAGGCGCTCCGGCCGGTCGAGGTCCTTGAGCCGCCGCTCGCCGAGATCGCGGATCGTGACTCCGGCGGGCAGCTCGTCTTCGACCAGCTCCCTCGTGGTTCGGGAGAGCAGCACCTGACCTCCGTGTCCGGCGGCGCCGATTCGCGCCGCCTTGTGCACCCCGATGCCGACGTAGCGCTGCTCGCCGACCTGCGGCTCGCCGGTGTGGAGGCCCATGCGGACGAGCAGCTCCACCCCCTCCGGCCACTCGTGCGCGGCGAGGTCGCGCTGTGCGTCGACCGCGGCCGCGACCGCGTCCTTCGCGCGGCGGAAGGCGACGAAGAACGAGTCGCCCTGGGTGTCGACCTCGTGGCCCCCGTGGGCTGCAAAGGCTTCACGCAGGATCCGCTGGTGCTCCGCGAGCACCTCCCCGTACTCGCGCCCGAGGCGCTTGAGCAGCGCCGTCGACCCCTCGATGTCGGTGAAGAGGAAGGTGACGGTGCCGGTCGGGAGCTCGGGCATCCCCGGAAGGGTGCCCGAGTCCTCGCGTCTACGCCACGCGCACGGAGTTCACCGGCGGAAGCTTGCTGGCGGCCGTGAACCAGGTCCCGCCTGCATCGCCGGAGCCGAAGACGTCGCCCGACGTGGCGCCGAAGTAGAGGCCCATGCTCTCGCCCGAGCCCTCGCGGTCGAACGCCTGGCGCAGGATCGTCAGGTACGCGTCCTCCGCGGGCAGGCCGTCGCCTCGCTCCCTCCAGCTCTCGCCCGCGTCGCGCGTCTCGTACACGCGCACGCGGCCCTCGGGCGTCACCCGGTCCATGTCCGCGACCAGCGGGATGACGTAGGCGCTCTCGGGATCGTCCGGGTCGAGGACGAGCGGGAACCCGAAGTCCGAGGGCAGCCCGTTGTCGGAGCCGATGTTCTGCCACGTCTCGCCGGCGTCGTCCGAGCGGTAGACGCCGCCGTGGAACTGCATGAAGAGCCGCTCCGGCTGCTTGCGCGCCCGGTGCAGGTTGTGCACGCAGAGGTCGCGCGAGCCCTCCCGCGCCTCCTCCGGGATGTAGCGCGGGACGAGGCCCTCGACCCCCTGGCGCCAGGTCTCGCCGCCGTCGTCGGAGAGCCAGACGCCGCGGGCCGAGATGCCCATGGCGAGCCGTTGCGGGTCGCCGGGCCAGGTCGCGACCGAGTGCAGGCAGAGGCCGCCCGCGCCGGGGCTCCACTCGGAGCGGTCCGGCTGGTTCCAGAACGGCCCGTTGAGCGACCAGGTCATCCCGCCGTCGCGGCTCTCGAAGAGCACGCCCGGGTCGCCGCCCGCGTACAGGTGGCCCTCGTCCTCGGCGGGCTGGATCGTCCACACCCGTTTGAGCGCCTTCTCCTCTCCCTCGGGCAGCGCGAGGCCGTCCGTCTCCTGCCACTCTCCCGCCGGGTCGTCCGTGACGAACACCTTCGGGCCGTAGAAGGCCGAGGTGACCGAGGCGAAGTAGCGCCCGGTACGCGGATCGCGGATCGCGTACTCGACCGGCTCGCCTGCGAACTGGCGCGCCGTCACCTCGAACTCGTCCCCCGGCTCGCCGCGGAGGACGAAGAGCCCTTTCTTCGTGCCGACCAGCAACTCCGTCATGCCTCTCCTCCCGAGATCGCGGGGAGGACGTGCAGCCGGTCGTCCGCGCCGACGCTCGTCCCCTCCCGTCCGTGCTCCCTGTTCACGAAGACGTTGATGTGCTCGCGGATGCGGCCGTGCTCGTCGAGGACCCAGCCCTCGAGATCAGGATGCTGGCGCTCGAGCGCGCGCAGCACGTCGCCCACCGTCGCTCCCTCGACCCGGAGCTCCCGCCGCCCGCCGGCGAGCTCGGAGAGCGGGGCGCGGAGCCTCACCACTGCCATGACTCGATCCTATGCCCGGGCATCACTCTGGATAGACGACGAACGAGTCCCAAACTCATCGACACCGGCGCGAGATTTTTCAGCTCGGGTCGAGCTCGAGGACGCCGTGAGGAGAGCCGAGCTCCGCGAGCTCGTCGAGGAAGGGCTGCGCGGGGAAGGCTTCCGGGCCGAGGACCCCGACCCCGCTCCAGGCACCCGAGTCGAGCAGCTCCAGGGCCGCGACCGGGTTGACCGCCGTCTGCCACACGACGGCTTGGGCGCCGTACTCGCGCATCGACCACTCGTTGTCGACGACGTGGTAGAGGTAGGTCTTCCGCGGAGCGCCGTCCTTCCCGACGCCCGTGACGAGCGTGCCGGCGCACGTCTTGCCGGACATGCGATCCCCGAGCGTCGCCGGATCCGGGAGCGCGGCTGCGACGACGTCGCGCGGCGCCACCTCGACCCCTTTCACCGAGATCGGCTCGGTCGAGTCGAGCCCGAGCTTGTGCAGGGTGCGCAGCACCTCGATGAACTCGTCACCGAGGCCGTACTTGAACGTCACGCGCCGGCACGCGATCCAGCGCGGGACGAGGAGCACCTCCTCGTGCTCGACGTTCACGCACTCGACCGGGCCGATCCCGTCCGGGAAGTCGAACACCTCGGGCTCGGAGAACGGCTCCGTCGTGAACCAGCCCCGGTCGCGCTCCCAGATCACGGGCGGGTTGAGGCACTCCTCGATCGTCGTCCAGATGGAAAAGGTCGGCGCGAAGTCGTAGCCCTCGACGACGAGGTTCGCGCCGTCTCGGACACCGATCTCGTCGATCTCCGAGAAGAGCTCGTCGCCGGCGTGTCGGGCGAAGACGTCCGCGGCTCCCGGCTCGACTCCGATCCCGACGAGGGCGAGGAGCCCCGCCTCCTCCCACGCGTCCGCGCGTGCGAACTGCTCGTCGCCGAGCTTCACGCCCGGCTCCTGGTATGGACGCTCCGGATGCGGCTGCGAGAGCGACATCGCCAGGTCCAGGTACGTCACGCGCGCCTCCAGGCAGGCCTCGAAGATCGGCATGACGAAGATCGGGTCGACGGCGTTCAGCACCGCGTCCGGCCTCGTCTCGCGGATCGACCGCAGCACGTCGTTTCGGCTCGAGGCGTCGACGCGGTGCGCGCTGAACCGCGAGTCGTCGAGTGCCGCGACCACCGTCACGGAGCGCCCGAGGTCGTAGTCCGCGAGCGCGCAGTGCTCGAAGAGCGGGCGGCGCTGCGCGATCCGCGCGAAGGCCGACCCGACGCCCCCCGTCCCCACGACCAGAACCCTCACGGCGGCGTGTTCTACCTGAGTCGGGGTCAGACACGGACACGTCCTTTTCGAGACGCCTGACGGGTCAGACCCCGAACACGTCACTTCGCGACACGTCGGTTCGCACCTGAGTGGCAGAACAGCGCGTGGGACCCCGCCGGTTCGGACACGTCCGGGGTCTGACCCCTCCCTCCGGCCCGCCGCACCCGCTTGTCCGTCCTCCTGCAGGGAGCTAGGCTCACCCCGTTTTCGGCGAACGGAGGTCGGGTTGTGAGCGTCGCGGTCACCCAGCAGAAGCAGTTCGTCGGCGGCTCCTTCGTCGAGTCGGCGACCGGCGAGACGATGGAAGTCCTGAACCCGGCGACCGGCGAGGTGATCGCCGAGGTCCCGCGCTCCGGCGTCGAGGACGTCGAGCGCGCGGTCGAGGCGGCGAAGAGCGCGTGGTCCGAGTGGAAGGCGAAGACCCCGAAGGACCGGATGGAGCTCCTGCTCGCGCTCGCGGACGTCATCGACGAGAACGCCGAGGAGCTCGCGCGGCTCGAGTCGACGAACGTCGGGAAGCCGTGGTGGGTCGCCAAGGACGAGCCGCCGGCCATGTCCGACTGCCTCCGCTTCTTCGCAGGTGCGGCCCGGAACCTCGAGGGCAAGTCGGCTGCGGAGTACGTCGAGGGCTACACCTCGATGATCCGCCGCGAGCCGCTCGGCATCGTCGCCGGCATCTGCCCGTGGAACTACCCGCTCTACATGGCGGTCTGGAAGATGGGCCCGGCGCTCGCCGCCGGGAACGTCCAGATCGTCAAGCCGGCCGAGCAGACGCCGCTCACCATGCTCCGCTTCGTCGAGCTGGCGCAGGACGTGATCCCGGCCGGCGTCCTGCAGGTGGTCACGGGTGACGGCGTCCCGGCCGGCGACGCGCTCGTCAGGCATCCGGACATCCGCCTCGTCTCGCTGACCGGCGACACAGCGACCGGGAAGATCATCGCCAAGAACGCCGCGGACACCGTCAAGCGCCTGCACCTGGAGCTCGGGGGCAAGGCGCCGATGGTCGTTCTCGACGACGCGGATCCCGCGGCCGTGGCCGAGGCGATCAAGATCGGCGGCTACTTCAACTCGGGCCAGGACTGCACGGCCTCGTCGCGCATCCTCGTGAACAAGGGGATCTACGACGACGTGCTCTCGGAGACCGTGAAGGTCGTCGAGGCGATGAGCGTCGGCGATCCGGGGACCGACGACGAGATCGAGATGGGGCCCGTGATCTCCTCCGAGCAGCAGGAGCGCGTGCTCGGCTTCCTCGAGCGCGCGTCCGACGCCGAGGCGACCATCGTCACCGGCGGCGGCGCGCTCGGCGAGCGCGGTTTCTTCGTGAAGCCGACCATCGTGGCCGACGTCGCCCAGGATGCGGAGATCGTCCAGAACGAGGTGTTCGGGCCGGTCGTCACCGTGCAGCCGTTCTCGTCGGACGACGAGGCGATCGAGATGGCGAACGGCGTCCGCTACGGCCTCGCGGCCTCCGTCTTCTCGGAGAATGCGGGCCGGGCGCTGAAGGTCGCCGCGAAGCTCGACTTCGGGACCGTGTGGATCAACGAGCACCTCTTCCCGCTGACCCCCGAGATGCCGCACGGCGGCTTCAAGGAGTCGGGCTACGGAAAGGACATGTCCATCTATTCCATGGAGGAGTACACCCGCATCAAGCACGTGGTCGTGAAGCTCGCCGAATGAGTGTCGGAGCACGGACAGACACGGGGTCTGGCTCGAGCGAGGCCCCTGCCGTCCCGGCGAGCGACGCGGCCGCTCCGGACATCCGGTTGCTCGAGGTCGTCAAGCGCTTCGACAACACCGTCGCCGTCGACGGGATCTCGGTGGATGTGCCGCGCGGCTCCTTCTTCGCGCTCCTCGGGCCCTCCGGGTGCGGGAAGACGACCACGCTGCGGATGATCGGCGGCTTCGAGGAGCCGACGTCGGGACGCATCTTCCTCGGCGACCGCGACGTCGTCGGGCTCCCGCCGTACAAGCGGGACGTGAACACGGTCTTCCAGAGCTACGCCCTCTTTCCGCACATGTCGATCTCGGCCAACGTCGCCTTCGGCCTCGAGCGCCGGAAGGTGCCGAAGAACGAGATCAAGGGCCGCGTCGTGGAGATGCTCCGGCTCGTCGGCCTCGCCGAGCTCGCCAACAGGAAGCCCCGTCAGCTCTCGGGAGGGCAGCAGCAGCGCGTCGCCCTTGCGCGCGCGCTCGTGAACAACCCGCGCGTGCTCCTGCTCGACGAGCCCCTCGGCGCGCTCGACCTCAAGCTGCGCAAGCAGATGCAGCTGGAGCTCAAGCGGATCCAGCACGAGGTCGGGATTACGTTCGTCCACGTCACGCACGACCAGGAAGAGGCGATGACGATGGCGGACACGATCGCTGTCATGAACCAGGGCCACATCGAGCAGCTCGGTCCTCCGGAGGAGCTCTACGAGCGCCCGGCGACGCCCTTCGTCGCCGGCTTTCTCGGCGCCTCGAACCTGTTGCCCGGCGTCGTCGAGGACTCCGACGCCGTCCGCCTCGCGGACGGCACGGTCGTTCGCGCGCAGGTGAACGGGAAGAGCGGCCCGGTCGCCTGCGGCGTCCGGCCGGAGAAGATCACCATCGGCCACGGCGGCGGGGTGAACGAGCTGCCGGGGACGGTCATGGAGACCGCATACATCGGCGTCGCCACGCAGCTCGTCGTCGACACGGCGGCGGGCACTGTGCACGTCTTCGCGCAGAACATCGACTCGGGCGGACGGGTTGCAGCGCCAGGGTCGAACGTCATCTTGAGCTGGAGCCCAGAATCGACCTTCGTCGTCGAGCAGGCAGAGGAGGAAGAAGAGGAATGAACCCGAGGATGACACGCGACCAGCTCCTGCGGCGCGGCGCAGCCGGGCTCACGGTGCTGTCCGTACCGAGCCTGCTCGCGGCGTGTGGCGGAAGCTCATCGAGCAGCAGCACGAAGCTGAACGACGTCCTCAACTTCGCGAACTGGCCGTACTACATCGACACGGCGTCGTCTCTCAAGAAGGCCGGCATCGACAAGCCGACGACGCTCGAGCAGTTCACGAAGAAGACCGGGATCAAGGTCAACTACTACGTGGAGATCAACGACAATCCCGGGTACTTCGCCAAGGTGCAGGGGCGACTCTCACGGGGCCAGGGGATCGGACGCGACATCATCGTCTCGACCGACAACGACCGCTTCCTCGGCGAGTACATCGACAACAAGTGGGTGCAGAAGCTCGACAAGAGCCTGATCCCGAACATCAAGAACCTCATCCCCGCGCAGCAGCATCCCCCGTTCGACCCCAACCGGGACTACTCGCTCCCCTGGGCCTCCGGAATGGACGGCATCGCCTGGAACGAGAAGGTCAGTGACCCCGTTACCTCCGTAAAGCAGCTCTTCGAGGATCCGAAGCTGAAGGGCAGGGTCGGAGTCTGGAACTCGATGGGCGACACGCTCGGGCTCGTCATGCTCGAGAACGGAGACGATCCCGCCAAGGTGACCGACGCCTCGTTCAACCGAGCCATCGCGCGGGTCAAGAAGGCGGTCGACTCGGGGCAGATCCTCAGGTTCTACGGCAACGACTATGCGCCGGTCTTGGAGAAGGGGGACCTCAAGGCCACGATGGCGTGGTCCGGCGACATCGCCCTTCTCGCCGACCCGAAGGTCCACTGGGTCGTCCCCACGCAGGGCGGGATCATCTGGACGGACAACATGATCATCCCGACGGGGGGCAGCGTCCCGACGGCCTCGACGTACATGAACTTCATGTACGACCCGAAGATCTCGGCGCAGTGGGCCCTCGGCGCGAACTACATCTCGTCCGTCACGGGGGTGAAGCAGGACGCCGAGGAGCTCGATCCTAAGGCCGCGGCGAACGTGTACACGTTCCCGACCGACAAGATGCTCTCGCAGATGCATCAGAACGATCCCGCGATGCTTACCAACCCCAAATACAACAAGGAGTGGTTGGCGGTCCAGGGACAGTAGAGCACCGAAATGGGCGCCTTCTTCCACCGTCACAGGGGCCTGACGCCGTACCTGCTGCTCGCCCCGGGAATGCTCTGGCTCGCGATCTTCTTCCTGATCCCGATGGGCTTCCTCGGCTACCAGTCGCTCCAATCCGGGATCTTCCCGGACTTCCGGTTCACCTGGGAGTTCTCGAACTTCTCAGCCGCGCTCACCGATTACCACCAGCAGCTGATCCGCTCGTTCGTCTACGCGGGTATCGCGACCCTCGCGTGCCTCGTCCTCGCGTATCCACTCGCCTACTGGATCGCGTTCAAAGCGGGACCGTGGCGGAACCTCTTCCTCCTCTTCATCGTCGCGCCGTTCTTCGTCACGTATCTCGTACGGACGCTCGCGTGGCTCAACATCCTCGGGGACGAGGGACCCGTGGTGCGCATCCTCCGGGACGTCCACATCCTGGGGCCCGACGGTCGGCTCCTCGCGACGACGTTCGCCGTCGTTGCGGGCATCACCTACAACTTCTTCCCTTTCATGGCGCTCCCGCTCTACGTCTCGCTCGAGCAGATCGACGCGAAGCTGCTCGAGGCAGCCAGGGATCTGTACGCGAGCCCGACACAAGCGTTTCTGCGTGTCACGTTGCCGCTGTCCGCTCCCGGGATCGTTGCGGGGACGCTACTCACGTTCATCCCCGCTGCGGGCGACTTCATCAACGCCTATTTCCTCGGTACACCGAACCAGACGATGATCGGCAACGTCATCCAGGCGAAGTTCCTGGAATCGCTCGACTACCCGACCGCAGCGTCGCTCTCGTTCATCCTCATGGGGACCATCATGGTGATGCTCCTCGTCTACGCCCGGATCGTCGGGACCGAGAAGCTGACCGGATGACAACCGCTGCCGAGACTCTCGCCCCTCCCGTCCGGCTCGGAATCGGCGCTCGCGCTTGGCGGTTCGTCAAGCGTCACGCCCTGACTTGGTACGCGGTGCTCATGGTCGGCTACCTGATGCTCCCGATCGCCGTGGTAATCCTCTTCTCCTTCAATCACCCCACGGGTAACTTCAACTACGTCTGGAACCAGTTCACCTTCGACAACTGGACCCATTGGAACTCCGTGCTCGGGATTCAGAGTGCGGTCGAGACGTCGCTCGAGGTCGCCGCGCTCGCCACGTTCGTCGCGACCATCCTCGGGACCCTCATCGCGCTGGCCCTCGTACGGCACCAGTTCGTCGGCCGCGGCGCCACGAACCTCGTCGTCTTCCTTCCGCTGTCGACGCCAGAGATCGTCCTCGGGGCTTCGCTACTGACGCTGTTCCTGAACTCCCACAACACGATCCAGCTCGGCTTCTGGACGATCTTCATCGCCCATGTGATGTTCATCATCAGCTTCGTCGTCGTGACCGTGAAAGCGAGGTTGATCGGGTTCGACCGGCATCTCGAGGAGGCGGCGATGGACCTGGGGGCGAACGAGCTCGTCACCTTCCGCAAGGTGACCCTCCCGCTCATCGCCCCGGCGATGCTCGCCGCGGGCCTCCTCGGTTTCGCGCTGTCGATCGACGACTTCGTCATCACCTACCTCAATGCGGGCCCGACGCAGACGTTCCCGATCTTCGTCTGGGGCATTGCGCGGGTGGCCGTCCCTCCGCAGGTGAACGTGGTCGCCAGCGCGATCTTCCTCGTGGCGATCGGCCTCGGACTCGGTAACGTCCTCTGGCAGTACCGGGCCGCCAAACGAACTCGAGGAGCCGCATGACCATCGCCGCGCCGACGCAGATCGATCTGCAGCAACTCGCCAAGGATCACCTGTGGATGCACTTCACGCGGATGGGCGGGTTCGACGCGGCGGACGTCCCGATCATCGTGCGCGGCGACGGCTGCCATCTCGAGGACTCGAAGGGCAGGCGCTACATCGACGCGCTCGCGGGCCTCTTCTCCGTCAACATCGGGTACTCGTTCGGCGACGAGATCGGGCAGGCCGCGCACGAGCAGATGCGCGAGCTGCCCTTCTACACGAACTGGTCGTACGCGCATCCGCGCGCGATCGAGCTGGCGGCCGAGATCGCCTCCCTCGCGCCCGGCGACCTCAACCGCGTCTTCTTCGTCAACGGCGGCTCCGAGGCGGTGGAGTCGGCGTGGAAGCTCGCGCGCCAGTACTACCTCGCGCGCGGCGAGGGGGAGCTCCGGTCGCGGGTCGAGCCGGGAGCGCGCGCAGGAGCCCAGAAGCCGGAGGTCGACCACGACGCGATCGTGGCGGCGGCGCACGCTCCGCGGCGCTACAAGGCGGTCGCACGCCACATCGCGTACCACGGGACGACCTTCGGGGCCCTCTCGATCAACGGCATCCCGGCGATCCGGACCCCGTTCGAGCCGCTCGTGCCCGAGGTCCGTCACGTCTCGAACACGAACCGCTACCACCGGCCGCCCGAGGAGACCGAGGAGGAGTTCACGCGCTTCCTGCTCGACGAGCTCGAGCAGACGATCCTCTCCATGGGGCCGGAGACGGTCTGCCTCGTGCACATGGAACCGGTGCAGAACGGCGGCGGCTCGTTCACGCCGCCCGCAGGCTACTGGCGGGGCGTGCGGGAGATCTGCGACCGCTACGACATCCTGCTGTCGGCCGACGAGGTGATCACGGCGTTCGGACGGCTCGGGTACTGGTTCGGGTCGGAGCGCTACGACATCCGCCCGGACCTCGTCACCTCGGCCAAGGGGCTCTCTTCCTCGTACGCCGCGATCGGCGCGGTCATCGCGACCGACCGGGTCATGGATCCCTTCCTCGGCCAGACGTCCATGTTCTCGCACGGCATCACCTTCGGGGGCCACCCCGTCATGTGCGCGATCGCGCTCAAGAACATCGAGATCATGAAACGGGAGCGGATCGTCGATCACGTGCGCGACAACGAGCAGGCGTTCCGAGAGACGCTCGCCCAGCTTCTCGACCTCCCGATCGTCGGCGACCTGCGCGGGGTCGGCTACTTCTACGCGCTCGAGCTCGTGAAGGACAAGGACTCGCGCGAGACCTTCACGAACGAGGAGGCCGAGCGGCTGCTCCGCGGCTACCTCTCGAACGCGCTGTTCGAAGCCGGGATGATCTGTCGCGCCGACGACCGGGGCGACCCCGTCATCCAGATCTCGCCTCCCCTCGTCGCCGGGCAGCAGGAGTTCGACGAGATCGTCGGCATCCTCGGGGACGTGCTCGCCGAGGCTGCCACGATCATGCGCTGAGCAGGACTCGGACAAGGGATACCGAGTCACTGCCTGCCGGCCGATAGCGGCGGGATGGCGGCTGCGGCACCCGCGCGCGAGGCGCGGGCTCTCACCTGACCTTGTCTGCGCTCGGAAGCATGTCCGGCGCGGTCCTCGAGCGGCTCGAGGGGCTCGACGCACGGCTGCTCGCCCCGGCGCTCGCGCTCCAGCTCGGCGTGCTCGTCCTGCGCGCGGTGGCGTGGCGGAACATCCTCGTGTCGGCCTGCCGTCAACGGATCCCGGTGCTCTCGGTCGTCTGCGCATACTCGGCGGGCGTCGCGCTCAACGGCTTCCTCCCGGCTCGCGGCGGAGAGGCGGCGAAGGTCGCGCTCGTGCGGGCTCAGGTCCCCGGATCGAACGTTGCGACCATCGCGGGCTCGCTGCCGGTGGTCGGCCTCCTCGACAGCCTGATCATCGGTGCGATCCTCGGGACTCTCTGGTCGACCGGCGCGAGCCCCTCGCTCCCGCTGCCGTCCCTGCCCGAGCCGAGGCAGCTCGCCCTCGTCGTCGCGGCTGTCGTCGCCGGCGGAACACTCGCGGTCGTGCTCGCGTCGCGACGTTTCTCCTTCGGCGTGCGGCCGGTGCTGGCCGCGGCGCTCGAGGGGCTGCGGATCCTGCGCAACCCGTGGCGGGTCGTCACCTCCGTGCTTCCGTGGCTCGTCTCCGCCTGGGCCTGCCGCATCGGGGCGATCTACCTCGCCCTCGAGGCCTTCCACATCCACGCAGGGCTCGCCGCTGCGGCGCTGGTCGTCGTCCTGAGCGGCGCGTCGACGGCGGTTCCCGTGCCCGGCGGCGGCGGCTCGCAGCAGCTCTTCGCCACGTGGGCGCTCCGCGGCGCAGTTCCGGCGGCGGGCGCGATCTCGTTCTCCTTCGTCGTCCAGCTCGGCGTGACCGCGCTCAACACCGCCGTCGGGCTCGCCGGGGCGATGGTGCTCTTCCGGACGCTGCGGCCGCGGGCAGCGCTGCGCGCCGTCCGCGCGCGCGCCTGAGGGGTCAGACCCCGGACGTGTCCGCAGCGGACACGTCCGAAGCCCGTCCTGCGCATGCCGGCGGGCAGCGGCGCGCCGAAGGGACGTGTCCGGGGTCTGACCCCGGACACGTCCCTAAGCGTCGTCGCGCGCGCAGCGGAAGCCGGCGAAGAGGTCCCGTCTCCGAGGATCCGCCCAGCGGCGGAAGCTCGTACGCGCCACGAGCGCGTCCGTGGCCCACGACCCGCCGCGCAGCACGCGCGACTGCTCGCCGAAGTGGTGCTCCGAGTGCTCGGAGTGCGGGAAGGCGACGAAGCCGGGATAGGGATGGAAGAAGGAAGACGTCCATTCCCAGACGTCGCCTGCCATCTGCAGGCAGCCGCTCGGGCTCGCGCCACCCGAGTACGAGCCCACGGGAGAAGGGGAGAAACGGCTGAAGCCGAGATTCGCCTCGTAGCCGACCCACTCGCTTCCCCAGGGGTAGCGGCTCTTGCCGAGGCGTTCGTCCCAGCCGGCGGCGCGCTCCCACTCGACCTCGCTCGGAAGCCGCTTGCCCATCCAGCGCGCGAATGCGTCCGCCTCGAACCACGAGACGTGCTGGACGGGCTCCTGCTCGGGCAGCGGCTCGGGCCGCCCGAAGCGGGTGCGCTCCCAGCCACCGTCCCCCTGCGCCCAGTGCCCGGGCGCCTCGACCTCCTCCTCGCTGCGCCAGTCCCAGCCTTCGCTCGTCCACAAGGCCTGTGACCGGTAGCCGCCGTCCTCCACGAACTCCGCGAAGGCGGCGTTCGTGACGGGCGTGCGGTCGATCCAGAACGGCCGCACCTCGACCTCGTGCGGCACGAGCTCGTTGTCGAGCGCCCAGGGCTCCGCGAACGCACCGAGGACGAAGGACCCAGCGGGCACGCGCACCTCGTCCGGCCCGGCCGGCGCCCGGTCGGGCTCGACGCCGTTCCTGGTCGGATACGCGCGCCCCGACGCCTGCAGCGTCTCGAGGATCTCCTCCTGGTGCTGGAGCTCGTGCTGCAACACGAGCCCGAAGACGAATCCGCGCCGGAGCAGGGGGGAGCCGTCGAGCTCCGCCTTCTCGAGCGTCTCGAGCGCCCGCTCGCGGACGTCGCCGGCGTATGCGCGCGCCGTGGCTGCGCTCAGCGGCGGCAGCGAGCGCGAGTCCGGATCCACCCGGAACGAGCCGTAGAACTCGTCGTGCCGCTCGGAAACGGGCTTCTCGGCTCCCAGGTTGCGGAGGAGCCAGAGCTCCTCGAAGTACGCGACCCCGGCCAGGTCCCAGGCGAGTGGAAGCCGGCCCGGAGCGAGCTCGGCGAGCAGGACGTCGTCGGGGAGCGGGACCAGGAGCTCCTCGGTGCGCACGCGCGCATCCTCGAGAGCGGCGCGGATCTCCTGCGTCGTCTCCACGGTCTGACTTTGCATCACCGTTGTCCGGACGGCTACCCCACGGCAGAGCCGAAAACGGGCTGTAACCTTGGCGATTCGCCGATGTGAAGGAGGAGCGGGTCGTGAGTGAGAACGGGA
Source organism: Actinomycetota bacterium (assembly GCA_046735575.1). GTDB lineage: Bacteria > Actinomycetota > Thermoleophilia > Gaiellales > Gaiellaceae > GMQP-bins7. Next base: position 27,413 of record JBKPTS010000074.1, read on the forward strand.
ACGCCGCAGTCGTCGTCGCGCGGGACGTCACGCGGCGCTACGGACAGGGCCAGACGTGCGTGGACGCGCTGCGCGGCGTCTCGGTCGACATCGAGCGTGGACGCATGACCGCGGTGATGGGCCCGTCCGGCTCAGGCAAGTCCACCCTCATGCACATCCTCGCCGGGCTCGACAAGCCGACTGCGGGGAGCGTCGAGGTCGCGGGCCGGGAGATCACGACACTCGCCGACAACGACCTGACGAAGCTCCGTCGCGATCACATCGGCTTCGTGTTCCAGTTCTTCAACCTGCTCCCGATGCTGAGCGCGGAGGAGAACATCAAGCTCCCGCTCTCGATCGCCGGCGAGAAGGTCGAAGAGAAGTGGTTCGACGAGGTCATCGCGGACGTCGGCCTGACCGACCGCCTGCACCACCGCCCCGCCGAGCTCTCCGGCGGTCAGCAGCAGCGCGTCGCGATAGCGCGCGCCATCGTCTCCAAGCCGACCGTGCTCTTCGCCGACGAGCCGACGGGGAACCTCGATTCGACTACCGGAAACGAGATCCTGGAGCTCATCCGCCGCTCCGTCGACACGCGCGGGCAGACGACGGTGATCGTCACGCACGACGCACGCGCGGCCTCGACCGCCGACCGCATCCTCTTCCTCGACGACGGCTTGATCGTGCGCGAGATGCAGGGGGCGAGCGCGCACGAAGTCGTCAGCACCATGGAGGAAATCGGGGTTTGACGGCGTTCTCGCTCCGCGGGCTCCTCGCCCGCAAGCTTCGTACCGTCCTGACCGCATTCGCGATCGTCCTGGGCGTCGCGCTCGTGTGCGGGACGTACGTGCTCACGGACTCGATCTCGCAGGCCTTCGACTCGATCTTCGCGTCGACCTACCGCAACACCGATGCCGTCATCACGGGCAAGCGGGCCTTCTCGGGAAGCTCGGACGGCAACTCGGTCAATCCGTCCTTCCCGGAGTCGCTGCTCCCGAAGGTGAAGCGCCTCTCGGATGTCTCGGCCGCGATCGGCGGCGTCGAGGGAGACGCTCACCTCATCGGGAAGAACGGCAAGGCGATCGTCTTCGGAGGAGCACCGAACCTCGGCTTCAGCGTCGATCCGACGCAGCCGCGCTTCAACTCGCTCACGCTGGCGAAGGGCGCCTGGCCGAAGGCCGGCGAGGTGGTGGTGGATCAGTCGACCGCAGGCAAGAAGGACCTCGCCGTCGGCCAGACGATCGGCGTCCAGTCGCGCGGCCCGGTCGAGAAGTTCCGCATCTCGGGCATCGTCAAGTTCGGGGCCGTCGCCTCGATCGGAGGGGCGACGCTGGCCGGCTTCGACCTGAAGACGGCGCAGAAGCTCTTCGACAAGGTCGGCAGGCTCGATCAGATACGGATGGCGGCGAAGGGCGGTGTCGCGCCGCAGGAGCTCATCGCGCAGGTGCGCACGATCCTGCCGCCCGGAACGCAGGTGAAGACCGGCTCCGCGCAGGCGTCGAGCGACGCGTCCGACACGACCGACTTCCTCTCCGTCCTGCAGAAGATCCTGCTCGGCTTCGGCCTCGTCGCGCTGTTCGTCGGGGCGTTCGTCATCGCGAACTCCCTCGCCATCACGATCGCTCAGCGCACCCGTGAGTTCGCCACGCTGCGGACGCTCGGCGCCTCGCGCGGGCAGGTGATGGTGTCCGTGATCATCGAGGCGCTCGTCGTCGGCATAGCGGCGTCGCTCGCCGGCCTCTTGTTCGGCCTCGGTCTCGCAAAAGGGCTCTTCAAGCTCTTCGACGCAGCGGGGCTGACGCTCCCGAACAACGGGCTGACGCTCGAGAACCGGACCATCATCGTCTCCCTCACGCTGGGAATCCTGATCACGCTGCTGGCGAGCGTGTATCCGGCACTGCGCGCGACGATGGTCCCGCCGATCGCGGCGGTCCGGGAGGGCGCGATCCTGCCGAGCGAGCCGCTCGACGCCATCAGGGGGTTGTGGCTCGCGGTCGCCGTGACCGCCGTCGGCACCGTCGGCCTCGCCGCCGGCATCGCGACGGAGCCGGCCAACACGATCGTCACGATCGTGCTGGCGGCGCTGTTCGGCGTGGTCACGCTCTTCGGCTGCGTCCTCTTTCCCTCGCGGGCGATCGGGGCCGTCGTCGCAGGGGTCATCGGCTTCGCGGCCATCGTCTTCGGCCTGTTCGCGTCCGGTCTCGGGGCGACGCGCGTGCTGCTCTTCATCGGCATCGGCGTGCTGCTCGTCTTCTTCGCGTTCGCACGAGTCGCGACGCCGCTCATCCCGGGCGCCTCGTCGTTCATGTCGCCGATCGCCCGCTGGTCCGTGGTGGCGCTCAACATCGTCGTCTGGCCCTTCTTCACGTTTCCGTACTGGTGCCTTCGCTACGGCCTCTGGGGGCCTGGCGCGGCCTGGAAACGCGTTCTCGCCTTCCTCCTCGGCGCGCTGAACCCGATCCTCCTCGTCATCGTCCTCGTCATGGCGGTGCGCAAGGCCGTCTCCCGCTGGCAGCCGGAGTGGCCCGCCGAGTTCCCCGGAGTCCTCCCGGACCGCACGACGACTCGGGTCGGTCGCGAGAACGCGCGCCGAAATCCGCAGCGCACTGCCTCGACCGCAGCCGCGCTCATGATCGGGCTCGCCCTCGTCACGCTCGTCGCCACGCTGGCAGCCGGGATCATCAAGCCGTTCGACGACGCGGTGAACGAGCTCTTCGTCGCCGACTACGCGATCACCGCGCAGAACAACTTCGACCCCATCCCGCCGAGCGCGGCCCGCGCCGCGGCGCGCGTGCCCGGGGTCGAAGCGATCGCCAGCGTTCGCGGGGGCGACGGCGCCGTGGTGACTGGCGGAGGCGAGAAGGTGATCCAGGTGACGGCCACCGAGCCGCAGACGAGCCAGGTGATCGACCTCAAGTGGAAGGCGGGCTCAGCGGCGACCATCGACCAGCTCGGCGCGAACGGCGCGGTCGTGAGCAAGGCCTACGCGAAGGACCACCACCTCGTCGTCGGCTCGCCGATCCTCCTGCTCACCCCCACCGGCGACATCCTGCACCTGACGCTGAAGGGGATCTTCGCGCCTCCGACGGGCGGCTCCCCCTTCGGCACGGTGACCATCTCGAGCTCGAACTTCGACCGCCACTGGCAGCAGCCGCTCAACCTGTTCACGTTCGTCAAGATGCGCGGCGGCGTCACGGACGCCAACACGAAGGCGCTCGACCGGGCGCTCGCGTCGTTCCCGAACGCGAAGGCACAGACGCGCCAGCAGTTCAAGGACAACCAGGTCGCCGGCTTCAAGACCGTCCTGAACGTCATCTACGTGCTGCTCGCGCTGTCGGTCGTGGTCAGCTTCTTCGGCATCGTCAACACGCTCGTCCTGACCGTGTACGAGCGGACGCGCGAGCTGGGCATGCTGCGGGCGATCGGGATGACGAGGCGGCAGGTGCGCCGGATGATCCGCCACGAGAGCGTGATGACCGCGCTCATCGGCGCGGCGCTCGGGATCGTCCTCGGGCTCGTGCTCGGCGGCGTCCTGGCCTTCCGGGTGAAGGAGATCTTCTTCGTCGTCCCGTGGCTCCAGCTCGTCGTCTTCACGATCGTCGCCGTCGTCGTCGGGATCATCGCGGCCATCTTCCCCGCGCGCCGGGCGGCCAAGCTCAACCCGCTCGAAGCGATCGCCTACGAATAGAGCGAGGCGTCCGCGACGCGGACGACGCCCGCCACGGCGAGCTCCGCGATCTCGTCGTCCGCGTAGCCGACCTCGCGCAGGATCTCCGCCGTGTGCTGCCCGAGCGTGGGCGGAGGGCGGCGGTGCCGGACGCGCGAGCCGTCGAAGGAGAGCGGAAGGGCGGCGAGCCGGAGGTCGGGGATCGCGGGGTGGTCGAGCGTCTGCAGCATCCCGAGCGCCTCCGTCTGGGGCGAGATCGCGACATCGGCGACGTTCGCGACGGGCGCGGCGGGCACGCCGGCCTCGCGCAGGCGCCGGGCCCAGTCCTCCGTGGTTCGCTCCGCGAGCCTCGCCGCGACGAGCGCGGCCAGCTCGTCCCGATGCTGCACGCGGTCCGGGTTCGTGCGAAAACGGGGATCGTCGGCGAGCTCGCGAGCGCCGAGCGCGTCCGCGAGCGCCCGGAAGATCCGGTCGTTCCCGGCCGCGACCATGAGCTCGCCGTCGCTCGTCGGGAAGACCTGGTACGGCGCGACCATCGGGAACGCGGTCCCCTGCGGCGTGGGGACGGTCCCGTCCGCCAGGTAGCCGACGAGGTGGTAGCCGACGGCCGCGACGACGGTCTCGTACAGCGACGCGTCGACGACCGCGCCTTCCTCCGTTCGCTCGCGCTCGAGCAGGGCCGCGAGCACGCCGAGCGCCGTCCAGATCCCGGTCGTCAGGTCGACGAACGAGGTTCCGATGCGCGCGCCCGAGGTTCCGGGCTCGCCGGTCATGCTGATCAGCCCTCCGGCCGCCTGCATGAGCGTGTCGTAGCCGGCCTCGCCCGCGAGCGGCCCGGCGCGGCCGTACGCGCCGAGGGAGCAGTAGACGAGGCGGGGGTTGCGCTCGCGGAGCATGTCCGGCCCGAGGCCGAGCCGCTCGGCCGATCCGGGGCGAAGGCTCTGCAGGAAGACGTCGGCGCCGTCGGCCAGCCGCAGGACGGCCTCCCGCCCGCGCCCGTCCCGCAGCGAGACGGCGAGCGAACGCTTGCCCGCGTTCACGGCGAGGAACATCGCGCTCTCCTCGTTCCAGAAGGGCGGCCCCCAGGCCCGGCCGTCGTCGCCCGTGTCCGGGCGCTCCACCTTGACGACGTCGGCGCCGAGCCCGGCCAGGATCTCGGCGCAGAAGGGGCCCGCGATCGAGGTCGTCACGTCCAGCACCCGGACGCCCTCGAGCGGGAGCAGAGCCACGGGCGCATCATCACGCCTCTGAGAGGATGAGGTCGTGCCGTCGTGGCTCGACTTCAACCAGATCTCGGACTGGGTCTCCGGCGCCTGGTGGACGTATCCGCTGATCTTCTCGGTCGCCGCGGTGGACGCGTTCTTCCCGCTCGTGCCCAGCGAGACGGTCGTCGTCATCGGCGGCAACCTCGCGAGCAAGGGCGACCTGAGCCTGCCGCTCGTGATCCTCTTCGCGGCCGCGGGCGCCTGCCTCGGCGACAACATCTGCTACGGGATCGGCACCTTCCTCGGCGAGCGCACGGTGCGCCGCTGGTTCTCCGGCGAGAAGTCGCGCAAGCGCCTCGAGTGGGCCGAGCACGCGCTCGACACGCGGGGCGCGTACATCATCGTCCTCGCGCGCTTCATCCCCGGCGGGCGGACGGCGGTCACCTTCTCGGCCGGCTACATCCGCTCGTTTCCGTGGCGCCGCTTCATCCTCTACGACGCGGCTGCAGCGATCCTCTGGGCGGCCTACGCGAGCATGCTCGGCTACCTCGGCGGGAAGACCTTCGAGAACCATCCCTGGTGGGGGCTCGGACTGGCGCTCGCAGGCGCGCTGACGCTCAGCTTCTCGGTCGAGGCCGGCCGCCACCTCTGGTCGCGGCGCAAAGCGCGCGCCGCGTGAGGCTGCACGTCACGGGCGCGAGCGGCTTCCTCGGCCGCGAGCTCCTGCGGCTGGCGCCCGACGCGAGCGCGGAGCGGGTGGAGATCCGCGACGCGGCCGCGGTGCAGGCGTTGCTCCGACGGGTGCGGCCGGAAGTCGTCATCCACACCGCGTACCGGCAGGAAGGCGAGGGAGGCTGGGAGACGACCGTCGACGGGGCGGAGAACGTCGCGCTGGCGGCGCGGCAGTTGCGCGCCCGGCTCGCGCACCTCTCGACCGACGTCGTCTTCGACGGCCGGAAGGGCGCGCCGTACGTCGAGGGCGATGGGCCATGCCCGGTGACGGCGTACGGGCGGGCGAAGGCCGAGTCGGAGCGGCGGGTGCTGTCGGCGCATCCCGAGGCGCTCGTGGTCCGCACCTCGCTCCTCCTCGGCGGCGCCGGCCACGAGCCGTCGAGGCACGAGCTCGCCGCTCTGGATCCCGACGCCGTGTTCTACGAGGACGAGATCCGCTGTCCGATCCAGGTCGGCGACCTCGCGGCCGCGCTCCTCGAGCTCGCGGAGCGCGACCTC